>JBAZIR010000512.1:0-3824 GCA_041651735.1 Verrucomicrobiia bacterium | reverse complement strand
CAAACAATATCTGAGCCTGCGCGTTGCAGTCAACGAACCGGCCCTGACGCATCAGCAGGATCGCGTCGTTGGCCATCTCGAACAGCGTCCGGTGCTTGAGTTCGCTTTCGCACAGCGCCTGTTCCACGCACTTGCGCTCGCTGATGTCGCGCACAAAGGCGAAGTTGATTTCCAGTCCGTTGAAGTTGAGGTAATTGGCACTGACTTCCGTCGGATAGACCCGGCCATCCTTGGCGCGATGGCGGCTCTCAAAGATCATGGAGCCGGATCGTCTCAGCTCGGTCCAGTGGGCCGGCCATGCGTCCGCCTGATAATCCGGATCGATGTCCGGCACAGACATGGCGAGGAGTTCGTCGCGGGAATAGCCAAGGTTCTTGCAAGCCGCTTCGTTCACGTAGAGGAGTCGCGCATCGGGCGCTATCCAAAAGACGGCGTCCGAAGCGCGATCCATGCAGCGCTGTGTCATTTGCAGCGTCAGCTGCATCCGCTTGTGGCTTTGCAGCAGGTTCCACTCGCGGAGCGTGCTTTCGACTGTCCGAGGCATGGTGGCAAAGGCTTCAGGCGACTTGACCACGTAATCCAACGCGCCTGCCTTCATCACCTCGACCACGGTCTGCTGATTGCCAAAGGCGGTGATGACGAGGACGGGGAATGGCGCGTTTTCCGGTGGAAGCGTCAGGATCTCTGTGGCGCGGCCGTCTGGCAGGTTCAAATCCACCAGCGCAATGTCTGGCGGATGCGCCGCGACCTGCTCCCGGTATTCCCGCAACGTGCCGGCCACATGGATATCGGCATTCGTGCCTGCTGCGTCGAAGGCACGGCGGACGGCCTCGACGTGCGCCTCTTCATCGTCGACGATCAGCAAGTGCAGCGGCTGATCATTCATTTGGGTCTCCTGTGTGGTTTCAGAGCGGATATTGGTTCCACGCCAGCCAGTAGTAGCCGAAGGTCTCCATCAGCTGCGTGAACTGCGTGAAATCCACCGGCTTGACCAGGTAGCTGTTGGCGTGACGGTCGTAAGCCCTGATCATGTCCGTTTCGGCACTCGATGTGGTCAGTATGACCACCGGAATGGCGTGGAGCTTGGGGTCTGCCTTGACGATCTTCAACACCTCCAGCCCGTCCACCTTCGGCAGGCGCAGGTCGAGCAGGATGACGCCCGGCCGCGGTGACTTGGCCGGGTCGCTGAACTCATTCCGGTGATTGAGGTAGTCCAACGCCGCCTGCCCATCGGCGACATGTATCAGGTGGTTGGCCATGCGGCACATCTCGAAGTTTCGACGCACGATTTCGGCATGGCCCTCATCATCTTCCACCAGCAGGATGACAATCGGTTCACCTTTCATGTTTTCTTTCCTTCTTCTGGATTATGGACCGCTCGCGGCAGGGTAAAACAGAAGCTCGCGCCCTGTCCCAGTCCCGTGGATTCCACCCAGATTCGTCCCTGATGCAACTCCACGATCCGTTTGACAAGGGCCAGGCCGAGGCCCGTGCCTTCTGCTTTCGGATCGAGTTTCTCAAACAGGTTGAAAATCTTCGCGTGGTAGCGTGAGTCTATGCCCATGCCGTTGTCCCGCACGAAGAATACTGTCTCGACGCCGCGCGCCTCCACGCCGATCTCGATGCGCGGTTCTTTTTGATTGCCCATGAACTTGCAGGCGTTTTCCACCAGGTTCTGCCAGATCTCGGCCAGCCTGAGCCGGTCGCCATACAGCGTCACGTCGTGTTCGCCCACTTTCACCGTTACGCCCCGCCCGGCGACGTATCCGGCTACCGCCCCGAGCGCTTCGTCCACCAGGTTCCGGAACGTGACGCGCACCGGCAGGCTGACGACCCGGCCGATGCGTGAGATTTTCAGCAGCTCATCGAGCAACCGCGCCATCTTGTCCGTGGCGGCACGGATGAAGCGCATGTCCTTTTCGATCCGGCCGGCATCGCCTGCCGCCATGTCTTGCTCCATGTAACCCAGGAATGTCCTGACCGTCACCACCGGGCTCTTCAGGTCGTGAGAGGCCGTATAGAGGAAACGTTCCAGTTCCGCGTTCTTTTCCTGCAACTCCAGCGCAGTCTGTTGGAGCGCTTCCTCCACACGCTTGCGCGCGGTGATATCCATCACCGTCCCGACAATGGAGACGAGCTGGCCGTCGCCATCGTATTTGCCTTGGAAGGTCGAGTGGTAGTAACCGATGCTCTCGTCCGGACGAATAAAACGTTGGTCGTAGGCGCCTTTTTCGTGAGACTTCATCGCCTTCTGTATCAACTCCTTGTCACGCGCGTGATCTTCGGGCCATGGCGATAATTCCAGTATGGAGTTGATGTGAGGGGTGAATTTCTCCGGGTCGAGTTGAAAGATATGGAACACCTCCTCCGACCATTCGACCGCGCCGGTTTTTACGTCCCAGCTCCAATGTCCCAATTGGGCCATTTTCTGGGTTTCGATCAGCTTGCTTTCGCTTTCCTGCAACTTCTCTGCCGCTGCCGCCCTTTCCCGGTAGAACCGGGCGCGCTGGTGCCGCCAGGCCATCACCACGCAGGATCCTGCGCCAAAGATCATAACGCCGATCATGATGATCACTCGCCACAATTGCGCGCGCAACGGCGCATACACTTCCGCAATGTCCATGCGAGCGACCAGCGACCACGGCGAATCCGGAATGGTGCGCAGGGCCGCCACGACCGGCACGCCGCGGTAGTCCTCGCCTTCCATGACCCCCTCGCGGCCCAAGACAGCCTGCACCGCAGGCATGGTGGCGCGGTCCAAAGGCACACGCAGGTTCAGCGCTGCGTTGTTTTGAAACCGGAGGGCGTTCAAATAAACAACCTCGTTGCTTTCCCGGCGCACGAGCAATGTTTCACCGGTCAGGCTGGGCAACGGCCAGCGTTTGATGAAAGGATAGAAATACGTTTCCGGATCAATGAGCAGGACGATGAGGCCCAGAGACCGGCGGCCGGCCTGATCATCGAAGACGGGAATCATGACGGCCATGTGCGGAGGGGCATCGGCCGTATCGCGGTGCAGATCAAGAAATGTCACCTTCCCGGAATCCAGACAGGCAGCGGCAGCCTTCACAAGATACGGGACAACCCTCGGCGAAACTTCGGGAGCCGACAGGCGTATAACGCCTTGCGTATCCGTCAGGACGACCTGACTGTAATTGAGGCTCGTCTGGATTCTGCTCATCCACGTCTGAAGCAATCGTCGGGCCTCGGTGTCCTCTGGTTTCTCAAAGAAGCGCTGCGCCAGAGTTGAGAACGCGGGATTGTCATGGAGGGTGTTGGCATCTCCCAATCGCTCGTTGCGCCACTGCACCAACTCACTCACTTTCAAATCCGCGATGGCCGAAACTTGCTGCTCCACTTTGGCGCGGAATTGCTGTTCGAGATGCCGGTAATAGAACACTCCCGTCGTGACAATGCCCGATACCAGCAGGAGGAACACCAGCAGAAACATCCACCCCGCGCGAGACGCTGATGGTTCAGAGGCTTTCATGGCCTGCAAACTCTGGTGTTGTATCTGGGAGGCAACGCATCCGACTCTCTCGCCTTATTCAATCCCGATTTGTGACAGCACGAGACGATGGCCGCGACGACAAACGTTCTGGGTTCTGTCGAGGCTTGTATCATCTGTGCCCGTGATCCACCATGACGCTCCAACCGTTGACGGACGCTGGAACCTAGCCACAACTGGTGATTTGTCCAGAATTTCCGATCAACCGAAAACGGACCACCCCTCCAAAAACCTCAGAGCCGCACAACACCCATGCCCGGTCGGGTGGAATTTCAAGTTGTTGCAGGACGATGCTGACAGTCACACTTTCAGGCCA
>JBAZIR010000511.1:0-3832 GCA_041651735.1 Verrucomicrobiia bacterium | reverse complement strand
CACAAGCAGTTTGCCACCGCGCCCGAGGAATTTGATCAATTCGTCCGCCGCCTTGTCGGGCATGGCAGGGTTGTGCGGCAGGATGACGAGCTTGGCCTTGGCGAGCCGTTCGGCGGTCAGGTCGAGATCGCTGATCATCGAGCAACCGATGCCGAGGGCTGCGAGATTCTGCGTCACGCCTTCTGCGAACTGATCGGCGCTCCTGGCCTCACCCGAGCGGCCGCGCGCCAGCGACTCACCCCGCACCACGGCAACACTGGAGTCCACGCCGAGCACGCCGGTCATGCGGAGGTCGCCCAGGAGAAGTTCCGTGTCCTCACTCCGGCCGCGCCATGCGGAGATACGAATCGTCTCGATGTTGCTCCAGCCGGCGGGTGTTCCCTCCGAGCGCGTGCTGGCCTTGTTGATTGTGACGGTGTTCCAACCGGCGGCTTCGGGGAAGAAACCGGTGGAATACCAGCCGCCACCGCTCTGAAAATAGATGCTGAAGTGCGAAATCGGCGCGGGGTTCTTGCAGAAGACCTTGAACTGGACACCCTGGCACGGCACGAGGTCCAGCTTCACCTTTCGGTCCCACGACGCGCGCTCGATGGCGGTGCCGGCGAAGTTGCACGGCAGGCGCAACGCCTTGCGGCCTTCGAGCGTCGCTGCGACGGCGGGTGCGCTGCCGCCCATTGGCCGCCACGCTTTCTGGGCCGCCGCATCATCGGCGTAGCGGCAGTCGTCAATCATTCCCAGTTTGTTATCAACCGGGGCCGGCGGCGCGGCAAACGCCGTGAGATGGATGGTAACAAGGACTGCTACGACGGCAGACTTGATGGGCAGATACATGGCGGCTCCAGTTGAAATGCAATTATATGGTGTAACGATTCGCAAATGGCCTGAAAGAACCGTGTCAGGCGGAACAATCTTCGTTTCTTTCGGGTGGATGACTCTAGTCGGCGTGCATTCCGGACGTCAAGCGATGTCCCGGCCTGCGACTCACTTCGGATTTACGACTTTTCGCTCAGCACCTCGTAGAAGCTGAAGGTCTTGGTTTTGCCGCGCAACTGCGTGTCGGGCATCGACCGGCATTCGAACGCATCCTTCACCGCCTCGTAGGTGGGCTGGGTGATCAGGATGGTCGTGCCGAACTGTTTGTTCAGTGTCTCCACGCGCGAGGTGGTGTTCACGCCATCGCCGATGACGGTGTATTCGAGCCGCTTGTTCGAGCCGATGTTGCCGACGATGACGTCATCGGTGTGGATGCCGATGCCGATGGCAATGGGTGGCTTGCCGGCCATGCCGCGCTCGCCGTTGATCTTCCCCAGCAACGCCTTCATCCGCAACGCCGCCTGCACGGCGCGGCGCGGATGGTCCGGCTGGTCGACGATCGAGCCGAACACCGCCAGCATGCCGTCGCCCATGAATTTGTCGAGCACGCCGCCTTGTTCGAACACGGCCTCGACCATCTCGGAAAAATAGTTGTTCAGAAACGCGACCACTTGCTGCGGCGTAAGCTCCTCGGACATTGCCGAGAAGCCGCGGATGTCCGAGAACAACATGGTGACGTTGCGCATTTCGCCACCGAGGTTCATATCCCCTTTCAGAATTTTGTCGGAAATCTGGGTGGCGATGTAGCGGCCGAAGATGTCCTTCACCCGGTCGCGCTCCTGCAGCCCTTTGGCCATCTCGTTGAGGGCCGCTCCGAGTTGGCCGAGTTCATCGCGCCCGACCACCGTGGTGCGCGCCGTCAGGTCGCCGCTCTTGACCCGCTGCACCGTGGCGAGCATCTCATACACGGGACGCCTGATGGAAACGGACAATCCCCACGCGATGAAAAGGCTGGCAACAATGAGCACGGCCAGACCGAGGGCAAATTCATCATACAAGTCCTGCAACGGCGCCAGAGCCTCAGACTGATTGACTTCCGCCAGCAAAAACCACGGCTTGGGATCCACCGTTGCCGGGTTCTTGATGGCGCGATAGATCATCAGGCGTTCCATTCCCTCTTTGTTGCGCTGTACGACTGCGCCACGGCCGCCGGTCTGCCTCGCCCGTTGGATGGCCGCGTAAGAAGAGATGTCGTCATTGATCCGCTCCGGCTTGGGGTGCGCGAGAACATGACCGTCGTTCGATACGAGAACGGCATAACCACTCTGGTTGAATCGGACCGTTTTGAGGTAATCCACCATCATCCCCTGCAAGTCGAACTGCACGTTGATGCCACCGAGCACATCGCCCTTTTCATCCTTGATCGGCACGCCGATCAAAACAACGTGCTTCTTGAAAACAGTCGATTCATGCGGATCGGACACGAATGTCTTGCCTTCCACCGTGAACACCGCGCCGATGCGATTAATCGGCTCGGTCTCTCCCGAGACGCTCGTCGTCGCCAGCGGGTGCAGATCCTTGTCCACAACCCGAACCTGCAGACAACGATGATCAAACCGCTGGATGACTCGCAACGAGTCGGCCAGTTGCTCGGCCGATGCGTTGCGGCGCAGTAACGGCACCACGCCCCGCCCCATTTCATCGAGCCGTTGTTTGACACGTTCCACGATGGTGTCGAGTTGCGCCTCGACGATGTCGGCGACGTTCTCGAGTTCCACCACCAGTTCGTGCGACACGACGTCTTTCGACGCCTGATAACCCCAAACACCAATGATCGATGCCGCCATCAACGCCATGCCAGCCAGCGCCGTCATGACGGTCAGGAGAAACCCTCGTTTGAACCTCGCGAATCCGCGCCACCAAACGACACAGATAAACCCCAGCACGAGCACCGCCCAGATTAAAAACGCAACGACCAAAGATTGGAGTATTTCGGTCATGGTTCGCCTCTATTGAGTCGGCAGGATACGCCCCCGCCTCCGCCGATGCAATACCCGCTCCTGTGACTTTCCTGAGCCCTTCCTGGCCCACTCGACGGCGTACTGCATCGCATCTGCATTTGCTGTTACTTTGCTGTCTTCTCGATTCGATACAGGTGCGTCTTTGTCCGCACAATGAACGCCCGGCCCGTGACCGCGGGTGTCGCCATGAAACCGGCGTCGAGATTGTTCGCTGCGAGTCGCTCAAATGCCCGGCCCGGCTTGATCACCGTTGTCTGGCCCTTCTCGTTGAAGAAATAGACCCGCCCATCCACGCAAATCGGTGAGGCCGAAAAGCTGCCGCCGAGTTTCTCCTGCCAGAATGGTTCGCCGCTCTTTGCGTTGAGGCACGTCAACGTTCCGTTGCCGTCGTGCAGCATGTAGAGCGCGTCGTCCACCAGCGTTGGAGACGATTTCAACGCTGCCATCTTCGGCATCTTCCACGCCACATGCGTCTGTGTCACGTCGCCCTTTCCGTCCGTCCGGATCGCCCACAGCTCCGGCTTCATGAACCCCGTGCCGACGAATATCAACTTGTGACCGAAAACGGGCCGGGGCACGTTGGAGAAACCGGGCAGGTCGCAGAACCAGATTTCCTTGCCGGTCTTTGGCTCGTAGGCGTAAATGCGATGCGCTCCGACGCAGATGAGTTGTTCCCGGCCGCCGACGATGATCACCTGGGGCGTGCAATAAGCTTTGCGGAAATCGGGTTTCTTGGCTTCCAGCGGAGCGCTGCGCTTCGTCTTCCACACGATGCGGCCCGTGTTCTTGTCGAGCGCCACCACGTATTGCACATCCCTGCCGTCGCAGTGGAGAATGTAAAGTCCGCCGTGGATTATCGGCGAACTGCCCGCACCCTCCTTGTGGTCGAGCTGCAACTCCGTGTTCTTCCAGATCACCTTCGCCGTCGCCGCATCGAGACACGCGCTGCCGCTCGTGCCGAAACAGACATAAACGCGGCCCGGCTCGACCACCGGCGT
>JBAZIR010000510.1:0-3845 GCA_041651735.1 Verrucomicrobiia bacterium | reverse complement strand
CCGGGGCCGCCATCGCCGAATCCGTCTTTGTAATGACTTCTATTGGTGGTGGGCAAAACAGCTTGCCGCTGACTTGGCTCGCGAAGCGATCAACCAGTGCAGAACTACGATAACCCCGGAGGGTTTTCAGGTTGACGAAAACGGTGAAAAACTTGGCATCGAGAAAAGCGCCTTTCTGGCAGCGACTGAAATCATCCGCCATTTTACTCACACCGAAGGATTGTCACCCAAACAAATCGCCAAATTCCTGAAACACAAGCCAGCCAAAACAGAGCATGACGTCGAGCGCAAGGGCGATATCGATAGAGACGCCAAGAAGGACATGCTTTGGGATATTCCGGTATTTGAGCTTCCTCCTGAGTGTTTTCTGCCGGGGGACGATGAGCATGGCATTGTTTCCAGAGCAGACCGGTTAAGACTCCGCAACCTGATCATAGCAATTCGGAGGGAACGCTTGGCACAGGGGAAGAAAAGCGGTCACGTCTCCAAGTCAGCACTAGCAGAGAAATTCGACATCAGCATGTCTACGTTTCGTCGGAAAGGCTACGCGGCTTGGTATGATGCGCATTACCGAAAGCATGTCCACCAGCAATCAGTCGATGCCGAACAACTTGGCCACAGAGATGATCTGGTGAATCAAGGTATCCAGACAGTCATAGAATCAGAGGCAAAACTGCCGGGTGTGTCTCCAATCCGAAAGGGTGACGCCTTCAAAGCCGCGCAACCACATCTCAAGGTGATCGAGGCTTTCGAAAATGGTCAATTCAGTCATGCCAAGTTCTGCGATTACGTTAAACACCTCCCGATTGAAGAACACTGGGCACTCCGCGGTGTTCTCGTGGACAAGGGATATGCAGAAGACAGGCTGAGAAATATGGGATTCCCCAAATCAGCGGTCGCCAAAAAAGCACTGAGCAAATCGCTTGGCGATCCATCCACTGACACCGATTGACAAGTGTTGCCGGACAAGCCAATCGCCGTATTCGGTTATCGTAAGCTCGGCCTTCACATCGTTGGGAGAGATCTTTTCCGCCCCGAGCGCCTGCGTGGCAACATCCAGCACAGCTGTATGTGCCACGAGGGTATTAATCCTCGGAGACAATACCGAGACCCGATGTGGCCTTGTCCAAAATCACGTGCTATCCCATTCATGCAGACAGCCACCGCCACCAGCCCATCTGCGTGACCACCGGCACCGAATACTGGATGCACACGCGAATGGTATGGCCTGTGCCGCCACTCATCGGGTCCATTTGATTGACGTAAAAGATTCCTACGGTTGCCGGCGCCAGACCGGTTTCGGCGCAGCCCATCACCTTCAACGTGTCCCGCAACAGGTACGTGGCTTTCTGGCTGCTACGCGTGGGTTTCTCCGCCTGCTGGTAATGTTCCACCAGCCGCCGGTTGTCAGGCGTTGCCTGCATCGTGGCTTCGGCAACCCGGCCTGCGGCGTTCTGAGGCAACGATTCCAAACCCATCGTGTAAGAGAGGGACGGGATGCGCCCGCGTCCCATGCGATCATTGGGCAGCAGAAACTGAAGCCGGCGCGCATCCACTGCGGCCACACCCTCCGCGAAAGCCGAGTCCGAACCGGAGGCATTTCCGGTGCGGAACGTCACGGTGGGCAACTCAGTCGCCAATTTGCGGCCCAGCGTCACAAGTGGACCCGACTCGGATGCGCTCAACTGCCGTGTGCCTTCCAGAAGAACGACCGGGTTCGATGTCGTTTCGAGAAAGGCCCGGAGTTCACCCAATGATTTCCAACGCCTGGCGTCGTAAAGGTTGCTCATTACATATCCTCCAGATCATATCCCTGCTGGGGAAATGAGAACGCCAACACGTTATTGTTCAGTTCAGTCATGTCGATTCTCCTTTCACCAGCTGCCGTCCCGCACCTCGCGGACGACCCTCAACACTGCTTGTTCCGGCGCGTCCTTCACCTGCCGAATCAACTCCGCAAAGAGCTTGGGTCGCTTCATGATGGCCTCGCGCAGGTCAATCGACACCTTGCCGGCCAGTGCCAACAAGACGTCGGAATCTTCACCAAGAATTGCCGCCAGTTTCTTGATGTTCTCTTCTGAGGGTGGCCCGGAGTCCCCCCGCTCCACCTTGCTGAGGAATGACGGCTGAACCTCCATCGCCGCCGCCACCTGTCGCAGCGAACAAGCACCCCGCTTGCTGGCCTGCAATTCCAATCGTTTACGCCTGACATAAACCCCAAATTCCTTATGCATGTGTACTGTTTACTATACACTCATTATACAGACCTGCAATTACATTCCTCTTCTGTTTGTGGATAAGGCATGCCTGTCTCCTTCTCGTGGTTTTACCAGTAATTAAAGAAATGCTGCTAATGCCTACGTCCACACCGGCTCCGCGCCGTGCCCCAGCCCCACCCCAACAACGTCTCTTGATCCCTGCCAGGCAGTTTGTTACATTTTGCCACCAAACACCAAGGTGACAAAAACGGCATCAAACTTTGTATTATTCTGATTTTGTCACTTTCGTAAGTATCCGTAATTGCAGCAAAATCGCTGTTTCCGAATCAGTTCGAATCCTGTCGCGCCCACCATCTTTTTCCCTGAAGAACAGACGCTCAGCGGCCTGCGCGAGCCGCACCAAAGCGTAAATCAGCAGGAAACGGAACAAGCCGCCGTGACAGAAGAAGCAGCATGAACGTCTCGGAATATTCTGGTGAGCTTCGGTGCAGCGAAGACGTCATCACGTACCGTTCTTCCGCTGGGGATTGGTCTGTTCCGATTGCTGAAATCCGAATCATTGGCGAGTACACGAATACCGATGGGCCGTACATTGACGACTACTTCTTCGTCTTTCTGACAGCTCCCGAAGGTGGATGGCACCAGGCTTCGTTCTATGCGAAGGGCAGCGACGAGACACTCGCCGCGCTGAGCAGAAGCCTCGGAGCCCGCTCCAATGCGAGCTCTGCAATTCTGTCCAATACAAAACGCGGATCATGTGGCCCCCGCACCTCGAAGGTCAGGAACTGATGGAAGTGCTTCCGCCGAAAAAGCAGAGCCTCCTGCAAAAGCTACTGCATTGGGGTGAAAGGGATATCCGTCTCTCAGCCGCAGCGCTGTCAGCCTTCGAGAAATAAACAGGCCCAACCAACGGATTCAGCCCATGAGGAGGAGGTCAGGTTAGCACGGAATTCGACCGCCTGTGGCGAAATCCCGCTCATGGATCATCCGCAACGTTAGGCAGAGAAGCGACGCACCAATTCATAACTTCGTGCCGTTGGCTTTTGTCCACGGGGTGAACGCGCCTATCGCGTGGTGCTGCACTTTGCGCTTCCAGATTTTGTTGCCGCAGAAGGCGAAGAGTGTGTCCTTGTCCTTGCCGCCGAGACAGACGCCGGTCACGCGGCTGCGGTCGGGCACGGGGAGGATGACCTGCGTGGGACCGTCGTCGGCGCTGATCTGGACGCCGCTGCGGGTTGCGATGAATTGCCGACCATCGAGCGAGTAGCACACACACTCCGCGCCTGCGTCGTCGTCCCAGTCGGCGACGTATAGATGAAAGAATCGCTCCTTGTTCGCGAGCGTGCCGTCGGCGTTGATCTGATAGCTATAGACCCACTTCGAGTGGCCTTCGGCAACGGAGAGCAGCCATTGGTCGGGGCGATACGCCATGCCGGTGGCGAATTTCACGCCGGAGTCCACGAGCTTCTTCTTGCCGTCCTTGATGAACCACACGGTGCCGCCGTTGTTCGGCTTCTTGTCGTCGTTGTCCGTGACGTAGAGGCCGCCGTCAGGCCGCGCGAGAATCGAGTGGCCGAGGATGCCCTCCATCACGACGCTCCCCTTCCCCGCTACGTCGTAGCGCGT
>JBAZIR010000509.1:0-3863 GCA_041651735.1 Verrucomicrobiia bacterium | reverse complement strand
CCCGACAAATAGAACCGTCTTTGCACACGCATTTGTTTTTCTCATTTTTCTGTTCCCTTTTCCAAGAATTGCACGCCACCAACATGAGGGCCAATGGTCAGACAAGCCCCCGCGGCATCGCGGATCGGACGACCGTTGAATCGGAGGTTTTGGATCGTCACGCCCTCAACGTTGTGCTCGGCGTCGAGACCGCGGAACGACGACGGCGGTTGGAGGCGGCTGAGCAGGCTGATATCTTTGAAGACGATTTCGCGCACCACGCCCTGGGTGGCATCCTTGGAGTAGGGAGTCTTGCGGATGACGATCACCATCAACGACGGGCAGAACCCGTTTTGAGCGTTCACAAGGTATTTCTCCTCGCGGTTCTTTTGCAGCTTGGGGCAGGGATTCTGGTCATCAATTTCCACACGAATACCCTCGAAACGGATGTCCCGGACCGCGGCTCGATCGCCGTGCTGGATGTCCATCGCAATGTGGGTGGTCCGCACAACGTCGCAGTCCTCGAACGCGACTCCCGCGATTTCCGGGGCGCACGTCTCGGCTCCGATCTCCAAGGCCCGGCCCCAGTCGCACCAGACCACACAGCGGCTGAACCGGATGTTCCGCACGGGGCGGTCGTTATCGGTGGACTTCAAGCCCTTGACGACCAACGCGTCGTCGAAGGCCCGCACAAAACAGTCGCGCACAGTCACATCCTGACTGTTACAGACATCGATGCCGTCTGCGTTGTAGCGCCAGAGGCCAACGAGTTTAACATTCGAGATCGTCACTTTGCTGCATCCGAACAGGCTACAGCACCAGACATCCGGATCGCGCATCACAATGCCCTCGACGGTCACGTTGGAGCAGCCTTGGAGACGGATCGCGCCTCCACCTTGGCCACGCTCGAAGGGGCCGACGTCGATCACGCCGCGACCCGAGATGAAGATGTTGGTGGCGTTGCTCGCGTGGATGCTGCCATAGACGACCGCGCCTCCGGCGAGGTAAACCGTCTCATTGCTCTTGATCTCGATCCGACCCGGCCGATGAACTCCGGGACCAAAAAAACGAACACGCGGCGTATTCGGGGCAGGGGCGTCTTTTTCCGGCGGGCTGGCAAACAAATGCAGGGCGTGATGTGTCCCGTTGATCTCGACGACCACAGGTCTTGGGCGATCCAAGGAAAACGAAATGCGGTTTCCTTCGATGACGGGCCGGATTCCGAAGGAAGTTGGCCGCACGACCGCCGACCGCACGGCACTCCGCGATTGGACTTCGACCTGAACCGGTTGCTCCATGTCCCAGCAGGCGAAACCGGCCAACTCGGTCTGATCCAACGGTCGCTGGTAGCCGGGCCAGACTTGATTGAAAGGCACGGCCGATACCCGGCAAGCGTGGACGGGAACCGGTTGTCCATTCACCTTGAGCTGATAGTCTTCGGACAACGCCACGCCGGCTGGTGCGGGCCAGGAAACGATCTTCGATTGCCCTTGCTGCCCGTTGATCGCTCCCAGAATTGCGTCGGTAATGGCCTGCATTCCTTTGTCGCCCGGATGTGCGGCCACGCCCTTGTGGGAGAACTTGCGCTCCGACCGCGCATAGTTGGATTCATCCTTGCTGAGGCTGCCGATATCCACATAGGTCCCGCTCACTTCCTGACAGGCCTGCTTGAGAATCGGATCTCTGTCCTGGTTTGGCCAGAAACAACTGCGCACGATGATTCTGGGCCGATGGTTCGCCCTTAGGCCGTTCAACAGTTTCATCACGCTGGTTTTGAACTGGGCCTTGGCTTCGGCGGAATCCAATTTCGGCACGTTCTCTCCAATGGCCAGAATGACCAGATCGGCGCCGAACGCGAACTCCTCCTTAAACGTCCCGTCCACGTCGAAGTTGGCGTATTGCCTTTCAAATTTCGCGATGTTCTTGACCATGATTTCGGGTGTGCTTCCCGTGGTCTTGGAAAGGGCGCGCGTCACGAGATGGACGTAATCCTTTTCCTCCGCGCTGGCAGCCATCCCCCAGTTGCCTGGCACGCCGTTGCCCGCGCCCCCGATGGTCCAAGTAATGCTGTTGCCCAAAAACAGGATCTTATGGATTTCGGTCGTCGCGACCGCGTCCTGCGTCGATGCGGCGGCAACCAGCAACCCGGCAACCAGAACCGTCTTCGCATACGCAGTCGCTATTCTCATGAGTCCGTTATTTTTCCAGGTTGGTTTATTGATCGTTGGTTCTGGCCGTTTGTGATTACGTTCGTTTTTGCCAAGCGGCCCGATACTTGTTAACAACGCCCTCATGGGTTTCAGCGCGCCTTGAAATGGAAAACACGGCTGTCGTAATCTCCGAAGAGGTCGACAAGGACGCCACCTTCCATAAGGGCGCGACCGCTGACGGCGCGATACGTCGGTGGCTTGGCAGTCCATTTATCTTGCCGTGGGTCTTTCGGCGCTCCATGCACCTTCACCTCATATACTTTGTCCGGATCAAGCGATTCCATCAGGATGTTCGGAATTCGTTCATTGTGCAGCAAACTATGTCCGAAGACGAATAAAACAGCTTCGCTGGCATCCGGCAAGACGAACTCGAATGCTGCGTACGGATGCTCTCGCAACGAAGCAATCCGATGTATTTCGCCGCGGCAGGTGATGTGCCGGATCTTCTTGAACAGATCGCAATACCGCTTGATCTCTGCAAGTTCTTCAGGAAGTTTGTTCTGGAGCGGCTGGCCCATCGAGGCCCAGCCCATCATGCCGACGAAAGCGGAAAACTGAAACGGCACCCTGCCGCCGGGACCGCCCATATTGGATCCTCCCCCGGCCATATACCCCGGATGGAGATAGGTGAAACCTTCGTGAAGGAAGAGGCTGTCGAACGGACTCTGAATGTCACTGCGGTTGATGCGCGCGAAATACGTGTCCATCTTCAGGTCGGGACGCCCGCTGCCGCTGGCGCAGTTCTCGAAAAAAACGTTCGGGAATTCCTTCAGGAGCCGGTCAAACAGTTCGTAGAAGTTCTGAACATACTTTGTGCGCATCGTGCGGCGGTCCGGGACGTTGGGCATGTCGAAATACCGGTTGAAGTCGAGTTTGAGATAGTCGACGCCGTTGTCACGCAGCAATTTTGCCATTTCCCCATGGACGTATTCCAAAACGTCGCGCCGCGAAAGATTGAGCATGGCCGAACCGCCGTTGTTCGCAAAAAGCCATTCCTTCTTTTCGGTGAAAAGCTTCGCCGTGTTTGGGATCCGCTCCGGTTCGATCCATAATCCGAACTTCATGCCGTTGCGATGCACCTCGTCGCTGACGGGCTTGAGTCCGCGCGGGAAGTTCGTCGGATGGACAGTCCAGTCTCCGATGGAGGTCTGCCAGCCCGCGTCGATGATGAAGGCCTCGAAACCGACCTGAGCTGCGGGAGCGATCAACGCCATGACGCTCTTTTCCGTCACGCCGCCTACCCTCCAATTTGGAAGGGCAGAGTAGGTGTTGAACACAAGTGGGACTTCGACGTCGCGCATATTCTTCGGATAAAGGTATTCCCGTTGATACCGATGCAACATGCGCGAAGCTTCCCCGAACCCTCCCCGGGTAAAACCGGCGGTAAAAACCGGCGTGGCGTGGCTTTCGCCCGGGGCAAGCTCCAAGGCAAAATCGTAGTCGTTGTATCCGCCGCTGACGCGGACCTGATTGTTCGGATCCTGCTCAACGATCATCTTCCAGTCCCCGCTCCATTGCAGCGTGCCGAACCAGACGGTTCCGCTCTTTTCGGTGGCGAGTCCGTCCTGATCGAGTGCGAAGAACGGGACGTGATGATGTCCGCTGATTCCATTTCGGCTCTCCAGAACCTTTTCGCCCTGTTCGAGGAATTCGCGGTGCACCTGCCATTCTCCG
>JBAZIR010000508.1:0-3872 GCA_041651735.1 Verrucomicrobiia bacterium | reverse complement strand
CAGTTTGTGGAATCGCGCGATGTAGAACGTCAGCAACGCCGCAAGCGTCGCGTTGATCAAAAGCGCCGGCCCACGCAGCCAGACCACCGGGAAATCACCGACGAGCACGTCGCGCGTCGTCCCGCCGCCAAATGCCGTCACCAGCGCCAGCACCAGCACGCCGAACAGGTCAAACTTCTTGCCGCGCGCCGCCAGCACACCCGTGATGGCGGAAACGAACACGCCGAAGTGTTCAAGCAACACTTGGGGCGACGGCAGGTTCATGGCAACTCGCAGTTCATCGTTTCCAATCCAGGACGACTTTGCCTGATTGGCCGCTGTTCATCACCTCAAAACCTTTTTCGTATTCCGTGTAATGAAACCGGTGAGTGATGACTGGCCGGATGTTGAGACCGCTTTCAAGCATGACGGTCATCTTATACCACGTTTCATACATCTCGCGGCCGTAGATGCCTTTGATCGTAAGCATGTTGAAGATCACGGTGTTCCAGTCGATCGCCATTGCCTCCGACGGAATGCCCAGCATGGCGATCTTTGCGCCGTGGCTCATGTTCGCCAGCATGTCGCGGAACGCAACTGCGTTGCCAGACATTTCCAGACCCACGTCGAAGCCCTCCTTCATGCCAAGCTGCTTTTGCACGTCCTTCAGCGTATGCTCGCGCGGGTTCACCGCCAGCGTCACGCCCATCTTTCGCGCCAGCTCCAGCCGCCACGGGTTCACGTCAGTGATCACGACGTGACGCGCCCCGGCGTGGCGAACCACCGCCGCGGCCATGATGCCGATCGGTCCCGCGCCGGTGATGAGCACATCCTCGCCAAGCGCCAGAAACGACAGTGCTGTGTGCACCGCGTTGCCAAACGGGTCGAAGATGGAGGCCACATCACGGTCGATGCTGTCGTTGTGGACCCAGACGTTGGTCATGGGCAACGATAGGTATTCGGCGAACGCGCCGGGCCGGTTCACACCAATGCCCTTGGTGTCCGCGCAGAGATGCCGCCGTCCGGCGAGACAGTTGCGGCAACGGCCGCAGACGACGTGCCCCTCGCCGCTGACAACCTGGCCGGGAAAGAAGTCCTTCACATTCGAGCCGACCTTGACGATTTCGCCGACGAACTCGTGGCCGACCACCAGCGGCACGGGAATGGTTTTCTGCGCCCAGGCGTCCCAATTGTAAATATGGAGATCGGTGCCGCAGATGCCCGTGCGGTCCACATGGATCAACACGTCATTCAAGCCGATCTCCGGCTCCGGCACATCCTCCAGCCAGAGTCCCGGCGTCGACTGTCGTTTTACCAAGGCCTTCATTATTTGTTCTCCGGTTGGGCCGGAAGGAAAAACAGTTGCCAAGCCGGCCACAGGTCTGCCATATATCCAATATCGCGGATATCGCGTGCAGCATATTGAACATACGTGAATCCATGATGCAAGAACTATTTCCAATATATTGACGCCATGAGCAAGTCCTCCTCTGCCAAACCCGTCCCGGCTGCCGACCCGGTCAGCGGGCATCTCTGCCGCCGCCTGAAGCAGCTCCGCGCCGCGCGCGGCTGGTCGCTCGACGCGCTGGCCAAAGCCTCCGGCGTCAGCCGTTCCATGCTCAGCCAGATCGAGCGGGCTCGCGCCAACCCGACGCTCGCCGTCGCCTTTCGCATCGCCCGCGCCTTCGGCATGACGCTGGGCGCGCTGGTGGAGACGCCCGGCGCGACTTCGGCGGTCGAGGTTATCCGCGCTGAAGATCGCGCTTACCACTACCGATCCGACAAGCATTGTCGCATCCGGACGCTCTCGCCACTGAATCTGGAAAAGGACGTGGAGTTCTACGAGGTGCGCCTTGTCGAAGACGGCACGCTGCGCAGCAGTGCGCACTTCGAAGGCACGCGCGAGTTTCTCACCGTCCAGAAAGGTCGCGTGCGCGTCGAGTCGGCTAGCGACGCGGAGGAGCTGGCGCCGGGCGACTCCGCCACCTACCGCGCCGATGTGCCACACGCCATCGTCAATGCCGGCAAGGGTGAGGCCATCGTCTTCCTCGTGGACATCTACCGGTGAGGCGCATCTTCGCTGCGGCGCGACAGAACGCTGATTGGGCCAGCCGGTCGCGGCGAATGAACTAATCGCGCGCCAGAATACGGCAGAGATGGCCGAGCAGAGCCGGGTTAGTGAACTTCTTCACCCGTGCGTCAAACGCAGCCAGCTTTACTGCGATTTCTGCCAACAACTTGTGGTCCCCCGCGCCGCGGGCCGCGATGCCCCACCAGACCAGTCGGCCTAGATCGTTTTCTGTGCGAACGGACGCCGGGATGCCCGAAGAAAATTTCCCTTTGAATCTCTGCAGTACCGCGTGATGACGCTCTGACGGTGGCAGCCAGCCAACCGCCATCAGATTCGCCATGACATACGGATACCATTCCTGCCGATCGTTGACCTTTGCGCCGTCGGTCTGCAAGCCGACGCAATACGCTTGCCGTGTATTGTCCCACAACTCGCGCGCAATCGCCTGTTCACTCTTGTCCGCCATCGCTCCAGTCTCCCGCTGCAACCCGGCGTCGCCAAGTATGCGGCCCACGGCCTCCGCCGCGCGGAGACCGGCGGCAGTCTCGGTGTTGTCCATCAGATACATCACCGGCCATTTCGGTTTGGCGATGGTCAGGCCGTTGAGTTGAAGTGTCAGCCGGATGGCAGCAATCGCCCGTCGAACGGCCGGCAGCCGTAGCCGCAGCCAGTCGCGGTCTGGCGCAACACGATGGATGGCGAGGATCAGTTCGAGGTAGGTTGCTGCATAGGAATCGGTCGAATCGTAATCGCCCGTGGGCTTCCAGGCGCCGGGCGCGCCGTCAAAATCGTAAATTGTTCCGTCGGCGTTCATGTGGGTCTCATGCCAGACAACCCAGTGTTTGGCTGCATCCAGAAAACGGGCATCACGCGTTTCGGCAAAGGCGGCGACGAGTCCGCGAGCTGCAAGACTCGCGAAATAGGGGATCAGGTGCGATCGCTTCGCCGGGAGGGGACCCATCACAATCGCGCCGTCGCTTGTCACGTGGCGCAGGATCTGTTCCGCTGCCCGTTCGATCGTAGAAACAGACTGCGCCGAACTCACGGCCGCGATGCATGCAAACAAGGCGGTCAGCGTGATTTCAAGATGCAGCCTTTGCGCCCGGAACGTCACGGGTCCCACGACTTTCTCACTCATCCCGTCACGTGGAGCATCTATTGCTGTGCAAGGTTGTTGGCGGACGGTTCTCACCGGTTTGGACGACCATTTACTGGCGAATGTTCGCGATGCTCTACTTGACGATCAGCGTCGCGGCGCTCATCGGTTCCAGCGCAATTTCGCAGCGGCCATTGGCTGCGGTCACGGGTTTGACCTGGCCGCGTTGGAGCAACTGGAGTTTGGAACGCGGCGACACGGCGATGCTGACGGTGGCGGCTTCCTTCGGGTCCGGATTGGCCATCAGGATGTAACGGAGGCCGGCGTCGTCGGCGCGAGTGGCGAATTGCACAGCATCGCGGCTCGTCTTCACGTCGAACTTCGGCGGTTTCGCCGCGGAGAGCAGGGGAGGGAAGAGTTGTTTCACCTCGTTGCCGACGACGAGCATGTCGGCCCAGCGTTTGTCAAAGCCGAGCTGGTCGCGCATCAGGTCGTGATAGCAGTAGTAAATGAGACCGTGCGCCCCGTGGATGAGACAGAGGTAGGTCATCACAAGTTCCTCGTCGAGCGTCGGCGCGCGGAGTTTGTCGGCCTGCTCCTTGCGGTAGCTGGCCCAGTTCATCGCCTGCGGCACCATCCACAACGGCCGCAGCCCGTCCGACACGGCGGCGCATTTTCGCGTCCAGTCTGACACCATCGTCACGGGGCGTTCGTTCACCGGATACG
>JBAZIR010000507.1:0-3890 GCA_041651735.1 Verrucomicrobiia bacterium | reverse complement strand
TGTGCCATGAGGTCCGACAGGGTCGAATCGTCGAACACCGCCCACCAATGAGCCAGCGTTGGAGGGTCGGTTGGTTTGGCAACCAAACCGGCAGCCATATCACTGCTCCAGGTTGCGGGTGCGCGGGTTTCGGGCGGTTTGTAATCCGGTCCCACGGTCAGACATCCAGTGAGCAACCAGAGGCTGCACGAGAACACCAGCGCGGCGTAAGGGGTTGTTGGAATGGTGCGCATCAGAGTTCGCGATGACGGTTGTCTGGACGGGACATGGGGGAGGGGATGTAGTTCGTGTGCGTGAGTCAGGAGTTGCGTCGCATGGACGGAACTGATGCGCGAAAGCCGGCAGCAGCAAAAGCCACCAAACGCTGCACGTAGGTTTCAAAATCCTGGGATACCTTCGGACGGCCTGGCGGGACCTTGTCGAGAAGCATTAACGCGTGATGCAGCATGCCGACGGTCAGGTGCATCCGCCAGAATATCTCTTCACGAGTGAATCCGGGCGCTGCTCTCAACAGCACGGCGTCGAAACGCTGCGCAAGCGGCTCGAAATGAGCGTGCAGCATGGCTTCCAGTTCCGGATTCGGCTCCATTAAACAACGGCCCATCAGCTTGCCGAAGGTAATGCCGCCCAGTTGTTGGTCGAAACCGCGCCGGACTGCGGGGCGAATGAATGCCTCCAGCACGGTCTCCAACTTCGGAGGCTTGTTGCCGGCGGCTTTGACGGCGACATGGAGGGCGTCAAGCCTCTCCTGATTGACGGGGGTTAGCCGGCGGTCGAATATCGCAGCGATCAGCCGCTTCTTGGTGCCAAAGTGATAATTGATTGCGCCCAAGTTGGCCTTTGCGGCCTGGGTGATGTCGCGAACGGACACGGCATCAAGACCGCGATTGGCGAACAGTTGTTCAGCGACATCCAGAATGCGGGTCTTGGTTTGCAGCCGGTTCAGTTCTTCAACTGGCACATGTGACTGGGATTGAGTTGTCATAAGTCATACGTATGTATGAATCATACGACCGTATGAATGTTTGTCAACAACTGTTGCGATATTGTTTGAACTTTAATCCGGGCCGTTGGGACAGGGCTGTCCGCCCATCATCGCCGGTTATCAACTGCCTCGGTGAAGCTCAATGCTGGGGCGCGGCTAGACGTGTGTAGGGGCGTATGTAGAGCAAGGACCGGGCTGTGTTTCTATTCGACAACCAGAATGCCATACACTTCCAGCGGGGGCACATCCACGATGCTATGTGCGCCGTTTCGGCGGAGTGAAAGCGTACGTTCTGGAACTCCGGGCGACAGTAAACGCACCTTGGCGTGTTCGCTCCAGGGGCGTCCAATTTCCACCTGTAGGTGGCGCGTCGGTCTCGGGGCGGCGTAGTTCACGAGATGCACGACGAGTCGATTGGCTTCGCCACGGCAGGCGCTCAATGCCACGGTCGTGTCGGCATCAATGAGACGCGCGGAGAGACGTCGGTCTGCGGCCTTGAGGATGGTATCTGCTATTTCCTTCCACGCTGGAGGTAACGTGGCAAACACGCCCCAATGCCGGTCCTTAATGCGGCGAACGATACTGGTCTTCAGACGGCTGACGTGTTTTCCTGCAAGGCCGTCCAATCGGTTGGCCTCAAGCAAACGTCCTTCGTCGTCATATTTTCCATTCTCGCCAAGCATGACCACCGACCCGCCTCGCTCCACGAACTGTTTCACGGCCGTGCAGGTGGCATTGCTGAGATGGCTTTGGCCGGCGAGGACGAGGACGGAAAACTCGTCCAACTGCTGCAAGTTGTCGTCGAAGAGCACACCCCACTGGAAACCGCTGCGAATGAGAACCTCCTCTGCGGCTGCGATTTGATCCATCGCATACTGGCCATTGAAAGCGAGCGATGGGAAAGCATGGAGTACGGCCACATCATTGACGGGGTGAGCGGAGAAGATGAGGGACTCATGCTGATGGACAAAGCCCAGATAGTGGCTTAGGGCCTCGCTGAATTCGGGCCGGTCGATTCTCATGCCGTCGCCCCCGCCCAAGGCGCGTGTGGCCCAATTTGCGCCGGGCACACCTCCGTTGGCAGCCGCCTCAGCGACCTGCAAGTGAATCTCTACCGCCGTTTGCGGCAAGCGCGTGGAAGCGTTGGTCGCTCCCTGTCGGCCCCGGCCTTCCGCCCACGTCGTCGGGACGGCACGGTAGCCTATCGCGGCCGCGTTCTTGTGGGCGCGGATTTGCGAGACCATCAAGTCGCCATCGATTTCGGGCGAGTTGGCGTTTTCGGTAATCATCAGGTTCAGATGCCGTCCCACCCACACCGGCCAGACGCTTCGCAGGGCGGTGTCGCTCGCGCCGCATGGGTGCGCAGGATTGGCCATCAGGATCACATCGGGTTGCAGACTGCGGGCGTACGCGGTGATCTCCTTCACAAACCCACCCAGACACTCGCACCGCCATCGGATCCACGCCCGCACCAGAGGGTCATGAATTTGTTCGGCCTTGGCCGGCGCGGGCGGCTGGCGCACATGGTTGAAAGAGGGAATGCCGAACAAGGGCAGGGGATCGGGATACCGCTTGGCCAGCCACGCACGGAAAAGTGTGGTGCATTGGCCGCAATAGCAAGGCCCACTCAGGCAGTTGTCGAAGTTGAAACCATCCAGGCCGACTTCTTTCAGTCCGACGCGGACGGTCCGCTTCACGTAAGCGCGGAAATCCGGATTGTTGAAGCACGGACGCCATCGGTAATACTGTGCGCCTTCGTATGGCTTGAAGCCGCCGTCCATCGAACGCTGACCCCAATCCTCCGCCCGCGGTTCTTCTGCGAGAAAAGTCTCGTAGTAGAGGGAGGCAAACTGGCAGTAGCCCAGAACCTTGACGCCGTGCTTGTGTGCGACGCGAACCAGCGCGGCCGTGCGTTGCCACTGGGGGCGCTCAGACTCCAAGCCAAACCCTTTGTAGAAGTGCGTGACGGCCAGATTCACCCCGAGCTTGGCCATCTTTTGCACCAGTTCCTCGCTGTGCAGCCGGTCATACCACTTCGGCGCCCACCACGCACCGCCATCCACGGTGTAGGAAGGCGCGCCCAGGCGGACGTTATGCTCCAATGGTTCCCATCCCCACCAACTCCAATAATAGGGCGCGGCAGTCACGCGCGTCTGACGCGCAGCTTTATCGCCAGAACCTGTTGCTGGTTCGCCGGCGAATGTCGGAGAATTGCTGACACTCATCGACAAAGCGATCGCCAGAACGGTGAACGCGCTGCTCGGAAACAATCTGCCGATGAGTTTGGCGGTGGAGACGGACGATCGAAGTTGCATGTGCGTTATCTTCTCCAAGTGATTACATTGATTACTTGAGCTGAACAGCTTCGCCCGTCATTTGTGCCGCGACTACTTGAACTGCATCGTTCCAGCTTGGTCGAGGTGCCAGTTCTCCGCGAGCGTGCCTGCCCAGCAGCGCCAGACTTCATCCTCGGCACGGAACACTCCGATGTTGAACGGCACCTTCTGGCCGGGGACAGGCTTCAGGCCCAACGCGTCGAGTGGAATGGCCCATTCGCCCCGCCAGCCATGGTGCCACTTGGCGACGGCGTAGCGGACGGCTTTGCCAAGACGTTCCGCATCGGCAGCGGGCGCACCGGCATCGGTGACACTCTGAAGCGCGCCGCCAGCAAAACCCCGGATGACAAACGTCGTCGATTTGCCCTCAGCCGTGCGGCCAGCGATGCAAATTTCAGCGCCATCATCCTTGCCCCATTCTGTGCCGGTGCGCATCTTGCTCGCCTGATACATGCCTGCGATTACGGCCACGTATAGGCACTGGTCGTCATAAGCGAGCTGGGCGTGCATGGGAATGCCGCTGGCGGCCCAACGGGAGGGCTCTTGGTCCAGACTGTGGGAACCTCCCA
>JBAZIR010000506.1:0-3904 GCA_041651735.1 Verrucomicrobiia bacterium | reverse complement strand
GAAATCCTGCCGCATCGTGAACCAGCGGTTTTGTTCCCACGCGGCGTGCGCCGAAATCCAGAGGAAGTCCGCCACCAGAGCGCGGAAGCCGCCGAGCAGCGCCAGCGACATGCCCTGGCCTACCATCTCACGGGTTTTCAGATTCAGTCCGATGCCTGCGGCGTGGGGGCGGTCTGCCGCCATGCTGGCCTCGAACGGCAGCTTGACCAGCGCGGCCACCACCAGCACCAGCGGAATCAGCACCCAATTGCGTTTCATGCGGTCAGATTTCGCGTTCGCGGAAGATTAGATGGGCGAGCGTGAGCATCACCAGCAAGTAGAACAGGCCGTAGGACAGAATCTTCAGCACCTTCAGCCACGGCAGCGGGTCGCCCGCAAACAAATCGTCGGCGACATCAAACGCCGCCAGATTGGGCATGACCCAGTTGACGAGACCGGACATCAGTTTGCCCATCGGCGCCTTGCTGGTGGCGTAGAACTTCTGTGCAACCGGCACGAGATGACCGGCGAAATATAGCATCGCCGACATCACCACGGTGAACACCATCGAGGTGGCGAAACTCGATAGCATCAATGTGATTGCCGCTACCAACAGCAGCTTGACGAACGTGGTGCTCAGCGCCTTGACGATGTCGCGATAACCCGCGGTCTTGTGAATCTCGTCCGCCGCTTGCTCGGCGCGCTGGTGTGCGGCCGTGAGCACTTTCTCTTTCGCTTCGGGCTTGAGTTCAGGCGAGCCGGCGACCGCGCCCTCGGCTGCCTCGACGGTTTCGCGATAGGTGGTGGTGGAGAGATGCTGGTCCTTGATGAAGACGACACCGAGGAACAACGATCCCATCAGCGTCACCGAGATCGCCAGCAGCAGCGCCACGCCGACAAACTTGCCGAGGAGAAATTCCAGCCGATGCACCGGTTTGGCGAGGATGGTGTAGATGGTGCGGTTCTCCAACTCCGCCGGCAGCAATTGCGCGGTGGCGACGATGGCGATGATGGCGCCGAAGATACTGACGGCGCCGAGGCCGGTGTCTTTGATGAACTTGAGCTGGGTGATGTATTGGGATTCCTCGCCGAACGAGAAGATGCTGAAGAAGCTCGCGGCTCCGATCATCAGCAGCGCAAAGACGATCATGAAGTAAAAAACCTTCTGCCGCGTCATCTCGATGAGCGTGTTCAACGCCATCGTCCAGATGCGGTTGAGGTTGAAATAGACTACATCAGGCTGATGGAAAGCGGTGCTCATGGCTTGGTGGGCGGTATGGGCGTTTGCTGCGCCTTGACAGCGTCGAGGAAGAGGCTTTCCAGAGTCGTCTGCGGGTTCTCGATGCTGACCACGCTCGCGCCCCAATCCTCGACCCATTGCGCAATCTGTGCCCGCGCCGCTTCAGGCAGGTTTTCCACGGTGATGCAAAGCCGTTTCTGGTCGCGCAAGAGATCGTCCACGCGGCCTTCGCGCACCTTGCGGCCTTGGTTCAGGATGCAGATGCGGTCGCATACGTCCTGAACCTGGGTCAGCAAGTGGGAGCAAAGCAACACCGTCTTGCCCATCGCGCGCAGCCGGATGATGAGGTCGCGGATTTCCTTTGAGCCGATAGGGTCGACGCCGGCGGTTGGCTCGTCGAGCAGCAGCAGTTGGGGATCGTGAACCATCGCCTGCGCGAGGCCGATGCGCTGAAGCATGCCTTTGGAGTAGCCCGCGAGCGGACGGCTCGCGGCGCTGGTGAGGCCAACCAGTTGGAGCAATTCGTCCACGCGCTTCGTAAGGGCCGCGCCACGCATTCCACAAAGACGCCCGTAAAACATCAACGTCTCCGCGCCGGTCAGGAAGCGGTAGAAATAAGGATTCTCAGGCAGGAATCCAACGTGGAGTCTCGACACGACGGACGAGCACGGCTTGCCGAATATCTTCGCCTCGCCGGCCGTGGCGCGAATCAGGCCGAGCGCCAGTTTCAACGTCGTGCTCTTGCCGGAGCCGTTCGGGCCGAGCAAGCCATAGACTTCGCCGGGCTGCACGTCCAGGTTCAGGTGATCCAGCGCCAACACCATCTCGCGGCGCAAACCGGTGCGATATCGCTTCGTCAGACCTTTGATTTCGATGGCGGGTGTCACAGTTGTATGGAGAAGTTGTGGAACTCGCCCGTTGGTGGCTGCCATTCGACGGTCTTGTTTCGAATATAGGAGCCAAGGTCGCTGTCGCCAATATGTTGTATGAACCGGTTCAATTCCTCTTCCTCGCCTTCGAGCACCATCTCGACACGGCCATCGTCGAGGTTGCAAACATAGCCAACGACATCAAAGCCGTGCGCAATCTGCCGGACCGTGTAACGGAAGCCGACACCCTGCACACGGCCGGTGTAGATGACATGAGATCGTTTTAGCATGCTGTTTGCGACAAGGTTCGTCCAGAACACCATCGGTTTCAATTTGGACAGTGAACATGGGTTGCGCGTTGTCCGGCGTTATTTCTATCGTTGTGTCTGCGGGCTTGTCGAGGGTTTATCTGCGGGACGATGGATGGGCTTGGTTATATTGAACTGCATCTGTTCTCGTTTTGCGCCATGCTGACGCAGCAGGGCGGCGGCGGCGTGAATCCCATATCGGTCTGCGACGTCCAGTGGCGTAATGGCGTTCCCGGTTGGCCGGACGTCCGCAGTGGCTTTGGCATTTATGTCCGCGTTGTGCGTGATCAGCGTTTCAATGACGTTTGTGTCGCTCCATGCGACCGCGTAATGCAGCGGCGTTCGATTGTCGTGGTCCCTGGCGTTGACCTCCGCCTTGTGAGCGAGCAACAACTCGACCAACTCCTTGCTGTTCCGCCAAGCCGCGCAATGCAGGGGCGTGTAGCCGATGCTGTTGCGCGCGTTCACGTCGGCCTTGTTCCGTAATAACAGTTCGGCCATTCGCATATTACGCCAGTAAGCTGCCCAGTGCAGCGCCGTCCAGCCGGCGTGGGCCTTGGCGTTGACGTCGGCCTTGGCGGCCAGCAACAGTTCGGCCAACTCTATGTTGCCCATTTGCGCCGCCACGTGCAGTGGCGTGTCGCCTAGCGAATCCCGCTCGTTCACCAACGATGGCGCTTGAGCCAGCCATTGCCTGACCCTGGCCACGTCGCCAGCTTTGACGGCCTCGTGGAGTTGCGTCCTTTTTATCGGTTCGCACGCCACGACCGCGCAGAGCAGGATGGCCAGCAAAAAAATCTGATTGTTCGTCATAGCCTGACTACCATTGGAAATACTCTAGTAATACAAAACCGCAAAGTCACGCATGAGCATCCACAAAAGGTTTGACCGCGCGATTGTGGAGAGCATGATGGCGACGGTAACGAAAGGAGAACCACATGAGCACGCCGAGTCAACCACCCCCCATACCGACCGCTGCGCCCAAGAAACACGGATGTTTTTTCTACGGATGCCTGACGAGTATCATCCTTGTTGTCTTGCTGGTCATCGGCGGGGGAGCGCTCACGTATTACTTCGTGAGCAAAGCCGCCGGCCTGGCCGTGGCATACACGGACACCCAGCAGGTACAGTTGCCGAAAGTCGAAATAGAACCGGCGGCGTATGAAGCGCTGCTAAAGCGCGTCACGGATTTCAAGACGGCGATGAATGCCGGCAAATCTTCCCTGCTGATGTTGACGGGAAATGAGTTGAACGCGCTGGTGTCTGGCGATGCGAGCAAGTCGGAATGGAAAGGACGCGTGTGGTTTGAGATCAAGGACGGCAGCATCAAGTGCCAACTCAGCATGCCGCTTGATGCCATGTCTGCGGTGCCGGGGTTGGGCGCGCTGAAAGGCCGGTATCTCAACGGCGCCGCTGTGGTGCGGGGGGCAATGGAAACCGGCACACTGAAGGTGACGTTCCAGTCGCTGGAGGTGCGGGGTAAGCCGCTGCCGCAGCAGTTTCTGGAC
>JBAZIR010000505.1:0-3938 GCA_041651735.1 Verrucomicrobiia bacterium | reverse complement strand
GAAAGTGGACATGGTAGTACAGTAGGATGGAGACGGCCCTGTAAACATGGTCGAACTGTTGGGAAGTTGATTACCCGTGCCGGGATTGAAAATGGCGTAGTAGTAGCCCGAATCAGTGCCACCCACGTTGTAAGTCTTGTTGGTCGGCCAAGTCCCTTGGAACGTGTTGGCCAAACCATCGGTGAAGAAAACCACGACCTTGATGACATTTTCGCCTGCGGGGACGATCACGCTGTCGTTCTGCCGCTTCGCCAGTTTGAGGCCGCCTTCAGAGTAGGTGCCGCCGCTGTAGGTCAGGCTGTTGGCGGCAGTCGTGACGACGGTCTTGAAAGGCTGCCGCACCGAGACATTCAAGTTCGTTGTAGAAGCGAAACTGACCAACGAAACTTTGTCCATGTTGTCGTCGAAGAAGCTGATGAAGGTGGCGACCGCGCCCGGCAGCTTCGCCGAACCGTTGTTGCCGACCATGGATCCAGAGCGATCGAGCACCAGGCTCATGACCAGCTTGGCGCGCGTGGCGGTGGCCACCGAACTGACTGTGAATGTTTGGAACCGTGGAACGATGCGTATGAAGTAGGGGTTGACCACCGCCGTGCCCAGTATGTTCACGACCGTGTTGCCTGCGGCATCGACGGAATAAGTGATGTTAAGAACGGGGGCGGCGCTGGACTGGCCTCCGCAGCGGTAGTTGGCCGTAAAGGAGGCCTGAGCCACTTCGGTCGCCCGAGACTGTCCTTGGAACAAATTGCGAACGGCCGTCAGCGATGCCGCGTCCACAGCCTTATCCATAGCCGCCTTGCTCAAATAGATGCTGGCTGCGTCCACCGTCATTCCAACAACGAGCATCAGCATCATCACCATGATGGCGAAGAAGACGAGGGTTTGACCGTTTTCCTTCCGGGATCGCCGACTGAGATGATGGAGGGGAGTCATGAACCCATCTCTTTCTTGCGCCAGAGTTTCATCCTTCATACCCAACTGTCGTCATCCTAGTATCCTATAGCTGTTCTGCAAGCACGTAATCCGATGCCGATCTCGCTGCATCGACCGCAAAGCGCCAGTGTTTAAAAAGCCCCCCCTTCAATTTCCAAACTTTCACATCCCACCGGTCCGCACGCGGCTTCTTCGGCACAAACACACCTTTGCTGTCTGGATCAGCAATACCGCAACGGCTGGACAACCGTTGCCCATCCTGCCTGACACCGTTTTGGCAATCACCGCGTCAGCCGCAACAGAATCTTGGAGGCGATCTGTTGGAAAGTCGTTTGAAGGTCGTTGGCGGTGGCGGCAAAGACAGCCTCGCCGATCGGCTGGTTTGGATTAAAGGTGCTGGAGGAGGTGTCATTGGCAATCTGGTGGAGGAAATCCTGGTCAACACTGCCACCGCCAAGGCCAATGGCAAAGACCATCATGTTTGCGTTGCGGATTTCGTTGGCGGTCCCCAAGGAGCGAAGCTGGCCTTCGGTGCGAAAGTTCGTGGCATTACAAGTCTTGGTGGTGCCGTTGGTGGATACGAAAGTGGACATCGTTGGACAATAGGATGGGGACGGCCCTGTAAACATGGTCGAACTGTTGGGAAGTTGATTACCCGTGCCGGGATTGAAAATGGCGTAGTAGTAGCCCGAATCGGTGCCACCCACGTTGTAAGTCTTGTTGGTCGGCCAAGTCCCTTGGAACGTGTTGGCCAAACCATCGGTGAAGAAAACCACGACCTTGATGAAATTTTCGCCTTCGGGGATGATCACGCTGTCGTTCTGCTGTTTCGCCAGCTTGAGGCCGCCTTCAGAATAGGTGCCACCGCTGTAGGTCAGGCTGTTGGCGGCAGTCGTGACGAGACTCTTGAAGGGCTGCTGCACGGCGACGTTCAAGTTCGTTGTGGAAGCGAAACTGACCAACGAGACTTTGTCCATGTTGTCGTCGAAGAAGCTGATGAAGGTGGCGACCGCGCCCGGCAGCAGCACCGAACCATTGTTGCCGACCATGGATCCGGAGCGATCGAGCACCAGGCTCATAATCAGCTTGGCGCGCGTGGCATCCGCGGCGGAACTGATTGAGAAGGTTTGAAACCGCGGGACAATGCGCATGAAATAGGTGTTCACCACCGCCGTGCCCAATATGTTCACAACTTTGTTGTCGTTGGAGTCCCGGCTGTAAGCGATGTTAACAACAGGGTCCTGCGCGTTCCAGCCGCCGCCGCGATAGTTGGCCGTAAGAGCGGCCTGCGCCACCGCTGTCGCCTTGGTTTCCCCTTGGAAAAGGTTGCGAACAGCCATCAATGCGGCTGCATCCACGGCTTTGTCCAAGGCTGCCTTGCTCAGATAAATGGCGGCCCCATCGATGCACATCCCGACGACAAGAAACAACACGATCGTCATGATGGCATACATCACCAACGTTTGTCCGGCTTTACCCCGCCGTTTCCTGATGAGATGACGGACGATGTTCATAGATTTGTCCGCTCCTGGCCTAGAAATACGTCACGTCATACAAAAGACTCGGCAGCACAGAGTTCGTTGAGATCATTTGCAGGAGTTTGACAATCGGCGTCACGGGCGCAAATGGATAGAAGACCTCGGTGATGTATAACGTCTGATTTGTCTGCGGCAACTGGTCGCTGGGCAACGTCACGGAACTGCCCGACGCGTTCAAGACTCCGATGCGGCTGGCATAATTGCTGCCGCCATATTTCACCTGCCCCGTGATGGTGGCGACGCCGCTGCTGGAGCGGGAGACCGTGGACGCGATAATGCGACCATAGCCATTGCTGAAATACAGCGACGGTGACGTTGCCACCATTGCCGCGACAGCGTTGGAAAGAGTCGTGCCGCGCACCGCAAGGTTGGCGCCTTCGCGGCTTGCGTTGACCATCGTCTGGCGCACCACGAACAACCGCCCGTAGTCCACCGTCGCCATCACCATGATCGCCAGGATCACGACGATCAACGAAAACTCCATCAGCGCCTGGCCGTCTTGCCGGTCATGAGAACGCCGTCCATACCTCGCGCGCCGCGTTGCGGTTGCGGATCTGACGGGCCGGCTAGTTTGTTTGAGCTGGGGGAAAGGGTTCATTACGAAACGTCATGCTGGCGTTGAAACGATAAACGCCGTTGGAGAAAATCCGCGAAATCAATGGCGTCAACAACTGGACATTACAACCGAGCGCCATCGTAACCGTGTCGCAGGGACCGCCGGCGCTGCCGTCGCCAAAAGACTGGCTCGTGAACTGGATCGACGTCAACGGCAGTCCCATCGCCGCGTTCTGCGCCACTCGGAGGATGGAATTGGTGCGCGACGTAGTGGAGCCATCCGCGGCCGTCTCATGATTGCCCGTGGCGGCATACCGGCCCGCCACGCGCAGCGCGTGTTGCATCGTCAAGTGGACATAAAACAAACGCGCAAAGTCCAGGATACCGAAGACCAGCATCATGAAGAGCACGAAGGTCAGCGCAGTTTCTACTAGCGACTGCCCTCGGCGCTGACCGCTGATTCTCCGTTCTGTCTTCACAGCGACTTTCCGACTGTATTGATGTTCCAATGCCAACAAATTATACTCTATCTCACACCGTCAATACTTGCACGTCGGGAAAAACGAAGCACATATAGGGGAATCCCTTACCTTGGGCGGGCAACCCCCAGATTCTGTGCCAAACCGCCGGCAAACAACGGGTTTCCATCCGGGCGAATGGCCCGTCGGGTTCGCCGGAACAGCAATCGTCGCAACATATTGCGCAGCAACGCCATCCCCGCGCGACTCGCCCTATGGACCAGCGTAGCACATGGTGGAACGCGACCGCCGGGCGTACTCTGGCGTTCTTCGTTGCGCTTAGTGATACACGCGCACTTCCCAGAGAGAGTAACCGAACCGCGTGCCGCGCTGTGTTCCATGGATGCGGACCCATCGCGCCTGCGTCGGTGCGAAACTAATGACCTCGGTCTTC
>JBAZIR010000504.1:0-4002 GCA_041651735.1 Verrucomicrobiia bacterium | reverse complement strand
GGAATCGTGCAGGCCGTGTGGAGCATCGCCGACATCTCGATGCCGAACTCCGCGCCGCTGTGCATGCCGACGCCGAGGTTGAACGTCCGCAGCACCGCGCAGAGATCCTTCACGCCGCGCGGTCCTTCCCAGTAGTGGAGATCGGTCAACACCACATCCATCGCGCCGAGCCGGATCGCCGGGCCGAGATCGTCGAACTTCGCCGGATACATGTTGGTGGCGATCGGGATGCGCACCTGACGGCGCACCGCCGCGAGTCCCTCGATACCCCACGCGGGGTCCTCGAAGTATTCGAGACCAAGCGGTTCGAGCCGGCGGCCAATGCGGACGGCGGTGGCCACGCTCCAGACGCCGTTGGCGTCAATGCGCAGGCCGAAGTTCGGCCCCATGCGCTGGCGGCAGAGCTCCATCACGCGCACCTCCACGTCGGGGTCCACAACGCCGCCTTTCATCTTCACTGTCGTCACGCCCAACTCGGCGTGGAGTTGCTCGCACTCTTCGACGAGGTCTTCGGCGCGCGTGTCATCGCCGCCGCCGGGCCGGTCGTAGCGCCAACTGATCTCGCCCATCAACGCCACGCGGTCGCGCACCGCGCCGCCGAGCAGGTCGCACATCGGCCGGCCGAGCGCCTTGCCCTGGATGTCGAGACAGGCGATCTCGATCGCGCCGTAGAGCCGCGCGTTGGAAAGGTAATAGATGCTGCGCAGGACCTTGAGCTTGATCACTTCGAGATGGAATGGGTCGAGACCGACGATGCGCGGCTTGAGCTTCATTAGCGCGCCGCGCTGGTCGCCGCCGCCAACCTCGCCGAGGCCAACGATGCCTTCGTCGGTGATCAATTCGAGGACGTTGCGGATGAAATAGCCGGGATGAACGCCCGTATTGTGTCGTAACTGGCACGTGGTCGGGATCGCCACCGTGCGCACTTTCATGTCAACGATCTTCATGGGTGAACCTCAGCGGCCGGTGGACAACCGGATGGTGTGATTATTGTCGTTGTTGGACTGCACGCGCAACGTGCCTTCGACTTTCTTGCCACCGACCCGGGCGACGTAGCGATACGTGCCGTGAAAACCGCGGAACTTGGCGTGGCCCTGCGCGTCGGTCAGCACCTCCGCGCACGTCTTCCATTGTTTGTTGATCAACTGGTCGAGCGCACGGTAGGCAGCCTTCGGCTTGAGTTCCGCGTCGAGCAAACCGCCCTTCGCTTCATTCTCGCCCTTCACCGCGGTGCCGTCGCCGAGATTCCACCACGTGATGCCCGCCATCTTCGGCGCGGCAAACCAGAGCCGGTAATGGTCGCTCACGACTTCCGCCTGCAATGCATCACCCTCCTCACCCGCCGACGGGATCGTGATCTCGGTGATGTAGAGCGGGAGGTTGAACTCGGTGAACTTCTCGTAAAGGTCGAGCAGTTTGGCGGGATCGCACTTGGGGTCGGTGAGATAAGCATCCACTTTTTCGCGCCGGAAGAAATGATACTGCAAGCCGATGCCGCGAATCTTCGCGCCCTGCGACAGCAGCGTCTTGATCTGCGCGACGTAGGGATTGGTTTCGTAGGGCTTGAAGTTGTATTCCGTCACTTCGTTGATCATCAGCGTCGTCTTCTCCGGGAAAAGCGGGGCGACTTCCGCGAAGGCCCATCGCACGTAATCACGATCCGGCGTCAGCAGCGGGTACTTCTTCGAGCACACGAGCGACTCGTTGACCACGTCGAAGATCGGAATCTTGCCGCCGAACCGGCTGGCAATCTCACGAAAACGCTTGCGATAGAGCTCGCGCAGTTGGTCAGCGTCCTTCGGCAACCAGGATGGGTTGTAAGCGTGCCAGAGCAACGGATGGCCCTTGAGCGTGATGTTGTTCTTGGCTGCCCACGGCAGGAACCGGGCGGGGGGCGGCCGGCGCCAGAAGTCGCTGGCGGGGTCCGAGTAACGCAGTTCACCCTGGGTCGGCTCGGTGCCTTCCCAGTAGAACGGCACGGTGGCGAAGTTGTGCAGCTTCACGAATGCGTCCTCGTAGCGCCGCTCTTTCTCCGGCGTGTCGAGCTGGCCGAGCACGAACGCGTTGCAGCCGAACAGAAACTCGTGGCCCGTCTGACGCAGTTCGACTTTGACGCCACTGACGGGTTTGCCGGTAGCGTCGAGCACCTCGATGCTGGCGTCGCCTTTGCGGTATTTCTCGATGTTGCGCTCAATGCGCTCATTCACCGCCGGATCGCGCCAGAGTTTGCGGTAAGCGTCCGGCGAGGCCGCCGTGGCTACCGTGGCAAGCAGACTCAATGTGAGGATGGGGCTGATGATTTTCATTAGTGATCCTTCTATTCTCTACTTGAGGGTCAGAGTCGCCCGGGCTGGGCCGGCCTTGCTCTTGAGTTCAAACGGAAATTCACGCTTCTCATCGCCGGCGGCAATCCGCAGCAAATACTTGCCGTGGAAGCCACGGAACTTCGCCTTGCCGCTGGCATCGGTTGTCAGCTTCAGGTGGGTTCTCCAGTCGTGATTGATCAGCTTTTCGAGCGCCCGATATGCAGGCTTCGGGTTCATTTCCTTGTCGAGCAAACCGCCCAATGCTTTGTTTTCGTTCTCGTAAGCAGTGCCATCGCCGAGGTTCCACCACGTAATGCCCGCCATCATCGGCGTGCTGAACCAGAGACGGTAGTAATTGGCCACAATGGCGGCTTGAAGCTCCGCGCCGTTCTCGCCAACGCCGGGGACGGTGATCTCCGTGATGTAAAGAGGCAGTCCCAGCCGGCCAAGGCTGCTATAGACATCCTGGAGATGGGCCGGCGGATAGAGCTTGCCGCTGAGCACGGAATTACGACTGACATGAAACTGGACGCCGATGCCCTCAACGCGTGCCCCGCTCTGCAATAGGTCCTTCACCAACGCCATGTAATCGTAGGTGTCATAGTGGCCTTGAAGCTGGCCGTCGTTGATCAGCAGCTTCGCACTTCGCGGGAACAGCCGGCCTGCCTCCTGAAAACACCACGTAAGATAGTCGTCCGGCACCGCGTGCCATGTTTTGAAGTGAATGCGCCGCGGCATCTCCTCGTTGACTGCGTCCCAGATCGGAATATCGCGACCGTAGCGTTCGGCGATGCCGGCCATGTGACTGGCGCCCTGGCGCCTCAACATCTCGGCATCGTTGCGTGCCGTCCAATCGGGCATGAACTTGTCCTTCACATACATCAGGGCGTGGCCCTTCGGTGTAATGCCGTGAGCCTTACACCACTTCACCAGCCGGTCCGGCGGAGGGCGGCGCCAGATGGGTGGTGAATCCTCGGCGAAGCGCGGCTTGCCCTGTTGCGGTTCCAATTCACGCCAGTAGAACGGCACCGTGGCAAAATTGAAAAGATTGGTGAACGCCGCTTCGTATTTGCGGTTGAGTTCCGGGGTCGCAAGCTGGTCAAGGGCAAACAGGTTGCACCCAAAGAGAAACTCGTGCGTCTGCTGGCAGATTTCCACGGTCGCGTTCGCCAACGGCTTGCCGTCTTTGCCAACAACTTCGATGGTCGCGTCGCCTTTGCGATGTTTTTCAATGCCCTGCTCGATGCGCCCGGACACGGCAGGGTCATCCCAAAGCGCCCGGAATGTGCCGGGAATCTCCGCGTGCGCGGTTGCGGCGAGGAGACTCAATACCAGGATGAATTTCATGATCTCCATGCGGGTCTACGTTCAGATTTGCTTCTTGCGAAGGGTCCGGATCACTTCGATGAGGCGCACAACGATGGCATCGAGCAGCCGCGCGCCTTTCTCCGCCGTCGCGAGTTCAGCGTAACCGATACCGCCATGCTGGGTCTGCGCCTTCATGTCGAGCGCGACATAGACGCCACGCAATGCCTTCGGCTGCCGCGTGGCCAGCAGGTCGTTGTGAATCGCGTCGCGCCGCACCAAATCCGGACGGACCGCAAGCATCATCGCCGTCTCCGCCTCGCACGCATGCCCGATGCTTTTCATCGGGCCTTCAACGATCTTCGCGATCTCCTCGGTGGCCACATCCCAA
>JBAZIR010000503.1:0-4020 GCA_041651735.1 Verrucomicrobiia bacterium | reverse complement strand
TAGCGCATGAGCTTGCCGGATTTTTCCGAGATGGTGAATAGCACGCCGTCCGCGCCGATGGTGACGCAGTGCGCCTGGCCCGCGTCGGCAACGAACTCGCTCACCTTTCCATCGAGATCGATGCGGTGAATCTTGTTGTTGGACGTGTCGGCGAAGAACACCTCGCCGCTCGCATTGCACGCCGGGCCGCGCGTGCTCTTGAAACCTTCGGCCACGAGTTGCCAGCCTTCGCCGGGGATCAGGATTTCCTGCGCACGCGGGGCGCTCGGGCCGGCCTTCACGCGCTCAGGCCAGCCGCGCCACAGATACGCCATCGCTTCCCGCCAGTAATCCATGTAGCCCGCAACGTGGCGGCCATCGATGATGCGGAACTGGTAGTCGTAGCCGGAGAATTTCAGCGCCTTGTCCATTTCCTGATCAAGGAGGAACCAATCGCCTGCGGCGTTCTCCATGTCGCGCGTGGCCGTGGTGAGGAAGGCGCGGATCGGCTTGGCCTCGAACTTGCGCACCATCGTGGGGAACTCGTGCCCGCCGCGGAACGCGACCCAGCTCCCACTCGCCGCATACACGCGGCTGAACGCCTCGGGCCGGTTCCACGCCGCCGTGAACGCCGCGATGCCACCGCTGCTGCCCCCGGACATGCAGCGGTCGTTGCCATCGGTCGAGAGATTCAGGCTGAATTCCTTCACGACGAACGGCAGCAACTCCTCGGTGAGAAAGCGCACGTTGTTGTCGCTCACGCCGTCATATTCGAAGCAGCGGTTGCGCCGACCAGGCGTGCCCTTCATCGGCGCGGGCAGTTCGCCGGGCCGCACAAACACGCCGACCGTGACCGGCATCTCCTTCGTCGCCATCATCGTTTCCATCAGCGTCTTCTCGCGCGGGTTGAAGCCGTCGGTCTTCACATAAACGCACGCGGGAGTCTTGCCGTCGTATTGCGCCGGGATGAAGACCGTCACATCGCGCACCGTGCCGGGGAATATCCTGCTCTGCGTGAACTTGAACTGCTTGATGGCACCGGGCCGGATGTCCTCCGGTTTGATCGCAGGAGGCTCGTATTTCTTCGCGTCATCGGCCGCCGTCGCTGCAGCAATGCCCGTGCCGGCGAGCGGCTTGATGAACCACTGCAAGTGCGGGTCGTTTGGATTGCAGGTCCAGAGGTCAATCTTCGCGCCGGGACTCGGCTTGCCGCCCAAGTGATCCAAGCCAAGCTCGGGCGCGTGCTTTGGGCTGAGGCTGTAGCCGCCGTTCTCGCGTTTCGTCACCGTCCACAACTGCCAGGGCTGGCCGGCGTCCTTCTCCAGCACGATCGGGGTGCCGCGCTTTGTGCCACCCTTCGCCGCCGCGAGCACGAGTGAGGAATCGTACGCGGGCTTGATCGTGAAGAACTCTCCCTCACGCGGCGTGAGGATCCATTTTTGGTTTGCGCTGCCCGTGGGTTTGTTGATCGAAACAAGGGTGCCTTCCGCGCGTCCTGAGTCCACAGCCTCCAGCACCATCGCCGGCGCGCTAACGGGCACGATGTTGTAAGCGCCCCAGTCCTCAGCGGCGACGCGTGGGAGGGTCCATGCGACGAGAACCGGTGCAATGATGAGTGTAGTCAAACGATGGATGTTCATGAGAATGGGTTGCTTGTTCTTGGAGGCAACATTTTCGTCTTGCCTGGTGCGCTCGGGACTATGGCAAAGGCCTGTAAGATTGTGCGGTGTTGCCATTTGCGTTGCACTCGCTCGAATACATGAAAGGCAGTGCTTTTCACAGAAGAATCAGTTCTCGTCAAGCTGCCGTTCGTGCCAACGCAGCCCCACCCCCCCCCCGGCGACCCAAAGTGAATTGTTTCCAATGGGGTTTTGTTCGTCTGTTGGTCTAATCAGCGCGCGTGCCTTGCCATACCCCGCTGACTGTGCTATTTTTCCGCGCAATGGATTGCATGGTTGTGATCTTGTTCTTGTTCTGGTGTGTTCCACACCTCGACAAGTTTTTTTGTGATGTGGGAAGCGCATTCCGTGAGGAGACACCCCGACTGCGTTCGCTAACTTCCGGCCCTCCTGCCCGTATTCGCGCGTCTCCGGAGAACTTCAGCCAAAACTGAAAACGCCGCTTGCGCGGAGCCATGTGACCGCGACGCCTTCGGCGTGCGTTTGAACTTTCCTTTGCCAAACTCCGCCTCGATTAGTTCCTGAATAGGATCATCATCGGTGTGAACAAGACAGAAATGCGTTGCCGCAGGACAAGCTTCGCTCCTGACCACAGTGTTGCAGCCGACGCAAAACGACCGGGGTGACTTCGCAGGCAGGCCCGCCAAGTCACCCCGGCAAATACGAACAACTAAAGCGTCATTCCTTCTTCTTGGCCTTGGCCCCATGCTGGAAGAGCTTCTTCATCGCGGCTTTGTCCTCATCGGACATGTTGGCGCGCTCTCCCTTGTCGAGTTTGCCGTCCTTGTTGGTGTCATACTTCTCGAGCATTTTCTTCATGCACTCCTTTTGCTCGGCGGTCACGGCGGGCTTTTTCCCCTCCTCAGCTTTTTTGCCGCCTTTATCACCGGCACACAGGCCGATAGCTGCTGCGCAAAGGAATGTTAACAATACTGCACTGACTCTTTTCATACGTACGTCCTATCGTTGGTTGTTGATCTGCTTCTCTTGCCGGATTGCCACACTCGCAACCAGCGGCCGCGATTATTATACATCGCACTAGATAGACGTCCAAACCGTTCGGTCATTCATGTCCCGACACTGGAAGACGTGTCAGGATTCTCCCTACAAAACCGGTCCCAGCCCAAACCGTTAGCCCCGACAGATCGCGCCCCGGATGGCCACGCAACGGGTCGGGCCATCATAGCCAGCCGCCGCTCACCGCATGGCACGCTGTTGGCCGAGCGACTTCAGTTCCTGTTGGAATCGGCTGAACACGTCATCCGCGCGCTTGCGCTGCGCCGCCCATTCTTCGCCATCGCCGATGAAGTAGAGCCGGGTGCGATAGGCGTCGATCGTGTCCTTGAACCGGGTGACCCCGCGACCCAACACGTCGCCTGAGAACACTTCGATCACATCGGCCTTGCGCCTGAGATCAAAGGTTCGCTCGCCCTTCTCTCGCGTGTGGATTGCCAGGAAACTTCTGTCGGCGTAGATGATTTCGTCGCCGTCACAGAAGAGGTGGCAGCCCGCGCGTTTGGCAATGCTCCGCAACAGGTCGGCCGGAGCCATGACCGATCCCATCCAGATATCCGTCGCTGAAGCGGTCTGACGTTTGACGATCGAGGGTTGCCCGCCGTCTTCGAACCGCGCAAGCACCTCGTCTCCGTCAACGCCATGGAAACGCTGTGGCAATTCGACGGTTCGAGGAAACTGTTGTTTGATGCCGCCGGTCGCTTTGTCCAGCACCCACTCAGGACGCTCGAAACTGCCAAACACGCGCTGCGGCGCGAAGCCGCTGAAATACTGCGCGCCGCCATCGGTCAATTTCATGTTCAGTTTGAATTGCGCGCCGGTCTGGGACGCCAGCGTGAATCCAAGCAGGCTCTTGATGTGCGCAGCAGAAAGCTCGGGCTTCTTGTCTGGATTGAAAAGTCCTGGCGCAAACATCCAGACGAGCACCGCACCGCGCCGACGCAGCCGTTCGTCAATCAACCGCCGTTCTTTATCGGTCAGGCTGAAACAATTGATCATGAGATACAGTTTGTAGCGTTTCGCATCCCGGGCGAGGATGTCGCCCAATTCATAATGATCCACGGGAGTGCCGATACGGCAGGTCTCCTGCACCTTGAATGCGTCCATCAGCGAAGAGGACACGGGCCACGGCCGTCCCGTAAACAGGCTGTTGAGGCTCACAACGGCGGCAATATCCGTGTCGCTGGTGCGGTTGAAACTCATGGCAGCTTCGCCGCAACGTTGCATCTGATCAAAGAGAGAAAGAATCGGCTCGTGGTGATACCAACTCTTGCCCATTTGGAACCACCAGCCGTTGCCACCCTCGCAAAGCTGATGCGCAAACTCGCGTTTCAAGCACGCCAGCGTC
>JBAZIR010000502.1:0-4031 GCA_041651735.1 Verrucomicrobiia bacterium | reverse complement strand
CATGCCGCCGGCCGACGGCGGAGTGAACATTTCTTCCCAGAACGACCCTTGGGGCGGCTGCCACGCCGGGTCCGTTGCCGCCAGACGCATCCGGTCAAAGAGTTGCGCAAACATCTCCAGTCCCTGCACCGCCTCGGCGTCGCTGCCAACCTTGCCGCGTTTCTGTTCGGCGGCGAACCGCTCGTCGGCCATGCCGAAAAATCCCTCCAACGTCGGCTTGGCGCTGAGCTTACGCAGCCACGGTGCTTCCTGCTCCAGCGTTTTGCGGATGTCGGCAAGGTCGTTGGTGGTGGCGAGGTACAGTTCCCGGCCCTGGAGTGAACTCAGATCGAGCCGGAAATCCGCGCCCTTCACGAGGTTCGTCATCGCGCCCGGCGCAACAGCCACGCCGAGGTCCAGCGCCGCCGCCGGCACGCGAACCGCTTCCAGTTCGCGCTTCATCTGCGCGGCCAGTTCGCGGCGCGCCTTGAACTGCTGCGGCTCGCATTCCAGCACGCCGATAAGCACGTAGGGCGTGCCGAATTCCTCCATCAATTCCTGGAATTGCGCAGCGCTGCGGTCCTTTTCGGAGATGAGGTCGCTGTGGGCGGTCTTTATCTCCATGCGCGTGGCGATGAGCCAGCAGCTTGCGATGGTGAGCAACGCGGCAGCAGCCAGCACGGCGCGCGGCCAGTTCAAAATCAAACCGGCCAGACGGGTCAGCCCATTGTCCCTGAGAAAGGCGGATACGGAACTTTGATGTTCAGTCATAATGAATTTTTACCCCGCGCCACGTCTAAACCAAGCATGGAACCTTCAATTGACGCGAAAAGGCAGGGTCGTTATAGTGCGCGCCCTATTTCGCCGCAAGCTGGATTCATTATGAACTGTCGGAACATTGTTGTTGGAGTCGTGACACTTTGCTGCGCCGTGGCCGCTTTCGCGGGACCGCGTGACGTGATGGTTTTCTATCCCGGAGCGCCCGGCTCGCCTGAAGAAGCGAAGAGCATCATGAATGATTTCGGCGCGTATCTGGCGAAAGCCGCCGGTTTGCCCTCCGGGTCGTTGAATGTTGTCTATGAAAACGATCTCGACGCCGGCCTTGCCGACATCGCAAAGAACAAGCCCGGATTCGCCATCGTCGGTTTGCCGGTCTATCTGTCGCAGGCTGCCAAACTGAAGATGAAGCTGCTTGCGCAGACGCTGCAGGCCGGCCGCAAGACCGACGGCTATTACATTGTCGGTCGCGCGGACGGTCCCGCCAATCTCCAGGCAGCAAAAGGACTGAGGCTCTCCAGCAACCAACTCTATGACAAGGCATTCGTCAGCCGCGTCGTGCTCGGCGGCCAGGATGTCGAGACGTTCTTCAAGCTCAAGGAAGTCCACAGTGGCCTGCGCGCTATCAAGGCCGTGGCTGGCAAGGAGAAGAAGACCGATCTCGCGCTGCTCGACCAACGCCAGTACGACGCGAAGGGTGAACTGGAGGAGGCGAAAGGATTGAAGCTTGTGCATCGTTCGCCGGAATTGCCGACGGCGCCGATGGTGTTCCTGGAGGGCGTGGCGGCAGATGCGGATGTGGCTGCCATCAAGAAGGCGCTCCTCGGCATGGGTGCTGACACGGCGGCGAAGGAAATCCTGAACACGATGACGTTGAAAGGCTTCATTGAGCCTGACGCTGCCGCTTACGACGCGGCACAGAAACTCTACGACAAGTGAGCTTCCTTGCACCTATGAGCCGCCACGTTCGACTGATTTCCATCGTCCTGCTCTGCGCGTTGTCCACGGGTTGTTTTTACGGCAGGCCCCGCATCAAACAACTCGGACCCGATCGCATCTTGACGGACGCGGAAGTCAAGAAGGCGGAACAGAAGATCCTTGAATCGGACAAGGCATGGGCGGCCCGTGTCGAGCCGGGCAATGTCCAAAAAGCACTCGATCTCCTCCACGAGTCGTTGAAGCTCGCTCCGCACAACACTCAGGCACTCTGGCGCGCGGCCCGCGCCTGCTACTGGCTCGCTGAGCAAGCCGGTATGGCCAAGGACGAGCGCAAGCAGTTCAGTCTGGCTGAAATTGGCGCCTCTTACGCGAAGCACGCCATCTTTGTGGATACCGAGAGCGATGAGGGCAACTACTTCCTCGCACTGAACTTCGCCATGCAGGCCGACGCCGTGAAGTCCAAGGGTCTGGCGAAGATCAAGCCGATGCTCGACGCGCTTAAGCGGGCGAACGAGCTTAACGAGCAACTCGACTACGGCGGGCCCCGGCGCGTCATGGCCCAGATATATCTGGAAGCGCCGCCGTGGCCGACCAGTGTCGGCGACCCTGAACAAGCGTTGGATTTGCTGGAGGACGTGATCGAAGATTACCCGGAGTATCCGGAGAACCACCTCGTGCTCGCCGAGGTTGCCATCAAGCTGCGCCAATACAGCAAGGCCCGCAAACAACTCGACCGCGTTCTTGCCGCGCAACCTGCGCCCGACTGGGCTGCTGAGTTGCCTCAGTGGCAGGGCAAGGCGCGGGAGTTAAAGAAGAAACTGCCGCAGAAGTAAGCGACCGTGCCGGCGCCTGCGCCGCATGAATACGAACGCTCCAACCGTCGCAGCTGTCGTGTTCGACTCCGGCGGCATCTTGTTGAAACATCGCCACGCGTTCCTGGAATCCGACGCCGTTTGCCAGGCGATACGCAGTCTCGGTGTTGGCACCGCTGACGGGCAACGTATCAGCCAAGCGGCGCGTGAAGCGATCAATTGGCTTTCCCAACAAGCCGGCGCCACCACCACCGAGGAGTCCGCCGCCGCGCAGCGTATGGAATACTACCGCCGCTTGCTCGCAGGTGTGGACGCGACCGCCTCGGCGGAATTGGCGGCGCAGTTGCGTGACCGGCTCGAAGGGCCGGAATCGGTGGAACCGTTTCCCGAAGTCCGCGAAGTACTCGCCACGCTGCGTGGCCGTGGCCTGAAACTTGGCGTGCTTTCTGATGGCTGGGCGAGCACGATCCGCCTCTACGAGCGGCTTGGCCTTGCGGGTTGCTTCCAATCGTGGACGTTTTCTGCGGTCGTCGGTTGCTGTAAACCCGACCCGCGCATCTATGCCGCGGCCGGGCGCGATCTCGGCGTCGAGCCGGCGCGAATTCTTTTCGTGGACGACCTCCCCGCGAACGTCGACGGCGCGTTGCGTTGCGGCTGGCAGGCGTTGTGGCTCAACCGCGCTGGCGGCCAGCCGTCTATCCACCCTTCGAGGACGATACGCGATCTGCGCGAGTTGCTGGCGCTGTGTTCGTCAGAAATGCCGCCCGCTAGCGCGTGAGCCTCAACACCTGACATTGCCCATCCGCGCGCGGCACGGCGATCGTTTTGCCGCCGATGCTCAGAGTCACGGGTTCCTTTCGGTCATCGAAGTCTGTGCGACGCGCCAACAGGCGGTCGCCGAGTTGGACGGCGGAGACGACCGGACCTTGCTTTTGCGGCACGTCGAAGATGGCCGGCTTGCCCTTTTCCAGAAACTCACGGTATTCGAGCGACGCGGCCCAGACCTCGTGCAGGAGCTGCGTTTCCTCGGCGGTTTCATCGCGTGGGCACCACAAGAACAACGTGTCGTGGCCGCGCAGCAGTATATGCCAGAGCAGTTCCCGGTATTTGTCCGCGCTGAACTGTTTCACGGCCGGATCAGGCTCCTTCGGGGGCGCGGTCGTGTGCCAGTGGACGAACGGAATGCTCGGCGCGGTCGCGGCCTTGTGTTCGCCCGACTTCGACGCCACGAGCAGCAGGTTGTAGAACCAGCGGTAGTCGCTGCTGGCAAAGTCATACCACGTCGGCGTCGCATACCACGTGTAGACCACCGGCATTGAGACGGTGAAGCCGGTCAGCGGGAACTCCTGAGACCACGGCCGGTATTTCGCGCGCTGGTCGGCCTTGAACGGCGCGTCGGGCGCGAGCTTCTCGAAGTAGTCATACCAGTAGCGCCAGCCGTCGTTGGGATAGACCGCGTAGTTGCCGACGAGCGCCTTCGGAAACCGTTTCAGCACCGGCTCGGCGAGACACTCGCGCTGCATC
>JBAZIR010000501.1:0-4032 GCA_041651735.1 Verrucomicrobiia bacterium | reverse complement strand
GCTTGGTTTGGCGGACGAGTTCTCGGTTTCCATAGTCACCCCTCTGCAGGCGCCTCCAGCAGTTTGGCTGCGGATGCCGGGGACACTCCCAGCATGCGGGCGCGCTTTTCCTGCGTTGGCAGCCGGACGCGGAACACGGTGCCTTTGCCGACGGCGCTGTCCACGTCAATCGCGCCGCCGTGTTGTTGAACAATTCGACGCACGATCATCAAGCCGAGGCCAGAGCCGCCTTTTTTGGTGCTTTCGTATGGCTCGAAAATCCTGCCGATAAGATTGGGTGGAATTCCCGCGCCGGTGTCACTGACGTTGACGACGACAAAATCCTCCGTGCGCTCGGTCGCGACGGTCAGACTGCCGCCGGGCTGCATCGCTTGCAGCGCATTCTTGATGAGGTTGATGAACACCTGTTTCATTTGGTCGTGGTCAAGCCAGACGCGCGGCAGACTGCGGCTTAAGTTGGCTTCTGCGACGATGCCGGCCTCATGGATTTCGGCGCTCATGAATTGGAGCGTTTCCTCAAGGACGGCGTTCAAAGACTCCAGCGTCATGTGCGACGGGGTGGGGCGGGCAGCACGCAGGAAATCCGAGATGATCTTGTCCATGCGGACCACCTCCGCTTTGGCGGTGCGCACGGATTCCTTCAATGCCGAGCGCTTCTCGGCGGGCAGATGGCGCAACTCGCGATCGAGCAGTTGCAGGTGGATGTTGAGCGAGTTCAGTGGATTGCCGATCTCGTGCGCCACGCCGGCCGCCAGCAGCGATACGGCCTCGTTGCGCTCGTTGGCGATGGCATCGGCGGTCTGTCTGCGCGCGGTCGTCACATCGCGGAGTATCAGGACCGTGCCGCCGCCCGCCGCCGTCAACGGCACGGCGTGGAGATGCAGATAGCGTTGCTGTGGATAAAATACCTCGATTTCACGGCTGAAGACACGCGACTGGCCGTTTCCAGCCACTTCCCATTTCAGGTCAGGCAGGTAGCGTCGCAGCAACAGGCCGAGCGCCGTGTCTTGCGGGACGCCGAGCAATTCCGTCGCAGCTTGGTTGAGATAGGAAATGCGTCCCTCGTGATTGGTGACGATCACGCCCTCGGCAAGCGAATTGAATACTGCCTCAAAGAAGCCTTTCTCGCCCGCAAGCTGGCTAAAGTAGTCCTGTACCCTCTCGGTATCGAACCAGTTCAGTTTGCCCAGCAGCTTTTGTCGAAATTTTGGCTTCATTGACACAACTCGTCACACTTCGTTGTCACACCAACATGGGCTGGCGCTGTGGCAAATCTGCCCACTCGCGGCCACAATCATAGAGATCTCGTTCATTCTCTATAATTTCCCGGCGCAAACACTAGCACAACGGAAGGGATGTCATCAAGCGCGGTTTCGTCGTGCGATAGCAGCCACTCGAAGCCGCGGTTTGCGGCTATTCCGCGCCAAAGCTCTGTTATCCAGCGCTGCGGTCACTGCAACGGCTTGCCGTCGAGTTCGCCGGTGAGGGTATGGAGGAACTTGACGACCAGTGCCACATCGCGGTCGGGGATATCGGTGTGGAGTTGATACTTGCCCATCAGCTTGACGACCTTGGTGAGATCGCTGGTGGAACCATCGTGGAGATAGGGGAATGTGAGTGCGATATTGCGCAGGGTTGGCACTTTGAACTTACGGCTGTCGGATTCCTTTTTGGTGACGCTAAACCGGCCGTCATCGGCTGGCGTTGGATTGCCACGGTCGGCGTAGTAGTTCCCGTAACGGCTGAATTTCTCGAACGATTTGCCACCGAGAATCTGCCCGGCATGACACGTGTAGCAGCCGTCGGCTGTGAAAAGACGGTAGCCTTCCTGTTCGTCCGCCGTCAGAGCGTCAGTCGTGCCGCGCAGGAACCGGTCAAAGCGTGAGTTGACGGTGACGAGCGATTTCTCGAAGGTGGCGATAGCATCGGTGATGCTGGCCTTGGTAATGCCTTCCGGATAGAGCTTGACGAAGGCATTCTCATATTCCTTGTCGGCCTTGACCTTGCCCGGCACGGTGTCCCAGTTGGCACCCATCTCGATGGGGTTGGCGACGGGGCCGGCGGCTTGCTCCTGGAGGTCGGCGGCGCGGCCGTCCCAGAACTGGACGAAGGCATGGGAAGCATTGAAGACGGTGGGGGCGTTGATGCCGCCTTTCTGATTGCGGATGCCGGTGGAGAACTGCGCTTGATCGGTGCCACCTTTCTTCAAGTCGTGACAGGAGGCGCAGGAAAGGGTGTTGTCGCCGGAGAGGCGCGTGTCGTGGTAAAGCTTGCGGCCGAGCGCGACCTTGTCGGGATTCAAACCTTTCGGCTCAGTCAGCGGCAGGACCGCACTGGCATAGAGCGGATGATTCCCATCAGCCGCGCCGTTGGCGAGTGCGCGTCCGTTGCGAATCCAGCCCATCAGCACCGCTTTGTCATTGCTCGTCAGGCCGCTGCCCCAGTGCATCATCTGGTAATCACCCGGCGGCATCGAGCCGATTTCCATCACGCGCTGAATCTTCGCCAGCACGGCCTCGTTGACGGGGGTTGGACCAAAACAATCCTGTGGGACATTGAGTTCTTCTGTGCCTCGCTGGATGTCTTTGGCGATGATGGAGGAAGCGACGGGCAGTTTGGCGTAGAACGGCAGCGTTGCCTTGTCGGAATGGCAGTCGATGCACTTGTTCTCAAACATCGAGACCACGGCTTCGAATCGCGCGTCTTTGGCGTTCGCCCGGAGCGCGGGATCCGGCTTGCGGGTGATCAAAAGGTTCGAGACCGGAAACGCCAGCGCAATGGCGAGCAGCACAACGATCCACAGCAGCTTCTTCATAGTCTTATCCTCCCGCCTTCTTTGAAAGGCATCTGCCTTATAACACCGAAAGCGTCGCAAACGATACAGCACACGATGGCTTGGCGCAAGTTTGGCGGCGCGGAAGGCTTTGGAGCGATTTCCCCTTTGACGCGGCCGCCAAGTTTCAGCAATATCGCGCGCCATGAACCTAGACCAAGTTTACGCCAAGTTGCAGGAACCTTCGGACAAGACCATTTGCTTGCTCGTGCTGGATGGTGTTGGCGACATCGCCGTCGAAGCCACCGGCTGGAAGACACCGCTGGAAGCCGCGCGCACGCCCAATCTCGACGCGCTCGCCAAGCGCAGCGCCTTGGGCCGGCTCACGCCCGTCGCGCCCGGCATCACGCCCGGCAGCGGCCCCGGCCACCTCGGTTTGTTCGGCTATGACCCGCTGGAGTTTGAAGTCGGCCGCGGCGTCATCGAGGCGCTTGGCCTCGGCATGGATCTCAAGCACGGCGACGTTTGCGCGCGCGCAAACTTCTGCACGCTTGACGAGAAGGGCATCGTGACCGACCGCCGCGCGGGCCGCGTCGCCACCGAGATCACGGAGGAGCAGTGCGCGTTGCTCGGCAGCAAGATCAAGAAGATCGGCGACACGCAGGTGATCATCCAGGCCGGCAAAGGCCACCGTTTCGTGGTCGTGTTCCGCGGCAAAGGTCTTGAAGGGCCGCTCACCGACACCGATCCCGGCCACGAAGGCATGGCCATCGCCACGGCCAAGCCCGCCGGCGACACCGCCGGCCAGAAGAAGGTGGCGAAGCTGATCGCGGAGTTTTACAAGCAGGCGCTGCCGTTGCTCAAGGGCCGCAAGCCCGCCAACGGTTTCCTCATGCGCGGCATTGCCCATCAGCCGGCCATCCCGACGTTCGAGGAGCGTTACGCGCTCAAGGCCGCCTGCATCGCCATCTACCCGATGTATAAGGGCCTCGCCCAGCTCGTCGGCATGAAGAAGATCGAGGGCGCGCACGACATCAAGGAAGAGTTCGACCTCGCGATCAAGGCCAAGGGCGAGTTCAACTACGTCTTTGTCCACTACAAGCCCACCGACGCCTACGGCGAGGACGGCAACTTCGCGGCGAAGGTCAAGGCCATTGAGGAACTCGACGCCGCGCTGCCGATGCTGCTCAAGGCGAAGTTTGACGTGCTGGCGGTGACCGGCGATCACTCGACGCCGTGCCCGGTGAAAGGCCACTCGT
>JBAZIR010000500.1:0-4038 GCA_041651735.1 Verrucomicrobiia bacterium | reverse complement strand
GATCTCAACGACGCTCGCGTCACCGAACTCCAAGCCATCGCCGCCTATAACAAAGCCCTTGTCGCCCTCAGCCTTCAGGATGGCACCATCCTCAAACGCAGCGGCGTCCAGGTCGAGCCGGACACGAAGAAATAGCCGGCCTTCCCTGCCCGTCTTTCCGTTCTTGCTGTTCGCTCTTCCGGTTGCAGGGTCATTCCGGTCCACGTCATTACCAACGATTCCTCCGCTTGCCCAAAATCCCGGCTTGCCGCCAGCGGCGGAAAAAACTACGCTCTTCGCCACTGGATCACCGCAAGCCGGCCGGCGAAGTTCGCCAGCTTGGTCTGGCGGCGCGCCGGTGGCAACGAAATGAAATCAATCGTCAAATTTGCACTTCTGCTCATGCTAGTGGCTGTCGTGGCTGTGGCCGCCTACAAGTTCGGCCTCAGGCAAACGGCGACACCGCCGGGTGCGTCCGTTCCGCCGTCGGAATCAGCACCCGCAGCGACCGCCAAAACCGCCGCGGCTGCCGTTCCATCGCCCGTGCAACCGCAGCGGGAGCCGCTGGAGAAGGCGCTCGCATTGCGCGAAGCCGGCAAGCTCGCCGAGGCGCGCGAGGCGCTGTATGTGTTGCTGGCCAAGGGAGGCGAGACGCAGTTCGTTACAGAGATCCAAAAGGCGCTCGGCGACCTTAACATGCAGTTGCTGTTGACACCCTCGCCCGCTCCGGAAAAGGTGGATTATGTCGTGCAGTCGGGTGACAGCCTCGGCCGCATCGCAAAGATTCACAATACCACCATCGAAGTGATCCAGAAGGTCAATAGCCTGCGCGAAACCATCATCCAACCAGCGCAGCGGCTCCGCGTGACCCCCACAAAATTTGCCGTCGCCGTCAGCAAGGCCCAGAACACGCTGCTGGTCAGCAATGACGGCAAGTTCTTCAAACTCTACCGTTGCGGCACGGGCCAATACAGCACCACGCCCGTCGGCACGTTCAAGATCGCCGACCGCATCCCCAGCCCGCCTTGGTGGAAGGACGGCCAGACCATCCCCTTCGGCTCCAAGGAAAACGTCCTTGGCAAGTACTGGCTTGCGCTCGACATCCCCCACTACGGCATCCACGGCACGTGGGAGCCGGAGACCATCGGCCGCCAGTCCAGCCAGGGTTGTATCCGCCTCATCAACGAAGACGTCGAGGAACTTTTCATCATCCTGCCGGTCGGCACACCGGTGCAAGTGACGGAGTAAACCATGCGTTCAACCGGACATAAACTCATCACCTACGACTTCGAGAAACCGATCCTCGAACTGGAGCGGAAACTGGAAGAACTGCGCCGCATGGCCACCGAACAAAAGGTGGACCTCCACGACCAGATCGCGACGATGGAGAAGACCGTCGAGGAAACCAAACAGAACGTCTATACGAACCTCTCCGCATGGCAGCGTGTGCAGCTTGCGCGTCATCCGAGGCGCCCTTACACGCTCGATTACCTCGGTGCCATCTCCACCGACTTCATCGAATTGCACGGCGACCGCCGCTTCGGTGACGACCATGCCATCGTCGGCGGTTTCGCCACCTTTGACGACATCCGCGTCGTCGTCGTCGGCCACCAGAAGGGCCGCGACACGAAGGAAAACATCATGCGCAACTTCGGGTGCGCCCACCCGGAAGGTTACCGGAAGGCGATGCGCCTGATGCAGATGGCCGAGCGATTCAATCTCCCCATCGTCACCATCATTGACACCCCCGGCGCTTATCCCGGCGTCGGCGCGGAGGAACGCCACATTGCCGAGGCCATTGCCGCCAACCTGCGCGACATGATGGGCCTGCGGGTACCCATTGTGGCCGTTGTCATTGGCGAAGGCGGCAGCGGCGGCGCGCTGGGCATTGGTATCGCCAACCGCGTCCTCATCATGGAGAACTCCTACTACTCCGTCATCTCTCCCGAAGGCTGCGCCGCGATCCTCTGGAAAGACCGCGCCGCCACGCCCAAGGCCGCCGAAGCTCTCAAGCTCAGCGCCAAAGATCTGTTGGAACTCAAGCTCGTCGACGAGATCATACCGGAACCGCTCGGTGGCGCGCATCGCGATCCCGTCAAGGCCGCGGCTGCGTTGAAATCCGCACTCCTCACTCATCTCCGCGAGTTGATGAGCCAGACGACCGACCAACTGTTGGAGCAACGCTACAACAAGTTTCGCGCGATGGGCCAATTCGACTTCGTCGTCCCCGGCGGCAACGTCTGAGCCAGTATTACGGGTTCCTCACATCCCACTTCACGCCGCCCCGGCATTTGTTTGTCCAGGATGGGAGCACCACTACTTCGTTAAGATGGCCTTCAACGGCTGGCCGTCGGTGTTCTTCATCTCCAACCCCAATAGCGCTGCAATGGTTGGCGCGACTGAAGTGTTGGTGATCGTGCCGACCTTGGCGCCCCGGCGAATCCCCACGCCCCAGGCAGCAAACATCGCGTGCATCCTGGGTTCATTCGGGTCATACCCATGAGTGCCTCTGATCACTTTCCCCGGCGAGCTGACTTCCACCTCGCCTGTGGCAGTATCGCCGAATGAGTAACCGCTCTTCGCCGTGAGAATGATATCGCACATATGCGGTTGTCGCGCCGGATCGGACAATCCGTATTTCGGGAAGTCACGCTTCGTAAGAACACCCGACACGCCTTCCATCCCCTTGAATGCGGCCACCACCTGCGCGATCAGTTTCTCACGATTCTGCGCATCGAGCACGTAGATGAGTGAAGCGCCGCCTTGCGCGACCGCGCGCATCTGTCCGCCCGTGATCTTCTTGCCCTCAACCGTAAGCAATCCCGCCTTGCGCAACACGACGTTGGGAAGAATCGTCTGACAGGTGGGGAAGAAACCATGATCGGACACAACGATCATGGTGGCCTTGCCGGGAAAATCCTTTTTCACTTCGTCCCACATCTCGCGCACAAGACCGTCGGCAAACTTGATGCTCGCGTAGGCTTCGGGCGACTGCGGCGCGTGGACGTGTTCGACGTGATCCACCTCCAGTATGTGCATCAAAATCAATTGCGGGCGGTGAGTGCGGACGATGTGGTTGAACATGCGCACGTGCAGACGATCGCGATCTTCACCCCGGCCGGGCTTGAAACCGTCCGCCTCGTTTTCGTATGGAATTCCAACTTGCTTGAACTCCGCCAACAATGAAGGGGTGCTGTGGCTGACGAACAGCGCATTGGACATCACGCACGGGACCGTCCAGTCGAGCGTCTTGGCGGAACGGCTGCAAGGCCACGTCACGGCGGCGGTTTTCAGTCCGGCTTGTTTGGCCACGTCATAGATCGTCGGCACCTTCACGATCTCGTCCTTGCCGAACGCGGAATCCCAAATGGCAGTCACGATTTCGTTCTTGGAACGATCCAGCCAGGTGTTGCCAATGACGCCATGCTTTCCTGGCCCCGTGCCCGTGGCCAGCGATGTGTGGTTCGGCCAAGTGACGGTGGGCAGCACCGCCTTCATTTTCGCCGCCACCGCGCCCTCCGCCGCAAGCTGGCGGATCGTGGGCATCTCCGCTTTCGGATCATCCATGTAATAGCTCGCCAGCCCATCAACACTGATGAGCACCACGATGCGGTCGCTCACAGGCTCCAACGCGGGACAGAAAGATGGACCAACAACCAGCAGAGATATGAGGATGGCGATGTGTTTCATGGATTTGATGATTCGGCACGGAGGCTACAACCATGACCTTCACTGTCAACGCAGAAGAATCCCGAAGACCCGCTGAACTCTTCGGCAACAGCGATTTCCAATTTCACCGGCTTTCCGACAGGCAATAAAGAAACTGTTTACCCCGCAGGAACAACTGATTCCCCGCAACGGCGGGCGAGGCATCGAAGCCATCGTCCAAATGGTTTCTGGCCAGCACTTCAACCTTGTTTGTCTTCCGCAGGACCACCGCACCTCCTTCGCGATCAATCATATACACGCGGCCTGCCGCCCCCACGGCCGACGCATACAGATCCCTCAATCCCTCCAATCGCTGCACCTCAACCGAAGTGTTGCCCGTGGCGGCATCGA
>JBAZIR010000499.1:0-4044 GCA_041651735.1 Verrucomicrobiia bacterium | reverse complement strand
TGTCAGGGACATTTCACGGGACCGGACGCGGCCTATGCGGATGCTTCGCGAACGGGAGCCGACATTGTTCATGTCAACCAGCCGCCGAAATGGCCTAATCTGCTCAGCCAGGCGCGATGCACGCTGAACCAGGTGTTCGCGCACAACATCGTTTTCTATGCCGATCCCGACACCTTGTTGGTGGGCGATTTCCTCGAAATCGAGCAGGCGCGGCTTGCCACAACGGTGGTGGCATTGCCCGGGCAAATGATGTTCTCCGGTGACAAACTGGCCGGGCTCAAGTCTGAACGGATGCGGCTGCTGCAACAGTCGCTGCCCGTCTGCAACGTGCGCCCGCTGAACCTCTATCCAATCTTCGACATGCGCCCGGTGTGGGACTTGAAAGTGCGCCGGTCCTTTGAGGATTGGGATGTGGTGGCGTTGTTCAACTGGACGGAGAACGATGCGGTCGTCGGTTTTGATTTTACGGAACTGGGTCTGGCGTCAAACGCGGAGTACTTGCTGCATGAATTCTGGACCAACTCATTCCAAGGCGTTCGCAAGGGTCACTTCGAAATGCCAGTGCCCAAGCATGGCGTGCGGCTGCTCGCAATTCATCGGGCAAAGGCGCATCCCCAGTTCGTCAGCAGTGACCGCCACATCACACAAGGCGCGGTGGAACTGAAGAACATCGAATGGCAGGAAACGGGCAAGTGCCTCAAGGGGACTGTCAAAGTCGTTAAGAATTCCCCGATGACAATGCGCTTCCGTGTTCCCTCGGCCTACAGCTTCGACGCAGCGAAAGTTGCAGACGCGGCGACCTGTACGGCAGCGACCGAAACGAAGGACATTGTGGCGGTCACGCTGAAGTCCTCCGAGACCAAGGACATTGCCTTCACGCTGACCTTTAAGTGAAGAAAAGGTTGGGTAGCAGTCAGCAGCCGTCCGCAACAACTTAGCACGGTTTTCAGCAACCTGATCTGGCTTGCTGTCGTCGGCACCGCGCATTACCGTGTGTGCCCACGCATCTTCACCATCTATGAACCGAATCATTGCGGTGCTACTCCTGACAAGTCTCTGCGGCCCGATGCTGTGTACGGCAGCACCGCCTCCACTGAAAGCTTACGGAGTCGCGGCCATTGAGAAGATCACACAAACTCATGAGCCAACCGCTGAGTGGAGGGCAGGGCGGGTTGCCATCGAGTGCGCCCGAAACGAATCGGAATCGTTTCAGGTGGTGGCCCGGGCAAGCCGGCCGGTTGAGAATCTCTTGGTGTCGTTGGAAGATTTGCGAGCCGCAGGAGGCGCGGTGTTGCCGGCAGCCTGCATCAGCGTGCGCAAGGTGGAGTGGGTGGATGTTAACGCGCCGTTCGATCCGGCAGAGGCTTCAAAGCATCCCAACTTCCTGCCGGATCCGTTGCCTCCGGTTGACGCCGCGAAGGATCGTTTCAGAGTGGGGCAGGGGGAGAACCTGGTGTTCTGGCTGACGGTAACTGTTCCCGAAGCTGCGCGAGCGGGGATTTATCGTGGCCGGGTACGATTGCTGGATGGCAGTGGGACGCTTGCGACCGTTGCGGTGGAATTGCGCGTGCGCGGCTTTGCCCTGCCGAATCGGCCGATTCTTCAGAGCATGGTCGGGCTGGCGTCGGCAAATATCTACAAAGCCCATGGCTGCAAGACCCGCGAGGACAAGGAGAGGATCATCCGTGCCTACTTTGACGAATACATTCGCGCGCGAATGTCGCCGTTTCTCTATGCCCCAAGCACGATGGCTTTCAGCCCGTTGCCGGACGCCGCAATCAAATGGGAGTTCGTCAAAGGACCTGACGGCAAGCCGACGGGCGAGGCGAAGCTGGACTTCACGGGATTTGACCGCGAAGGCGAACGTTACTTCAACCAGCGGCAGGCATTCAGCGCATTCAACTTTGCGCCGTATCTCTGGACACGGCGCGTCAAGGACGGCAAGAAGGAGGGGATTTACCTTCGGTTCGCGGACGCCAAGGGCACGTCTGTCGAACGGCGTGGCGCGGACGGCACGGTCAATCCCGTCTTTGACCGGCTCGTCGTGAGCGTGTTCCGGCAGATCGCGGCGCACCTGGCGGAGAAAGGCTGGCTGGACCGTGCGATCTATTACGTCACGGACGAACCGCCCGAGTCTGACATGGAGGTGTTGAAGGACATCTGCCGGCTCATCCGTCAGGCGGACCCTCGCATTCGAACCGCGCTGACTTACGACCCGGCAAACCGCCCGAAGCTTGCGGAATTGGTCGAGGACGGCAAGTCGCTCATCTCGGTGTGGGTTCCATACTGCACACTGTATCGGGAAGATGTGGCGGTGGCGGAGCGCAAGAAGGGGGCCGACTACTGGCTCTACGACGTGAAGGATTTCTGCCTCATCTCGCATTCGGGCATGATCAACCGCGCGATGTTCTGGGACGTGTGGCGGCGCAACGCCAACGGGTATCTCTATTATCTCGCGACGTATTGGGGCCAGGCCACGACGCCGTGGGAGAGGCCGAACTTCCTGCTGCCGGGCGTCACCTACAAGTATCGCCACGGCGATGGCTACTTCTTCTATCCACCGCTGCGCCGCGGCGAGCCTGAACAACCGGTTTTCGACCGCATCGTGCCCACGGTTCGCTGGGAACTCATGCGCGAAGGCGCGGAGGATTACGATTGCCTGCGGATGTTGGAACGGCTGGTTGATGCAGCGGACAAGAACCACTCATCAGCTGCGGCCAAAGGCCGCCGCGCGCTGGCCCGGGCGCATGAGTTCGCAGACACCATTGCGGGTGCCGGCAGCAACTACACGATCCAGATGCTTCAGTTGGAGAAGTCAGAAGGCTGGTCATGGTCCGCGACGGAAAGCTGGCTGGCCAGCCGCGGCAGCAAGCCGTCGAAGCTGAAGGTCACGATCAAGACGGGACTGAAGGATGGTCTCTATGAGCTGTCACTCCGGGTCTATGACGACTTGTCACATCATGGTCGCTCCTACTCACGTTTCCTCGTCAATGACGCGCCTTATGCCTCACCGGGAACCGATGTGAAGGGGCCGGTGGCTGTCCCTGCGGGCCGTGTCGCCGTGCGTGACGGCATCTGTTCGTTCGAACTGTCGTCATTGGCAGGCGACAACGGCGTGATTGTTTACGGTGCCGGCCTGCGCGAGGCTTCAAAGGCAAAACCCCGTGGCATCTACGAGGTGCGCCACGACGTGCTGGATGCGATCGAACTACTGCAGGGCGCGGCAAGACGCTAGTGCAGATCGAACGGGAGCAGATGAGTTGAGGTGAAAACGATAGGAATCGAGATGGCCGACGATTGCCATCATGTCACGGCGCGCCGCAAGGCGCCGCACTTGGCGGAGCGAGTGGCCGAGGACAAAGCGTTGCAGAAGGCGATGGCGGAGGTGATGAATAGAATGTCTGATGTTGAAACCTGCCCCCCATCTTTCGGACACGCTCGCTCTTGGGCACAATGACCATGATCTACTTGTGGAGAATCCCTGAGTTTTACCCTGAGCTGCTTATTGGTGAATATCAGCGGGATCGGTCGCCAGACAGGTTTCTGTTTGACCGAGGAACGCGTGTAGCTGAGGACATCCCCGCTCCTTCCTTCGTATTTAACGCTCGAAACGCTCGACTGGCCGTTCTCGGCCGCTATGATATCCTTCCGAACAGCACAATGGTTCCACTGGTTACCCAGCGTGTCGCCCGCGTTCTTGATGAAATGGCCGGAGAGGATATTCAGTTGATTCCCGCAAATGTTACCGCTGGTGGGCAACTGCTGTCTGGCTTCAAGTTAGTCAACGTGCTCAGGCTCGTCTCCAGCATCGACCACAGCCAGTCGAACTTTGTTTGCATTCCGGGTACAAAACAAATTGCGAAGTTCAATCGCTTTCGCGTTAAGCCAGACGCGCTCGGCTACTATCACTTAGCGAGAGAGGCGGAATACCACCCATTCATATTAGTGTCCGAGGCATTGAAGCGCGCGTTTGAGACACACAATTTCAAGGGATGCGCGTTTATCCAGCCCGAGAACATCAAACCATGAGACCTCAGACCGTCC
>JBAZIR010000498.1:0-4058 GCA_041651735.1 Verrucomicrobiia bacterium | reverse complement strand
GAGCCAGCGCGGCAGGCGTATTCCCATTCCACTTCCGTCGGCAGACGGCAGAGCCGGCCTTCCTTTCCCGACAGTTGTTCGCAAAAAGCGCGAGCCTTGGCGAGGCTGAGATACTCCATCGGCAGCCGCAGGTTTGTCGGATCCTTGTGGGCACTGCGGTTGGGGTACTTGTCGCCGATGATGTTCTGCCATTGCTCCTGCGTCACCTCGCAGATGCCGAGGTAAAACGGCGTGCTGATCACCTCTTCATGCACCGGCAGTTCATCGGGATTGCCCTTGTTACTGCCCATCACGAATCTTCCCGCCGGAATCAATGCATATTGGATACCCGTGCTCGGGCTGACATAGAGTCTGGCCTTGCCATACTCGGCAGCAGGTGTTGCCGTGCCCTGGCTCCAGGCAGCGGAACTGCAAATGATCGCCAAGACGCTCCACAGCGCAAACATGATGGATGTACGGTTTTTCATGGGGACCTCCTCGGTGTTGGTTCGTTCGAGTACGGCAGCAACGATTGCGACAGACGCTCTCATCTTTAGCGTTGACTGCATTATCTTCCGGCAAACCGCGCGCGGCGTCAAGTCCTGTGCTTTCAGCGTCAGGGCTTCTTCGGCGGCGTCACCGCAGTCTTGACGAACGTCTCCGGCGCGAACAGCGCGGGGTCGAACTGCTCCATGTGGTCTTCGCGAATGCGCAGGACTGTGCGGGACTTTTTCTGCACGTTCTCCAGCGCAATCTGGCCGACGATATAGTGGCCCTTGTCGTCAAGTTTGCGAACGCTCCCGACTTCGAATTTCTTCAACAGCTTGTTCTTTGCGTCGTAAGCCTCGGCGATGACGATGGCCATGTATTTTTTGTCCACCCACATGAGAACGTGCTGGTATTGCGAGGCTGAGCCAGGCGCAGGCGTGCCTTCGATGACCCAGCAATCGAAGCCGAGCCGCCGGCTCTCGCGCACAAACTTCTGGTTGGGCCAGCGCAAGAAAGCCAGTTCCAGGTCTTCATAACCAAAGTCGCCGCCGAGAAATGGCGCGGCTCGTTCGGCCGGCGTGAGCTTGCGCGGCTCGGCCTTGTTTTTCTCGCAAAGCCATGTGTCGCCGTCCTCGATCATTAACACGGTCGTGCCAGCGGCTTCCTCCGGATCGGTGACGCGATAGACGGTGCGAAGCCGATTCAGATCGCCGTTGAGGAAGATGTGCAGGTCGTAACGGTCAGCGGTGCGGCGCTGGATGGTCAGTTCGGCTTCGAGCCAGAGGCTGATGGCCGGCCGGTTCGCCAGCACACGGCGCATGATACCCCCCCCATCGGGAGTGTCGCCGGCGAAGGCGGCCGCGCCAAGGAACAGGCCGGCTGAGATGAAAACCGCTGCGATGTTTCGGCTGGTGCGCGTGTGCATGTACAGGTCGTATCTAACGGCAGTAGCGGCGGATTTCAACGAAGAACACGATGACTTTACACCATCGGCGGCTCAAACCCAACCGCGTGATGCCAAACACCGGGAGTTTAGGGTTGTCACGCTGAGGGGGGCGTCGGTATAGTGCCGCCGCATTTTGAGCTGCCGTTGACGGCAGCGTGCGATTGCGGTCGTGGCGGAATGGCAGACGCGCTAGGCTCAGGACCTAGTGGTGGCAACACCGTGGAGGTTCAACTCCTCTCGACCGCACCAATTGCAAAAAAGTTTTGGGGAGGAGAAGATATGGAAACTGAACCTAAGAAGTCAGCAACCGGCAAACGCTCCAGCGGCGGTCGCCAGACGAAGAAAACAGCCCCCGCACCGTTGCCGCCGGAAGCCTGTGCGCGTGTAAGCGCCGCCGCTGCGGCGGCAGGAGCCGCAAAACCAGCCTCGGTGCCAGTCACGACCGTTGCAGCAAAACCTTCAGTGCCCGCGCCGGCGCAGCCTGCGAAACCCACCCCACCCACCTTGCCAAGGCCGGTGCCACCCGCGCCTGTCATCGCGCCACCGACCGTCGTGCCCGTTGCGACGCGGAAGGTGCAACTGAGTTTCGATGCGCCGTTGGCGAAGGCTGTCAATGTTGCCGGCGACTTCAACGCATGGGAAATGACGACGTTCGCGATGCGCAAGACCGATGGCGTTTGGAAGATTACACTGGATCTGAGACCGGGGACCTATCAATACAAGTTCTTGGTGGACGGCGAGTGGGTGAACGACCCCAACAACGTGCGCACCACACCCAACCAGTTTGGATCGCTTAACAACGTGCTGGAAGTAAGCTGAGCCAGACCGGGAAGAGCACCAACGCTATGCGCATCGCCCTTTGCGCGTGGGAGTCCTTGCACTCGATCGCGGTCGGCGGCCTCGCGGTTCACGTGACGGAGCTGGCTGCCGGCCTTGAACGCGCAGGCCACGAAGTCCACGTCTTCACCCGCCGCGGACCCTTGCAACTCGCTTACGAGCGCATCTACGGCGTCCACTACCATCGCGTCGCGCACGCGCTGAACCGGGACTTCGTCACGGAAATCCTCGACATGAACCGCGCGATGATCAACGCGGTCTGGCAAACGGAGGATTATCTCCATACGCCGTTCGATGTCGTCCACTGCCACGACTGGCTCACCGCGCCGGCCGGCGAATGGGCCAAAAAAGGCCGGGGACGTCGGTTTGTGCTGACGATGCACTCCACCGATTACGGCCGGAATGGAAACAACTTTTACGAAGGCCGCTGCCGGCAGATTCGCGACATGGAGTGGCGCGGTTGTTACGAGGCAGCGAAAATCATTACCGTCTCCAGCGCGCTACGCGAAGAACTGACATGGATTTATCAAGTGCCGCGCGAGAAAATCTCAGTCATCTACAACGGTGTCAGCTATCATCACTTCGACGGGCCGTTTGATCCGGGACCGCTCAAAATGCAAATCGGCATCGGGCCGTGGGAACCGATGGTGCTCTTCAGCGGGCGCATGACCCAGCAAAAGGGGCCGGATATCCTGATGGAAACGCTGCCGGAGTTGCGCGGAGCCAACTCGAAAGCGCGTTACGTGTTCATGGGCGATGGCGACTTGCGCTGGCGGTTGCAGCAACGGGCGAAGGAACTGAAGGTGGATGATATCTGCCGCTTTGTCGGACATCGCACCGGGCAGGGATTGGTGGAGATGTTTCAGGCCGCCGATGTGGTGGCGGTGCCGAGCCGTAACGAGCCATTCGGGTTGGTGATCCTCGAAGCCTGGAGCGCCAGCAAACCGGTCGTGGCGCCGAACCACGGCGGCCCGAACGAGTTCGTCTGGCACGGCGTCACCGGCTTGAAGACCGCATCGCAGGTCCCGGAACTGACCGGTTCGATGGCGGAATTGCTGAGCGACTGGGACCGCGCACGTTGGATGGGGCAAAACGGCCGCGCCGCCGTGGAGCGCGGGTTTACGTGGGACCGCATCGCCGCAGAAACGGCGAACGCCTATCGCAGTTGAGGCGGCGCGTGCGACACGGGTCGCAATGAGGACCGCCTTTTCAGGAACAGGGGCAAAAGCGCCATCTTCCGGCCGCCAGAAGACGCAGAACTTCCGCGTTTCCTTCCGCCACCGTCAACCACCGGCAAAGCCGTTCGTCTTTGCCTACAGCTTCGCCACGGTCACGCCGTAGATGTCCTTGTCAGCCTTGATCTCTGCCAGCAACGCCTCGCTGGGTTCGCTGTCGAGGTTGACGAGAGTCAATGCCGTGCCGCCGCGCTTGTCGCGGCCGAGTGTCATCTGCGCGATGTTGACCTTGTGCTTGCCCATGATGGTGCCGATCCAGCCAACGATGCCGGGGCGGTCCTTGTTTTGCATGATGAACAGCACGCCTTTGGGCACGCTCTCCACAGGCACATCGTTGAGCCGCACGATGCGCGGGTTGTTCAACGAGCCGTAGAACGTCCCGCTCACGCTCGCGCGCTGACCGCCGGTGTGCGACTCGACGGTGATCAATTCCGCATAGTCGCTCTGCGCGCTGGAGCGCGTTTCCTCGACCTTCAGGCCGATGGTGGAGGCAATGATGGGCGCGTTGACAAAGTTCACCTCACGCCCCTCGGCGCTGCGCAGGAAGCCGACCAGCACGGAGCGCGAGATGG
>JBAZIR010000497.1:0-4064 GCA_041651735.1 Verrucomicrobiia bacterium | reverse complement strand
CACCAGGTCGGCGCGGTCCACGTTGCCGAGCCGGTGCACCAGCCCGATGGCGTGCAGCCGCTGCGCGTGCTCTGCGCCTGCCGCCGCGAAAATATCGCCGTCGCCGGTGGTATCCACAACGACCTTGGCGAGGATCGCCTGCCGGCCGGCCTTGCTGTCGAACACCACGCCGCGCACGGTGCCGCCGTCCATGATGACATCGGTGGCCCAGCAGTGGAACAGCGTCTTCACGCCCGCCTCCTGGATCATCTCGTCCATCAGGAACATCGTCGCCTCGGGATCGGTGGTCGGGTTGAACTTCGTTTCGCCGCGGTTGATGATGGCGTTGTCGAACTTCGCGTGCCGTTCCAGCAGTTCGCCGCCCATGCCGCGCACCACCTGCATCATCTGGCCGTTCTCCGTCGCGTGCGTGCTGATGACCACCAGCACGATGCCGCCCGTCCATAAGCCACCGAAGCACCCGTAGCGTTCGACGACCATCGTCTTCGCGCCCGCGCGCGCCGCCGACACCGCCGCCGCCCAGCCAGCGGGACCGCCGCCCACCACCAGCACGTCCGTTTCCTGGAACACCGGCAACGGCCGCTCCGGCTGGATGACCTTGCCGTCGCGGATGCATGCGGGATAGCGCGGGCGGTTCTCGACGGAAGTGGATTGAAGCATGGACCCAAGCGTCTGCTCCTTGCCTTTGGGTCCCTTGCCGCTTTCATCCGCCACCACACGGCTGGCGAACGCCGGTCCCAGCCCGGCGGCGGAGAGAATTTGGAAAAGTTTTCTGCGGGTCATGTGGTTGTTCATAAGAGTGAGAATCCTTTTACGAGCGACAAATACATCCGTTTAAAATTCGCGCGGCCATGCGCACTCTTCTTAAGACGGACGCGGCGCGCCGTCAATCGTCAAACATCTTGCTGACGTTTGCAGAGAACCGGCTGCTTCAGCCGGAACACGCGGTTCCAGTCCGAAGCAGCCGGTCGTTGCAAGTGGCCGGAGCGGTTTAGCTCTGCAAATACTGCGCGGGGAACTTCCACGGCGCGCGATATTCCGGGATCGCCATCTTCGCCGCTTGTTCGTCTCCGACGATCTTTTCGGTCGCGGGATCGAACTTGATGCTGCGGCCGAGTTTCAGCGACAACAGGCTCAACACGACCGCCACGTCGAGGCGGGTATGGTAAGACACGTTGCAGCTCGGCTGCTGGCGCGACTTGATGCAATCGATCCATTCGATCTCGTGGCCGGGCGACGGGGGAATCTTGTTCTCCACCGGTTTGAGCTCGCTGCAATTGTAGAGGGCGCGGCCCGAGAAGGTCTTGGACTGCTTGCGCTCGATGACTTCCGGCTTGATGAGATCGTTCATGGCCTTGCCTTCTGCCACGATGCGGTGTTCACCGTAGTTGCTCCACAGGGTTCCGTTGACGCCGTGGAAGTAGATGCCGAGCCGGCGTTGCGGCACGGGATTGCCGTGCAGGTCAAACCCGTAGCTGTTGGTGAGCGAAGACATCCATGTCATGGTCATGTTGGGATAACGCCAGAGCACCTCGTGGTTGTCGTAGGCGTCGCCGTCGTCTTTGACGATGTAGCGTCCGCCGACGGAGCTGACCTCGGTGGGATACTTCAGGCCGAGCGCCCAGATGGGCAGGTCAATGATGTGCGCTGCCATGTTGGGCGTCCAGCCACCGCTGTAGTCCATCCACGAGCCGTGATTATAGGAGCCTGAGAAGAGGATGGAGTTGAACGGAATCAACGGCCCGGGGCCGCACCAGAAATCCCAGTCGAGGCCTTCCGGCGCCTTGGTGTTCGGCTCCTGGCAGCCAACGCCTTTCTCGCCCTGGTTCATGACGTTGAACGTGCGCACCGTCGCGATCTTGCCGAGGTAACCGGCTTGGACCATCTCGACGACGCGGCGGTAATTCTCGCTGGCGTGAATCTGCGTGCCGACCTGGCAGATGCGGTTGTGTTTCTTGATGGCGTTCTTGACCGCGAGGCTCTCGCCAAGGTGAAGCGTCATGGGCTTCTGCTGGTAGAGGTCCTTGCCCGCTTCGCAGGCCATGATGGCGATGAGCGTGTGCCAGTGCGGCGGAGTGGCGTTGATCACGGCGTCCACATCTTTCCGCGCGAGCACCTCGCGGAAATCGGCGTAGGGCTTGCACGTCGGCGCATACTCTTTGCAGACGGACTCGCGCCGGTTCTTGTCCACGTCGCACGCGCCAACGACAACCGCATCAGGATGCTTGGAGGTGTTCTTGAGGTTGCCGCGGCCCATGCCATTGCAGCCGATAAGGGCGACTTGGATCTTGCTGTTGGCGCCGAATGCGGTCGAGGGCAGGATGTTGGGCGCGACGAGACCGACAGCGCCGAATTGCGCAGTCTTGCTAAGAAAGTCGCGGCGTGAAAGTTTGCTGGAATCGTTCATGGGGAGTATCTCCGGTTTCGAGTTGGTTGCTGTGGGCAGTTGCATGGACCAAATTTCCAATCATAGTCTACCGGACCCGCGCGCCGATGCCCAGCATGAACAGCAAGGCTTTCTACTTCGTCGCAGCCATTGTCGTATGACTGCTTGCCGCGCGATCCGATGGGCGGGTCTTTTGTGACACCCACCAGAAAGACTCCCAGTAACGGCGCTCAGTCGCGTAAACGTCAATCGGGGTGTCGGGTGTCGCGTCGGCAGGGAGGATGCCGAAACGTTGCATCGAGCGAACCCACTCGGCGCGAGGGCGGAAGCCGGGCATGTCGAAACGTTTGATCTGGTCCAGCCTGGCCTTGGCGTCCTGGATGGCCAGCAGCACCCGTTGGTAGTCGGCATCCGACGCGCTCGCAAACACGGGAGTGCCGCATCGTTCGAGGCCGCCGGCCGACTTTGCCAGCGGCGCCAGCAGGATCAGCGACTTGTCGGGACGCGAGAGATTGTAAAACAGGTCACGCGACCAGCGGCGGCGGACGTCGTCGGGCGTCAGGTCTGTCCACGGCGGAGCGCCCGTGAACGCGCGGCCCCAGCCACCCGGGCCGACCAGATGGGAGCAATGCAGCGGCAGCGGTTTCTGCGCGTCGTGACAACCGCCGCAGCGGCGCTTGAGTGCCTCCACCGAGAGTTTGGTGCTCGGCCAGTCGGCATCCGACTGATCCATGCGGATGGAGCGGTCCACGATTTCAAAGCCGCCGACCATGCCAGTGCCGAGCGCGGCATACGTGCCGGGATACGTTGCTCCGGTTTCAATCCACAGCCGGACCGTGCGCAGTTCGCGGTCCGATGCCTTGGCCCCATGATGGCTGCCGTCCATCAGCTTCAACAGCCGGCTTGCGGAACTGCCGATGGAACGCGGCGGCCGGTTGCCCATGCCGTTGCGCCCGTCGGCGACGAGCGACCGGGCGGTGATCGTATAGTAGCTCAGCGAGAAAATCGGCCCGCGGTCGCCAGAGAGTGTCACGCTGCCATCGTGCCGGTCGCAGTCGTGGCAGGGCAGGCAGCGGCGATTCAGGATCGGCTGCACATCGCGCGGAAAATCGAGCACATCCGGCGCGTCAGTGATCGGCTGGATGCGGCTGGGTGCGTGCCGCAACGCAGCCAGCCTTCGCGGCTGGTGCGGTGGTGTCTCGGTGCGCTGCTCGTGACAGCCCACGCACGTCGTCGTCTCGCCCGGCATGACCGTCATGAAACTCTGCATCCGTTTCACGGACAAATCGTGTTCATCGAGCGCAACGAAGAACACGCTGCGCAGCGCGGGCAACTCGGCGTGCGCAGATCCGTCCGGCTCGACCGGAATCGTGCCGAGCACGCGCTCCAATGTGAATGAGCCGCCATAGGTCAACGGCTCCATGCCGCCGGTATAGTTCATCGGCTTGGGCAGCGTTTCCAGAACGAGCAGCTTCTTGATCTCGCCGCGCGCCACGCCAGCCATGTTGCGGCCCTGATAAACATCGACCACCACGGCGCAGCCGTTCGCCTGGCTGATGTCACTGCCATGCGGCATGACCGGCTCGCGTTGCCGCGCGCAGACGGGTCGCGGTTCGTGGCACTGGAAACCGGCGGCAACATCCGCGGGCGGCAGACGATAAATCACCTGAGTGTCACC
>JBAZIR010000496.1:0-4096 GCA_041651735.1 Verrucomicrobiia bacterium | reverse complement strand
CAACACCAGCTTGAGTTGACGCTGCCGAGTTATCGAAATGATCACTTCAAACCGGGTTGGTATCCCGATCCTCTGATTCCCTTCCGTCATCCGCTCACGAAGCAGCCGCTCGGCGAGGGCCGGCTGAAGGCCGTGCCGTTCGACCTGCCCGCAAACGAGACGCATGGGTTCTGGGTGGACATCCTCGTGCCAGCGGACGCCAAGCCCGGCAAGTATCGCGGCGCCTACCGGGTGACCGCCGAAGGCCGTGACGCAGTGAAGATCGCGGTGGAGCTGACAGTGTGGGACTTTGAGTTGCCGCGCGTGTCCACTCTCCAGACGGCGCTCGGCTCGCCGGCAGAGCGGATGCACGGCTACTACGCGAAACGCGCCAAAGCCGGCAAGGAACCGGAGCCGAAGGATTGGAATGCGGTAGAGGCACAGGTCGCCGATGAAGTCAGCCGCCATCGTATCAACGCGACGCCGCCATCCGCGCTGCTGACGCCGCAGAAGGAGGCTGACGGCTCGTATCGCTTCACCGCCGAACAGGTGAACGCGCTGCGAAAATTCGTGGACACCTACCACGTCAACGCTCTCCACACGCCGCATCCACGCTCTGCCGTCAAGGACCCCGAGGCCGAGCGCGACAAACTGCACGCGTGGTTGAAGGCGTTCGACCGGATGGCTGCGGAGTTGAACCGGCCGTTCGTCACATTCTTCACCTACCTCAAAGACGAGCCGAACGACGAGGAGGAGTATCACTACGTTCAGAAATGGGGTCCGCCCATCCGCGCCGCCAAGTCGGTCGTCAAGGTCATGGTCGTCGAGCAGACCAAGACGCAGAACGAGAAGTGGGGCAACCTATACGGCGCGATAGACATCTGGTGTCCGCTGTTCCCGCTGCACGACGAGGAAACCGCCGCGCAACGCCGCGCGCTCGGCGAGACCGTCTGGACCTACACGGCGCTCTGCCAGCGCAACCCGACGCCGTGGTGGGAAATTGATTTCCCGCTGTTGAACTATCGCGCGCCGTCGTGGATTGCGTGGCGTTACCACATGTGCGGCCTGCTCTATTGGGGCGGCATGTCGTATTGGTCGGGTGTCGAAGACCCGTGGACCGATCCGAAGACGCTCGACCGCCGCAAGAACGGCAAAGGCCCGCTCTATCAGGGCGAAGGCACGCTGGTCTATCCCGGCCGCGCCGCCGGCTACGATGGCATCGCGCCGAGCCTGCGGCTCAAGGCGCTGCGGGACAGCATCGAGGACTATGAGTATCTCGCCATTCTCGAACGCGCTGGCCTCCGCGCCGAGGCGGAAAAGATTGTGTTGCCGATGGCTGAGTCGTGGTTCAAATGGGAAACGAACGCCGCCGCCTACCACGCGGCCCGCGAGAAGCTGGCGGCGTTAATCATGAAAGCGAAGCGAAAATGAGAATACTCGTCCGAACGGTCTTGTGCTGCGTTTTGCCGTGCATCCCGCAGTGGGTGTTTGCGCAGGAAATCCCCGCCGTGGCCGGCTGGCAGATGGCGGTGCCAACGCCGGGCACCCATCGCGTCTGCGTGGACCTGAGCGCGCCGCACACCGGCAAAGGCTGTGGCAAAATCGTCGGCATGTCTTCCGAAAAAGGCGCGCGGGGTTGTTTCATCCAGGAGTTCTACAAGAAGACCGCAGTCAAAGCCGGCCGGGAGTATCGTTACGCGATCAGTTATCGCACGGCGCCGCAAATGGAGGGTAACGGCTCATTCCTGATTGATTGCTACACCGCCGAGGGCGAGAAAAGCCACAAAGCCCTCGTTTCCCAGAAGCTCGCCGCCAGCCCGGAATGGAAAACGATGTCGGGCAAAGTGCTCGTTCCTGAAAAAGTTGTGCGCGTGCGGATGTTGCTTTACCTGCACGGCAAGGGAACGATCTGGTTCGATGACGCGGTTTTCAGCAACACGGCTGAGGGCTCGCCAAACCTCTTGAAGAACGGCGAGTTGGAGCCGCCCGGTTCTTACATATTCGATCTCGCGCCTGAGAAGGGCGCGGGCCGCGTGAAGATGTCCGCAGATTTTGAAAATGGCACGCTCGGCAAGGTGAAGGAGATTGCGCCGGACGAGTTCTACATCTATGCGTTTGCGCAGGACAAGCCGCACTCGCCATTTCTCTGGTTCCATTTCCTCGTCGAGGGTTGCGAGGGGCGCGAGGTTACGTTTCACATCAACCCGGCGCCGTTTTCGCGCGACAAAACGAGTGGCAACGGCACGCGCCTGCCCGTGATGAGCTACGATGGCGACAACTGGACCGGCATCGAGAACAAGTCCTGGAACGAGGACGGCACGGTGCTGACGTTCAAGCAGCGGTTCACGCGCCCGCGCGCATGGGTGGCGTCGTTCTACCCGTTCACGGCGGAGCATATCTCGCGGTTCATCGCGCAGCAGCGAGGCAATCCGCACTTTTCGACGAGAGTGCTCGGCAAAACGAAACAAGGCCGCGACCTGCGGGCGTATGCGATCACCGATGCCGCCGTGCCCGAGGCCGACAAGCGCGTGATCATGCTCACGACGCTCCAGCACAACCTCGAAACAACCGGGGCGATGGCGCAGGAAGGCATATGCCGGTTCCTTCTCTCGGACGACCCGCGTGCCGCAAAATTGCGCCGCGCATTTGTCTTCTATGTCGTTCCGCAGATGGACCCCGATGGCATCGCCGCCGGCAACATGTATTGCCCGGTTGGCAACCTGAACCGTCAGTGGGGTCTCGGCACGATGCCCGAGACAACCGCCGTCGAGAAGTTTGCCAGCGAACTGACCGCGCGCGGCAGAAAAATCGAGCTGTTCATGGATTTCCACGGCTGGTGCACGCCGGAGCGCACAACCGTGTTCATGACCTACGGCAAGGAAATCTGCGACGAGGCGACCGAGCGCGACGCGTTGCGACTGGTGGAGACAATCAAGCCGAAACTCAGCGGCAAGGTTGCCACCACCGTCTGGCGGAAGCGCGTCCAGACGGTAACCAGCATCACCTCCGACGTGAGCCGGCTCGCGCCCGGCTGGATAAAGTTCGAGGCGGGCGGGCGGCTTGCCTACTCGATCGAAATCTTCGGCGAAGGCGAATGCACGCAGGAGCAGTATCTCGCGTGGGGCCGGGCCTTCGCCGAAGGAATGGCGGAATTCTACGGATTCTGAGGTGTGAAGAGTTCCATCTTGTGCGGCCGGCGCGTACGGCGTAATAACGGGCCACCATGAAACTCAAGGTCTGCTCTGCATTCGCGATCATCATCCTCTGCGCCCTGACTGTGTCAGCCGCCGAGGACCTTCCAAAGACGCTGATGACCGAACGCGGCAAACTGCTTTGCAGCGAAGACTTCGCAACGCTGGACATCAAGACCTGGCGCGTCGCCAAGGGCACGTGGGAAATCACCGCCGGCAGCCTCAAGGGCGTCGAGGTGAAGTCGGACAAACATCCCGCCGTCATCCGCCGCCAGTTCCCATTCAAGAACGCCGTCATCCAGTTCGACGTGCAGGTCAACGGCTGCAAGCAAACCACCTTCAGCATCAACGAAGCGAAAGCGCATCTCGCGCGCGCGTTGTTCACGCCGGCCGGTTTCGCAGCGCAGAAGGATGACCAGGATCACGCCGGCCCGGACAAGGCGATGCGGTTCGCAACCCTCGCGGTGCCGATGAAGCCGGGCGAGTGGCACACGGTGGTCATTGAGTTCATGGGCGAAGAAATGGTGACCACCATGGACGGCAAGACCATCGTTGGCGCACATCCGGCGCTCGGCAGGGAAAAGGCAAACTTCGGATTCACCGTCGGCGGCGAGTCATGCAGCTACCGCAACCTCCGCGTATGGGAGGCGAAACCCAATCCGGCGTGGGAGCAAAACAAAAAGCAAATCCCCGCTGCGAAAAAATAATCCGCCGCGCCAGCCTTAATTTCCGGCTGCGCTTTTCACGCAGCGGAAACCATACACGTCGTAGCCGAGGCACACATCGGGAAGGCCGGGAGCATCGGACGCGCGAAACCATGAGGCGCATTTTTCCGGCGGGCTGTTCCAGTTTCCACCACGGATGACCCGCTTCTGGCCCTGGTCGGCGCCGCGAGGGTCTTTGGGCGGGCTGTTCTTGTAGAAGTC
>JBAZIR010000495.1:0-4098 GCA_041651735.1 Verrucomicrobiia bacterium | reverse complement strand
AGTATTGTGGAATCTTGAGAGTCTCGCCGCCCTTCATGGCGGACAGATGGGCGTAGTAACCCGGGACAGTCATGTTCAGGGCGTCAATGACGTCCACAGCCGGTTTTCGGGCCCGAAGGATGGCGTCAATGAAATCGTCTGAAAGATAGCCATGGGACCCTCCGTGTCCGCCTGCGGAAACACTCGGCGGCAGGGCGTACTTCTTCGTCTGCACTCCTTTGTCCAAAGCTTTCTTGAGCCGTTTCTTTCCCTCGGCATCGCCGACAAAACCAGCCGCCAGTCCGTTATGCCAACTGTATCCAGCGTATTCGCCACGGATGCGGCCGGCCTCCAAATACTCGCCCTGCGAGCCGCAGATGATCATGCGGGAAATTCCTCCTTCGCGGGTCCGGAACAAGCCGACTTCCGAATTGAAGATGTTGCCAATGGCGTTGGGCTTGTGCCTGCTCTTGTCGAACGGCGCTGTTCCCTGACAGCTCACGTCCATAAAACTGCCGTGTGTCACACTGATGTAGTAGGCCGTTGCGTGGGTCGGATACCACATGGGCGATCCGTTCTTGCGCCAGTCCTTATACGATCCAATCGAAGGACCTCCCAACGTATGCGGGTGACAGTACTCGCCCTCGGAATACACAATGTGGCCGAAGACGTTTTCCGCATAGAGTTTCTCCATCGCATACAGGTCGTCGTGAAAGACGGAGGTCTCAAACATAGCGTAGACGAGGCCGCGGTTCTTCCGGACACATGCCAACAGTTTCTCCGCGTCCTCGATGTCGCCGCGGAAAGCGGGCACCGCCGTGCAGACGTGTTTGCCGTGGTTGAGCACCTCGATGCAATGCCGGGCGTGCGACGGAGCGTCCGTGGCAACGAAGATGGCTTCGATCTTGTCATCCTTCACCATTTCTTCCAGCGAAGGATACGTCTTCTTGCATTTGACCCGCTCGGCCAAAGCCGCGCAACGGTCGGGGAACAGATCGCTCACCGCCACGATCTCGACATTGGGATGATTCTGGAATTCAAATGCCGCGGAGAACTTGCATACGCCATAACCGACCAGACCGACCCTGACCTTCCGGTCGCTGAACGGCTTCCATGCCTTCGTCTTGTCGTAATCGGTGCGGGTCTGGTCAAACCCGGGGATAACATCGGCGCCTTGGGCGCGTTCTGCGAGGGAATGGGCCGCGGCCACTGCGGTCGCAGCGCCTCCCAGAAAAGAACGACGGGTGAGTTGGGTTGACATGATCGGGTTTCTCCTGAACTGGGTTGCCTGTTTATTATCACGCGGAGCTGGATGACTATTTCTGCCACATTGCGTTGATCATTTCCAAGGTGCGGTTCACGAAAATCTGACCGCCTTCGGGACCCACGCGGTTGCTTTGGACCACAGCGCTGTAGCCGCCGCCTTCGACCGCGCGTTGCGTTGGAAGGTAACCACCCCAGGTATCGGTCAGCTCGATGACGAACGTTTGCAGAGCCTTGCTGCGGGCCTTCATCTGCGTACCGTAGTCTTGGAAAAGTTCAAACGGGTTGGTTGCAATCGCAATGTCGCCGATTCGCAAGACGTGCACTGGAACGGTGAAGGTCGGTTCTTTGTCCTGCGCGCGGTAACGGTCCATCGTTCTCTGAAGCCATCCCACACGATTGCTTTTGTCGCCCTTCTTCTTCAGGGCTTCGATCTCTTTCTGTGCCTCTGCCACTTCTTTTTCGGTCACTTTTCGCACAGGGAGGGCAATCTCTTCCACTTGATGTGCAAAGGGGACGTTCATGTGGATATCAGGCTTGGTTAGCTCGCAGACGTCTTTGACTTCGCGCGCGATGCGGTGGCCGATGTCTTGAGTGCAGGTTAACTCGCGCAGCTTCAGCATTCGCTCTTCGGCGGCTTTGCGATACATCCGATGGGGCGAGAGATCGCCGCAGGCTCCCGGCCAGCCGAGCACGAAAAGGTCTTTCGCGACGCTCGTGCGCAATTGCTCGCGCACATCGTGCCAGAAATCAGCGTTCACGGTGTAGCGATGTTCAACCTCCTGTGAGGGGCAAGCCACGTTGATGCCAGCGGCGAGCAGTGTGTTCTGCTTGTCCCAGAAGAAGAGCATTTCCAAACCGTGATCCTCGCCGCCCTCGATGCCGCGGAATTTGGGGTCGTTAGTCGCGCCATACATCTTGGCTGTGCCGTCGGCGTAAACTGCGCGCCGGTTGTGGCCTACCACGGCGTGGCCCATTCCCCAACTCACACCACCGGGTTGGCGCTGTGTCCAGGCACGAACGCAGGCTTCCTCCAGCTTGTCCACCAGGAATGCAACATACTTGCTTGGTTGCATCACACCTTCGTTCGGAATGTTGTACGCGCCGTCCTCCGTGACCGCCGAGGTGTGCGTATGCGTGGCGGTTAGAACCAGCTTTCGTGGGTCGACGTCGGGCAATTTCTTGTGCAGACGGTCTCGCAATGGCTGTGTGACCGACGGACGGAACACGACGATGTCGCAGGAAAGCAGAATCGCATGATCCACGGCGCGTCCGCCCTCGCGGGCCTCAATGGCAATGGCGGTGGCAGTGATCGGATTGTCAACACCGCGCGAGATGCGCGTGTGGAATTGCCCGGACAGCGCGATCGGCTGGTCCGGCGTGATGTTGACAGTGGCTGCGCCGATGTGCAGCTCGGCGGCGGACGCGCTGCCGGCCACAAGAGCCACAGCGAGGAAGAGTGCGAGGTTGGTTTTCATGGTTATCGGGGAACGGAATTCACTTTTGTTTCGCGGGCTGTTTCCAGAGTTCGTTGATCGCCTCAACGGTGCGATCCACGAGAACCTGGCCGCCCTCGGGACCGATGCGGTTGCTCTGAATGACAGCACCGTAGCCGCCTCCCTGCACGGCGCGTTCGGTGGCCAGGTAACCGTAGGATCCGGCGGCGAGTTGGAGGACGAATGTTTGCACGGCGGGACTGCGGGCCTTCATCCTGACGCCATAGTCAGTGAACAATTCAAATTCGTTTGTGGCAATCGCCACATCGCCGAGACGCACGACATGCAACTCCATCTTGTAGGGGCCTTCGGTGCCAGCCTTCTGGGCTTCGTATCGTTCGATCACGGCCTGGTGCCAGCGGTAGTTCCATTTCTGCGCAGGAATCTTGTCAAACTTGGCCGCCTGCTCGCGCGCTTCGGTGACTTCAGCTTCGGTGACCTTTCGATGGGGCAATTCGATCTGTTTGACGAGATGACGAAGGACGACGTCGCCGCGGATGTCCTTGCGCGCGCATTCGAGGGTGTCTTCCCATCCGTTGACAATGCGGCGGGCAACTTCCTCCAGTCGGGTCAGGCCCCGCAGTTTGCGCATGCGTTCATCGGCCGCCTTGCCATACTGGGGCCGCGAGGTTTGGTCTCCTCCGGCGCCGGGCACACCAAGCACGAACAAGTCCTTGCCGTGGCGCTCGCGCAACATCTGCCTCACGGGATGCCAGAAGTCAGCGTGAATCGCAAGGCCGCCCTCGGCTTCCTGCGAGGGGCAGGGGACGTTGATTACCGTCGAGACGAGCTGATCCTTCGAATCCCAGAAGAATAACATGTCGAGGCTATGATCCTCGTAACCTTCAATGCCGCGGAATTCCGGTGTGTTGGTAGCACCGTACATTTTGGCCGTGCCGTCGGCATAGAGTGCGCGGCGATCCTGCGCAATGACCGCCTGGCCCTGGGTCCAGCTGACCTTGCCGATCTTGCGTTTCTGCCAGCTCTCAACGATGGCATTTGCAACCTGCGTGGTCATGAAATCCGCATACTCCGCCGGTTTCATGACACCCGTCTCCGGCAATGTGTAACGGCCCTCCAGCGTTACGGGCGCATTGTGCGTGTGCGTGGCGCAGAGGAAGATCTTCCTGACGTCGAGGCCGGGAATGCGCGGTTTCACCTTCTCTCGCACCTCCTCCATGATGCCTTGGCGGATGGCCACGATGTCGCAAGACACGATGATGGCTGCATCGAGAGCCTTGTCACCGTCGCGCGATTCCAGTGCCAGAACCGTGGCGGTGACGGGTGATTGGATCTTGTTGGAAATACGCAGCCCTCGATGACCGTCCAGCGGGACCGGGTTGTCGGGGGTGATGGTTGT
>JBAZIR010000494.1:0-4116 GCA_041651735.1 Verrucomicrobiia bacterium | reverse complement strand
CTTCGTGGATTGTCCTGCGGGGTGTCGAGCAGGAGAAGTTGCGGGCCAGGCTTCGCACAGAGCTTCTCGATTCGCGCCGCGGAGTCGGCCGTGGTGAAGACGAAGCGCGCATCGCTGTCGTCGAGACAGTGGACGATCGGCTTGTCGGCAAGCTGCACATCCAGCGGCACCACCACGCCGCCAGCCGCCATCACTGCCAGCGCGGCGGCGATCCACTCCGGCTGATTCTCTGCAAGCATCGCGACATGATCGCCGTGCCGCATGCCGGCCTCGGCCAACCCGCGTGCCAGTTGCCTCGCGCAGTCCGCCAGTTCTCCGCAAGACCAGCGTTTCGCGCCGCTCTCTTGCAGCGCCAGGACGGCGGCTGCGCCTGCGCGCCCCGACAGAACGTCGAGCAGTTCCGCCACTGTTCGCAGCGCCGCGTGCGGAGATTGTGAGTGCGATGTCATGTTGCGGCGCGCTCAGCGCATCCGACGAACGAAGCTTGCCCTGAAACGCGGGGCTTTTCAATGACGACGGGAAGCGACGCGCAAAAACATTCATGCCACTCGCGCTCCCAACTGAATCGTAGCGGAATGTGCCATCGAACTGCTATCGTCGTCGCACCGAATTCATGAAACATCTTGTCATCCATACTGACGGCGCGTGCGAGGGCAATCCCGGCCCCGGCGGCTGGGCGGCCATCTTGCGCTGCGACGGTCAAGCGAAAGAGATCGCCGGCGGCGAACCCGCCACCACCAACAACCGCATGGAACTTCAAGCTGCGATTGCGGCCCTCAGCTCCGTCGAAGAACCCTGCGAGATCGAATTTTTCACCGACTCCCAATACCTCCGCCAAGGCATCACCCAATGGCTGCGGCTATGGAAGGCCAGGGGCTGGCGCACGGTCAGCCGCCAGCCCGTGAAGAACGACGACCTCTGGCGTCAACTTGATCAACTGGCCGCGCCCCACCGCATCACATGGAAATGGCTCAAAGGTCATGCTGGTCATGCCGACAACGAGCGCTGTGATCACCTTGCTGGCTTGGAGATTGCGAAACTGCGCCAGCGCCACAGCCCGCAACAACTCGCCGCCCTGAAAGCCGGGTTCGACGCCGCCCGATCCCCGCTCAACAGCCAGGGCCTGCTCTTCTGAAAGCTGAAGGTGTTGCCAGCACAGGTTCTCGTTGCTGAAACCTCTTATCGTTTCGACAGCAGCAATCCATCGAGACCGAAGTAGTAACCTGTGGAAGCGCCGTTTTTTCCGCGTCCCTTGAAAGTCAGCGTGTGCCTGCCGGCTTCGATCTTCTGCGGCGCGAAGACGTGTTCCTGGACGATGATCCCGATGCCGTAAAGGTCTTGCGGTTTGCTGCCGATCGGCTGGCCGTCCAATTCGACCTGATAGGTGCCGTAGTCGGCCGCGTGTGTCAGCAGCAGGATCAGTTCGTAGTTGCCCGGCTCTTTCACGTCGAAGCTCAGTGTCATCTCCTGACCGGCTTTCTTCGGCTGCCACCAAAGATGCTCGCCACCACTGGCGGAACCGATCTTCTGCGTGCGGAGATTGCCTTCGGTGGCCTTCGCGCCCGGCAGCAGCGACTCGCCCTCGATGATCCTGGTGTAGTCGTGGTAGAGACGCGCGTAGCCAACGGGCATCGGCTCGAACGGCTTGTGCGGCTCGGTCTGATACCAGAACGCCACCGACGACAGATCGTCCGCGCGCTCGTCGAAGCCGGACTTCGTCCCGTCGGGCCGGACCGCGACACCCTTGTGCTCGATCTCCAGCCGCAGGGATTTCTTGAACACGACCGGGTCGGGAATGTGCCAGCGATAGACGCTCGAGCGATGACCGGTGTCGCTGCCCTCGACCAGCGGCGCACCGTAATACGCGCCAGCCTGCTGGCGGAAACCCCAGCCGTCGCAGAAATAATCCTCCGTGCCGGTGCCGCGCAGGCTCGGCTCCTTCTCGCCGTCGATGAAGAAGAAATCATCGCCCTCACCCCACCACGATGGCGTGAGCTGGCGGCAATTCATGACCGTGCCGACGTAGTGGCCGCGGCCGGTGATGTCGGCAATGAGATAGTTGCGACCGGCGACGGCGGGGAATTCCTGCCGATACATCGCATGAAAATAACCCGTGTCACGGCTGAGGCGCGGCAGCTTGCGCCAGTCGATGTAATAATAGAATGCGTTGCAGCGCTCGCGGCCTTCGTTGGTGACGGTAATGCGGGCTGACTTGCGAAACGGCATCGGCCAGTAGCAATTGCGTCCCCTGCCGTTGGAACTGACGCGCACCGGCAGCGAATCGAACGGGACATCCATCCCGTGGCCGATGCCGAAGAAGTCGCCGACGGGGCACTCGACCGACGGCGTTTTCTCACCGTCCCAATACATCCGCAACACCAGCAGCCGCGGATAGCCGCGTTCGCGGTCGGAAATGGTGAACCAGATGTGGGCGATTTCGCCGGGGCCGGACACTTCGGCGAGCGTCAGCGTGCCACCGGGCGGAATCGGCCGCGCATCGCCGTTGCCGTTTCGCCAGTTCGGATCGGACGATGAAGCGCGCATCGTGCGGTAGTTCTTCAGCGTCGCCAGATCGGGGAATGCGCTGTCGAGATTCTGTTGGGCGTGGAGCGAAGTCAGCGGCAGCAGGGCCGTGAGTGGGATGAGGATTCGAGACAGGAAAGACATGGTGTTACTCCTTTCGTCGGCGTGGTGTTTATCACGGAAGCCGGCATTCTGGCGAACATGGAATGCGCACGATCATTTCCGCCCGGAGTTGCATCCTTTCGGCGGCTCATTATACTGCCGCCCACTGTCAACGACTGAGACTTTTTTGTTTTTGCAGGAACGAACGCAACCAACACCGGAGACCAACTCATGTCAGCCACCTTGAAATTCCTCGCCTTCGACCTCGGCGCCGAGAGCGGCCGCGGCGTTATCGGACATTTTGATGGAGCGAAGTTGCGCCTGGAGGACGTGCATCGCTTCCCGAACGGCGGTGTGCGTTGCGGTGACACGTTATATTGGAACACGTTCCGGCTCTGGGCGGAGATCAAACATGCGGCCACGCTCGCGGCCAAACAGCATGGCGCGGACCTTGCCGGCATCGGTGTGGACACGTGGGGTGTGGACTTCGGCCTCCTCGACCGCAACGGCGAACTGATCGGCGCGCCGGTCTGCTATCGCGACCCTCGCAACGGCCCCGCGATGGCTGCCGCGCTTCGCAAGGTGCCGCGCAAGGCGATCTACGCCAGCACGGGCCTTCAGTTCATGCAGTTCAACACGCTCTTCCAGCTTTACGCGCTCGCCCGGAAAAAGTCGGCCCAGCTCGACGGCGCGGCGACGTTCCTGATGATGCCCGACCTCTTCAACTACTGGTTCTCCGGCAAGAAGGTCTGCGAATACAGCATCGCCAGCACCACGCAGTTCCTCGACGCCCGCAAGAAGACTTGGGACGCCGCGCTGCTGAAGAAGCTCGGCATCCCCACGCGCATCCTGCCGAAGATCGTCAAGAGCGGCACCGTCCTCGGCCCGTTGCTCAAGAGCGTGCAGGAGGAAACCGGCCTCGGCCCCGTACCGGTGATCGCGACGGGTTGCCATGACACCGCCAGCGCCGTCGCTGCCGTGCCCGCGCGCGGCCGCGATCACTGCTACATCAGCAGCGGCACATGGTCCCTCATGGGCGCGGAACTGGACGCCCCGCTCATCAACGACAAGACCGCCGGCTACAACTTCACCAACGAAGGCGGCGTCTGCGGCACCGTGCGGTTCCTTAAGAACATCATGGGCCTCTGGCTCCTGCAACAATGCCGCCAGGCGTGGAAACGCGCCGGCGAGGATCTCAACTACGACGAGATACGCCAGCTTGCCGAGCAGGCCCCGCCGCTCGTTTCCATCGTCGAGCCGGACCACAAAGAATTCCTTGCCCCCGCCGATATGCCCGCGGCCATCCAGGACTTCTGCAAGCGCACCGGCCAGCCTATGCCGCAGGACAAAGGCGCCATCGCCCGCTGCGCTCTCGAGAGCCTGGCGTTGAAATACCGCTGGACCCTCGAACGCATCGAGGAATGCCGCGGCCGCGGCGTCTCTGTCATCCACATCGTTGGCGGTGGCACGCAGAATACCCTGCTGAACCAG
>JBAZIR010000493.1:0-4122 GCA_041651735.1 Verrucomicrobiia bacterium | reverse complement strand
TCGGTGTGCTCGGCATGATGCTGCTGGCCGCGAGCCTGCTCATTGCCAGCAGAACCCTCGGCAAGAGGATGGGCCAATTATTCCGCGCCTGAGCACCTGAAACCAACATGACAACACCCCGTGTCCATCCCGACGTTGAGCGCGTTTTGATCACCGAAGCGCGCATCCACCGCCGCATCGCCGCGCTCGCGCGCGACATCGGCACATGCTATGGCGACGCTGAAGTCACGGTCATTACCGTGCTCAATGGCAGCATGGTATTCCTCGGCGAACTGCTGCACCGGTTGCCAATGCCGACACGTCTGGACAGCGTTGTCGCGCGAAGCTATGGCGCGGGCACCAAATCCAGCGGCCGCATTCGTATTTCCCGACAGTGGCAGCTGTCGTTAAGAGGCCAGCACGTACTGCTCGTGGACGACATCTTTGATACCGGCCTCACGCTGAAACGGATTTGCGACCATATCTGCCGCGAGCACCCCGCCAGCCTGCGCCTCTGTGTGTTGCTCGATAAACCCACGCGCCGCGTCGTGGACCTCCAACCGGACTTCGTCGGTTTCACCATCCCCGACAAGTTCGTGGTTGGCTACGGCCTCGACTTCGCCGAACGCTACCGCAACCTCCCCTACATCGCCGTGCTGAAACCACAGATTTACCGCGCGTGATGGTGGCTGGAAACGGTGGCAATCCACTAAACGCGCTCATGCAAGAACACTTCAATTACAGGAGATGATGAGAATGAGTTCAAAACTGTTCAGGACGTTTGGCTTCTGCTGCATTGCGTTCTCTTTGATCGCGGGCGACGTATCACTTCGCGCCGAAGTCGCCAAAGAGGCGGCTAAATTCAGGGATGGCGACCGTGTCTGCTTCATCGGCGACAGCATCACGCACGGCGGCGGTTTCGGCTACCACAGCCAGATTGTCCTCTTCTACGCCACGCGTTTCCCACAAATGCGCATCGGCTATTGGAACTGCGGGATATCAGGCGACAGCGCCGCGGGCGCGATCAAACGGTACGCCTGGGACATCGCGCCCCATAAACCGACCGTCGCGACCATCATGCTCGGCATGAACGACGTCAGTCGCGGCCTCTACGCGATGGAAACGTCCGGTTCGAAGATCGAGGCGCAGCGCCAGGGAGCCATCGAAAACCACGTCGCAAATATGGCCGACCTCGCCGAACTCCTCGCCAAGGACGGCGCCAAGCTCATCTTCATTACGCCGTCCATCTACGACCAGACCGGCACCCAAAAGACCGAGAACCTCTTCGGCGTGAACTTTGCCCTCGGAACCTGCGGCTACGAAGCCCGTAAACTGGCATCCAAATACACCGCCGGCGTCGCGGAGTTTCATCTACTTCTGAGCAGGCTCAACGCGGTGGGTCAGGCGAAAGACCCGAACTACACCATCATCGGCCCCGACAGAGTGCATCCCGGCGCGTCCGGACACCTCGTCATGGCCTATGCATTCCTCAAAGCGCAGGGCATGGGGCATTGCGTTTCGCTTGTCGAGATCAATGCCACCAAAAAAGAACTCTCGAAGAAGGAAAACTGTTCCGTCGAAAATCTCCAGTTCAAGGACACAGCCATTTCCTTCGACTGCCTTGAGAAAGCACTGCCATTTCCTGTCGAGAACGGAGCCAAGCCAGCCTTGGACATCATTCCCTTCACCCAGGACCTCAATCAGGAATTGCTCAAGGTCAACGGCCTGAACGCAGGCGACTACGAACTGCTGATTGATGGCCAGAGCGTTTTGAAGCGTTCCGCTGACGAATTCAAACAAGGGGTCAACCTCGCGACCGTGGCCGAAACGCCTCAATACAAGCAGGCCATGCAAGTGCTCTCTGACCTGAAAACACGCGCCGACATCTACTCCTCCAAACTCAGGACTTTTGCCGCTGTCAGGCTCTTCATTCTCTCCAAGCTCAAGGACAGAAGCCCCGAGGCCGAGAAGAAGGCGCTTGAGGAGAGTCTTGAGAAAAGCAAAAAGACCAACTTCACCTACGGAGTCATGCAGGTTCAGTCCTACATGAAATACGCCCCCGACGAAGCGAAGTTCCAAAAAACGGCAGACGATCTTCTCAAAAAGGCCTATTCAGAGAACCAGCCCAAGAGCCACCGCTACGAACTCAGGAGAGTCCAGTAGTTCTGGCATCGAAAGCCCCGTCCCGGCTTTAACCTATCGTTTGTCCGTTGGACGAAGCCGCCAGCAATGCGCAGCCGACAGCGGCGACAAGTTGGGGCTGCTCCGGCACAACCAGATCAAGGCCAAGTTCATTCTCGATCAGCCGCCGCAAACACGAGTTCAGCGCAACACCGCCGCAGAACACAACCTCGCCGTCCATCGGCACTCGCCTCAGCATGGCCGCGACGCGTTGAGCAACCGTGCGATGCAGTCCGGCCGCCAAGCCATCCCGTGGGATGCCGCGCGCCACGAGCGACACGACCTCCGACTCGGCAAAGACCGCGCACATCGGGCTGACCTTCTGTTCCGCCGACGCGCGGGCTGCGGCGGTGACAAAATCCTCCATCGAGAACGACAACGCGGTGGCCATGATTTCCAAAAACCGGCCCGTGCCTGCCGCGCACTTGTCGTTCATCTCGAACTTGGCAACCATTCCCCTCGAATCGAGCGCGACAGCCTTCGTGTCCTGTCCACCGACATCCAGCACAGCGCGCGCAGCCGGCGCGAAGAACCGGCTCCCGACGGCCACCGCCTTGATTTCCGTCACGACGGTGCATGACCGGTATTGCTTGAACAGGTGGCGGCCGTAGCCCGTGGCGAAGAGGACGTCATAGGCGAGGCCGTCGAGAAGGCCGCGGCACACTTCGATGGGATCGTGCGAGTTGTAGGCGATTCGCTGGCCGGCCAGACGACCCTGTTCCATGACCGCGACCTTGACGGTCCGCGAGCCGATGTCGATGCCCGCCGCTCGCATCACGCGCCGTCCCTGAGCCGCTCCACGAACGCCTCGACGCGAGTGCGGATCTGCTCGACGTCTTCCTGGCTGTAATCCGTGTCTATGCGCAGGACCGGCACGTGCTCCTGCTCCAATGCGCGCTCGACCGGGATGGCCTCCATCTGATACGGCGTGCAGAACTGCAGACAATAGTGCAGGACGCCGTCGGCCTTGTAGTCCCGCGTCATCCTGCGCACGTGTTCCAGCCGCGACGCGTTCGGAGTGAAAATCGCGCAATCAATCTTGAAGTAACGATCCACGACGTTGTCCAGTAATGCCTCGACGGTCTCGCCGCGCGTGCCGGTCAGGTTCTGCACCCCACGCTCGCCGACGCAGGATTCCTCGCCGACAATGACCGCGCCGCTCCGCTCAACGATCATCGGCAGCTTCCAGTTGGGCACAGCCATCGGACAACCGGAGACCAGGATGCGTGGCGTGCCCTTGGCGGCTACGCCCTGCCCCGCCGCCACGCGCTTGTCCAATTCATCGCAAAGCGCATTCACCGAGGCCGTGAACCGCACCGGATCGTCATAGAAGGCGATCTGGTTGATCAGAAGCGCATCGAGTCCCGAAATCGGCGCGGGGTCAGCCCGGCGCAACGCCGCCAGCCGGTGCAGCGCGGCGCGCTTCTTATTCACCGTCTCGATCGCCTTGCCGAGCGACTCAACCGTGATGGTCCGGCCTGATAGCTTCTCCAGGTCCCGCATGAAGCGCAGATACTCCGCCGACAGCAGCGCGCGACCCGCTTCGCTCTTCATCTGCGGCAGATCCATGACGTAGAGCTGTGGAATCAGCGTGCCAAACGTCTCGTAAGCCTTCTTCTTTCCGTCGCAGGTGTTCTCGCCGACGATCATGTCGCACGCGGCAATGAACGGACAGACCTTCTCCAGCGTGAAACCAAAGAATGACTTGATGAGAGCGCAAGTGTTCCGCGGCAGGTATCGCTCGGCCTGCTCCGTCCCGAAGTCCGCGCCCGAGCACAATCCGACGCTGATGCCGTCCACCGCCAGGATCAATTCCTCCGGCACGTAGAGGCAGAACGAGCCGATCACCTTCCGCCCCGCTTTGCGCGCGTCGAGCAGTTCCTTGATCCGCAGCCCGTGCACCTCGCTGATGACGAAGTTGAAGTAATCCATCCCCGCCGGCCGGCCGGTCTGCGAGAGGAA
>JBAZIR010000492.1:0-4130 GCA_041651735.1 Verrucomicrobiia bacterium | reverse complement strand
CTTGGCTACCAGTTGTTCCTTGGTCACCGCACGATAGCCAATCTTCTGCGACCGCATGATTTCCACCTGGTCCATCTGGAAAATCGGGTCGTAACCGCCCGACGCCTGCGCGTCAAAAATCTGAACCGTGACCTTCTCGCGCTCGATCTTCATGCGCACATTGGCGTAGTAAATGCGCGGCAGCGAAAACGTCACCGCCGCCGCCGTCAGCAACACCAGCAGGAAAACGCTGAGAATGATTGCCTTGCGCAACTTGATGACGCGCCAATAATCCAGGAAATGTATCTTTGTCTCTTCCGGCATAATGACAATCAGCTATGGCCGCGCTCAGGAACGCAGAACAATCTGACCCTTTATGGTTAATATCACGACGCTTATCTGCTTAGCCTAGGACCCATAAAATATCAAGGTAAGAAACGGCCTTGCCTGCCCCCGCGTTTGATAGTGGTTCATTCAAAACAAACAGGAAAATGAAGGTTCTTCTCCGCCTCTTGGTAAACCCAGCCGGCCGGAAGAATGCCGGAGCGGATGGTTGAAAGACTCCGTCTCTCGCTGACAGCAGGAGGGACGGAGACTGGCACAGGATTCACCTGCGCGAGAAGGCGACCCAGGTCCACCCATGTTGTGGGGATGCTCTTTCAGACAGGACGCGCAACCTGTTCAGAGACGGCCAGTCCCGCGCCGTCAGCAGGATCGGCCTGCGCGATTTGCCGGCGAGGCGCCAGCCAGACCGGGAAACTCAAGGCACGAAGCGGGGATTGACTCCTGTTCCCGACGCCCGCATCATCTGTCCAACGCAAATGGAAAACGTGATCAATGTCCTGCGGTTTGGGTGGCCCTATTTGCGGCCATACAAGCGGCGACTGTTTATGGGCATTCTGCTCGCGGTTGTTTTTGGGCTTTCCAACGTCGTTTTTGTTTGGGCGACCAAGACGGTGTTCGATCGTCTTGCACCCAATACTGCAAGCCCTCTGGCTGCCGCCACATCCATGCCGGCTGTCACATCTCCGTGGGCGGTCGAGGTGAAGGCCGTTGCCGACCAAGTTAAGGCTGCGGTCGATCAGGTTCTGGATCCTTGGCTGCCTTTGAACGGCCGCCCGCTGGACTGGAAACAAGTCCTCGGAGGTTTGTTGTTGCTCCCGCTGCCAATATTTCTGCGTGGCGTGGCAGGATATCTCAGCGGGTATTGTTTGATGTGGGCCGGTGAACGCATGCTCAACAACCTGCGCACCGCGGTCCTTAAGAAACTCAACACTCTGTCGCTGGACTATTTTCACCGATCCACCATGGGTGACTTGATCACGCGCATCCACGGGGATACCACCGTTCTGCGAAACTGCCTTTCGAACGGATTGTCCGATGCGATCAGGGATCCCACAACCATCATCTCCTTGTGCGTCACGCTATGCGTGATTGATTGGAAACTGACACTGGTGGTCATGGCCTTCCTGTCTTTCTCCATCATTCCCATGCGGCTGCTGAGCAGGAAGGCGAAACGGGCATCTCAGGGTTTGGTCAACGCGAGCATCTCGCAAGCCAGCCTGCTGGTGGAAGCATTCACCGGCATCCGCGTGGTGAAGGCTTTCTCGCTGGAAGGGGAACAAACCAACCGGTTCTGCCATCTTTCAGACCAACTGGTGCATCACGGCATGAAGGGCGTGCAGGCCCGCGGAATGGGCCATCCTGTTATCGAAACGGTTTCCATGCTGGGCGTGGGTATGATCGTGCTGTGGATCATTTACTCTGGCCAGACTATCTCCAACGTTTTTGGTTTCCTGACGGGCACATTCCTCCTCTACCAGCCCGTGAAAAGGCTCGCGGCACTTAACATCATGCTCAGCGAGGGAAGCGTCAGCGTGAATCGCCTGATGCATATCTTCCAGGAACAACCCACGGTCAAAGAGCCCTCTCAACCGAAACATCTCCCCCACTTTACCACCAGCGTTCGTTTCGAGGATGTGAGCTTCTCCTACGGCAAGCAGATGGTTCTCCAAAACATCAACCTCGACATCCCGCGTGGCTTCAAGCTCGGCATCGCCGGTGAAAGCGGCTGCGGCAAAAGCACGCTGATCAATCTTCTCTTCCGCTTCTATGACGCGACTCACGGACGTGTCACGATGGACGGCATTGATTTGAGGGAGATCGCCGGCAGCGACCTGCGCGCGCAACTGGCGCTGGTCAGCCAGGAGGTCGTCCTGTTCGATCTGACGGTGGCCGAGAACATCGCTTGCGGAAGACGTGGCGCCACCCGTGCCGAAGTGGAGCAGGCCGCCCGAATGGCCGACGCTCACTCGTTCATCATGCAACTGCCCCATGGCTACGACTCGCGCATCGGCGAGCGCGGTGTCACGCTCTCCGGCGGGCAGCGTCAACGGCTTTCCATCGCCCGCGCGTTTGTCCGCAACGCGCCCATCCTCCTGCTCGACGAAGCCACCGCCTCGCTCGATTCCCAGTCGGAAGGGGAGGTCCAGGCCGCGATCGATCGGTTTGCGGAGAACCGGACGGTTGTCACCATCGCCCACCGCCTCTCCACGCTGATGGCCTGTGACCGCATTATCGTGCTCGATCGGGGACGCATCATCGAGGAAGGCACTTTCACCGATCTTCTGCAAAAGGGTGGCGCCTTCGCCGCCATGGCCCAACGCCAGGGCATGCTATCCGCCGACAATCCGTCCTGAACACCACGCCGCGATCCGGCGCTCAGCTTGCCAGTCTCGCGTAGCGTTCCGAGACGAAATCCCAGTTGATCACATTGTGGAACGCGGCGGCATAATCCGGCCGGCGGTTCTGATACTTGAGATAGTAAGCGTGCTCCCAAACGTCAATCGTCAGCAGCGGCGTCCGGCCTTGTGAGAGCGGGCTGTCCTGATTCGAGGACTGCTCGATGGCAAGCTCCCTGCCGTTAAGCGTCAACCACGCCCAGCCGCTGCCGAACTGGCCAATGGCCGCCTTGGTGAACTCGGCCTTGAAGCTATCGAAGCTGCCCCACTTCTTTTCGATGGCCTTGCCCAACTCACCCACGGGTTTGCCGCCCTCGTTCTTCTTCAGGCACTGCCAGAAGAAGGCATGGTTGGCGTGGCCGCCGCCGCTGTTCTGCACCGCCTTGCGGATGTCTTCGGGCACGGAACGCAGATCGCGGATGAGTTCCTCGATCGTCTTTCGACACAGCTCCGGATGGCCGGCCACGGCCTTGTTCGCATTGTTGACGTAGGTCTGGTGATGTTTGTCGTGATGGATTTCCATCGTTCGGGCATCGATGTGCGGTTCGAGCGCATCGAACGCATACGGCAGCGGCGGCAGCGTGAACGGTCCGGCTGGCGCGGCGTCGGCCGCCTGAACGGGGTTGCGCAGCAGCCACGGCAAGGCGGCTGCTGCGGTGAGAAGTGCGCCCTTCTTCAGGGCATCGCGGCGTGTCATCATGGTTGGGGTTCTCCTTATTGAGTTCTCGTTGTTTATATGCGCGCAACTTACAACGAAAACACGAACTCGCAAGTGGAACCCTCCCCATGTCGCGGATCACGCAGCGACGGGTTTACAGTCTGGCGCGAACGGCTTTGACGATGGCTTCGGGGTCCGGGAACTTTCCAGTTTGCAGCTTGGAGTAAACCTTCTCGCCGTTCACACTGACTTCAAAGACGCCTCCCGTGCCGGGAACGAGCGTGAGCGATTGGATGTCGGGCTTGAACTCTTCGAGCAGGCGTGCCGTCAAACTGACGGCTTTGGGCTCGTAGTTTCACTGGTAGCAATACTGTATCTCGACTTTGACTGACATGATTTCTCCGTGAATTACACCCAAGACTAGATTGGCTGCGGCAGCACGTCAAGGTGGGTGCGGCAGTCACTAGAGCTGCCGCAAGCGGCGGAAAGCGGCGCCAAGGTGCGCGATCACGTCGGAGGCGATCAACGCTTCCTCGCCGATTTCCTGCGTGGCGATGTCGCCGGCAAAACCGTGCAGCCAGACGCCCAGTCGCGCGGCATCGAACGGCGGGAACTTCTGCGCCAGCAGTGCGCCCACCACACCGGTGAGCACGTCACCGACACCGCCACTGGCCATGCCGGGATTGCCAGTGGAGTTGACGGTGATGTCGCCCGCGGGATTGGTGACGACCGTGCGCGCGCCTTTGAGGACA
>JBAZIR010000491.1:0-4130 GCA_041651735.1 Verrucomicrobiia bacterium | reverse complement strand
GGCGTGACGGCACACCCAGCAGGGAAAGGCTTCTCTGATATGAGCAACTATATTGACGCTCACGTTCACGTCTGGACAGACGATTTCCGGAAGTATCCGCTCGCCGCTGGCTACAAGCCCGGGCAGATGGCAATGCCGCGCTTCCTGCCTGAGGACATTTTGCGCCATGCCAGCGCGAGCGGCGTCAATCGGATCGTCCTGATCCAGATGAGCTATTACCGCTTCGACAACCGCTGCATGTTGGACGCCATCCGCGCGCAGCCCGAGACTTTTTGCGGAATCGCCATTGTGGATTGGGACTCGCCCCGGCCCGACGAAGCGATGCGCGAACTGAAGCGTGTCCACGTGCGTGGGTTCCGGATTCACCCTGCGGGCCGCCCGGCGGCCACGTGGCTGGACGGCGAAGGTTTCGAACGGATGTTTCGTTGCGGCGCCAAGGAGCGGCTGGCCATCTGCCCGCTCATTGACCCGACGTATCTGCCTGCGCTGTCTCGGATGTGCGACAAGTTTCCCGACACGTCCGTCATCATAGATCATCTGGCCCGCATCGGGACGAAGGGGGCGATTCGCGACGAGGATGTTGCCGCGCTCTGCTCGTTGGCGCGCCACCGCAAAGTGATGGTGAAACTGTCCGCATTCTACGCTCTCGGCGAGAAGAAGCCGCCGCACCTCGATCTCGCGCCGCTAATCAAGCGCGTCCACGAAGCCTATGGCGCGCGCCGGTTGATGTGGGCGTCTGATTGCCCGTTTCACACGCTCAAAGAACCCTACGACACCAGCATCGCTCTTATCCGGGACCGGCTCGATTTTCTCTCCGCCGAGGACAAGGAGTGGATTTTGCGTCGGACGGCGGAAGAGTTCTTCTGGAAATGATGAGAAGCTAAGAGAACTGCGCCGCCGAGGTCACGAGGCAGGAGCGTCGCAGATGAGAAGCCCGTCCGCCTCCTGACGTCGGCGGCTACACGCGTTACGCCGCCATCGCTGCATCATTACACTTTCTTTTGGTTAACGAATTCGGGCATCCCGCGAATGTCCGTTGCATACTCGCGCCGCACGTCCTCATCTATTTCAATGGGCCGGCCTCCATAGAGCCGATGCGCTCCGTCCCGACGGCAACCCGATATCCAATACTCTTCCCCCGTTTCTACATCATAGTAGTTGGCTTTGCTTGCACCTGCAGCCTTGCGTTTGTTGAACGTCTTGCCGCGATAGTAGATGGTCTGGCCGGTTTTGGAGAAGGATACGCGACCGATACGCCCCGGCCCGATCATTTGGCCTGCTTTCAGCTCGATATACATGATGCGGGTTTTCACAGGGCTCAGATTCAACGTACCAAACTCCGCCAGTGTTTACAATCCCCTCACCAGACGGTTGCAGCCTTTCCCCGTAGCTGCTGAGGTCGCGAGGCAGAGGCATCGCAGATGAGAAGACCGTTCGCCTCCGCACGTCGTCGGCTACGGGGTTTCCATTGTCAATGTCGCTGCGGGGTAGGGCGAGCCGTCCCTGGCGAGCCGCTGTACTGGTAGGACGAAGTCACACCCACAGGGCGCAATCCACCTATGCGTTCACGTCACTACGCCGTGACTCGACAGAGCCTCGCCTTGCCTTGGTAGAGCTGACTCGGACGGCTCTACGTTCCTTCTTCCCAGCTTGCGAGATACTTCGTCTGCTTCGCGGTGAGCTTGTCAATCTTGACGCCGATCGCCTTGAGCTTGAGGGCGGCGATGTTCTCGTCAATGTCGGTGGGGACGGAATAGACGCCAGGCTTGAGCTTCTTGGCGTTCTTGACCATGTACTCAGCCGAGAGAGCTTGGTTGGCAAAACTCATGTCCATGACGACGGCCGGATGACCTTCGGCGCTGGCGAGGTTGATGAGGCGGCCTTCGCCGAGCAGGAAGATCTTCCGGTTGTCGTGGGTGATGTATTCGTCCACGAACGGGCGGATGGTGCGCTTGCTCTTGGACATCTTCTCCAGCGCGGGAATGTCGATCTCGACATTGAAGTGGCCGCTGTTGGAGACGATGGCGCCGCTCTTCATGGCGGCGAAGGTGGCACCGCTGATGACGGTGGTGTTGCCGGTGACCGTGCAGAAGATGTCGGCAATCTTCGCCGCTTCGCTCATCGGCATGACCGTGAAGCCATCCATGACGGCTTCGAGGGCCTTCAGCGGGTCCACTTCGGTGACGATGACGTGGGCTCCCATGCCGGCGGCGCGCATGGAGAGGCCCTTGCCGCACCAGCCGTAGCCGGCAACGACAAAGGTGGAGCCGGCGAGGAGGACGTTGGTGGCGCGGACGATGCCGTCGAGGGTGCTCTGGCCGGTGCCGTAGCGGTTGTCGAACATGTGCTTGGTGAGGGCGTCGTTCACCGCGATGATCGGGTAAGCGAGCTTCTTGTCGGCGGCCATCGCCTTGAGGCGGATGACGCCGGTGGTGGTTTCCTCGGTGCCGCCGATGATGTCCTTGAGCTGATGGCGGCGTTCTTTGTGGAGAACGGCGACGGTGTCGGCGCCATCGTCCATCGTCATGTTGGGCTTGGCGTCGAGGGCGGCCAGAATGTGGTTGTAGTAGGTCTTGCCGTCCTCGCCCTTGATGGCGAACACGCTGATGCCGTAGTCGCTCACGAGGGAGGCGGCGACGTCATCCTGTGTGGAGAGGGGATTGGAAGCGCAGGCCACGACGCGGGCGCCACCGGCTTGGAGCGTGCGGAGGAGGTTGGCGGTCTCGGTGGTGATGTGCAGGCACGCGGCAAGGGTCTTGCCAGCGAGGGGCTTATCCTTGGCAAAACGCTGGCGGATGAGCTTGAGCACGGGCATGTAGTTGTCGGCCCACTCAATACGGTTCTTGCCGGCCGCTGCGAGGCCGAGGTCTTTCACGTCATGCGGTATGTTGTTCAAGCGATGTTTCCTTTCAAATTTACTGCCCGTGCGCCGGATTTCCTTGTTCGGCGCGAGCCGCGGATGCTAGGGGATGCTCCCAATGCCGGCAAGGCAAAAACACGGCAAAAAGGCATACATCGTGAATCGTTGAAGGTGAAGCGATACAATGGCTGCGGCCCCTCACCCCGGCCCTCTCCCCACTGACGTGAGGAGAGGGAGGGAGTTTCGCGCCATTGCAACGGTCACTGTGAGTGAGCTCGTTGCGCTGGCGGCATTCCTTCTCCCCATCCGATGGGGAGAGGGCCAGGGTGAGGGGCCGAGTTGCAACCGCAGCGTTACGGCTTTGCTCTTCCTACGATGGAACCGTCGGTTCGGGCGTCGAGGCCGTGTTACAGCCCTTTCAGGGAATCGTCGAGCGCCGCGATCAGTTCGTTGATCGTTTCCACCGTCTCATCGCCCATGTGAGCGATGCGGAAGCTCAGGCCCTTGATCTTGCCGTAGCCGCCATCGATTAGAATCTTGTGCCGTTCCTTGAGCGCCTTTTGGAACTTCGGCACGTCAATGCGGCGGCCCTTGCTGTCAGGGCGTGCGCCGTTGTCGAAGCAGCTCAGCGTGATGGACTGATAGGCCGGCACGGGGAACAAACCAATGCCGTTGCGCTCGCCCCAGCCGCGCACCATGCCGGCGAGCTTCTGGTGGCGGGCGAAACGGGCGTCGAGCCCTTCGGCAAAAATGTCGTCGAGCTTGGCCGCCAACGCGTAGATGAGCGGAATCACCGGCGTGCTGGGCGTCATGTTCTTGTCGTGGTTCGCCTTGAACTCCAGGAAGTCGAAGTAGTAGCCACGGCCCGGCACGGTCTCGGCGCGCTTGAGCGCGCGCGCGCTGACGCTGAACACCGCCAGTCCCGGGGGCAGGGCAAACGCCTTCTGCATCCCCGCCAGCAGCACGTCAATGCCCAGCGCGTCCATTTCGATCTTCACGCCGCTCATCGAGCTGACGCTGTCCACGATGAACATCACGTCGGGGAACTGCTTCATGACTTCGGCGATGGCCGGCAGCGGGTTCATCACGCCGGTGGAGGTTTCGTTATGGATGAGCGTGAGCGCGTCATAGCGGCCGGTGGCGAGCTTTTCGCGGATCAGTTCGGGCAGGATGGGGTCGCCCCACGCCACCTTGAGCGCGTCGGCTTCCTTGCCGCAACGCAGCGAGACGTCATACCACTTGTCGCTGAACGCGCCGCAGCAGCAGTTCA
>JBAZIR010000490.1:0-4137 GCA_041651735.1 Verrucomicrobiia bacterium | reverse complement strand
ATTTCGAAAACCTGCGCATGGTGCGGACGGAGGACTGGAAGTTGATCGTCCGTTACCCAAACGGCCCGGATGAGCTTTACGACATGAAAAAGGATCCCGGCGAGCGTGAGAACCTCATCCACTGGCCGGAGCACGCAGCAATGAAGAAGCAGTTGCAGAAGCAGCTCGACGGGTTCTTTGCCAAATACGCCGACCCGCAATATGATTTATGGAGAGGCGGACGCTCCAAGGCGAAGCGGTTGACGAAGTAATCCTCTCACTTCAACAATCGCCGCAACCGGTCCCAAATGTGTGTGACCATGCTCGCTTGGGCGGTTTCGCCAGAGCCTTGGACCGGCACGCGAACGGACTCCCATCGCTCGCCGCCCAGCCGGAACAACACGCTGCAAGAGCGTGCCCCGTTGCTACCAACGTCAACGCCTCCGACAACAATGGTCCAATCGCTGTTGTCAGCTTGAGCAAAGGCTTTCAACTCCCGGCTGTTCGATTTCAGAAGTTGCTGCATCGCCTTTCCGCTCGGCGCAACGTGTGCGCCCTTCAGCAACCGCACCGTCTCAGGTAATCCAGCCAGACTTGCCGCGAGCCGTCCGCCAGTGCCGATCTCGACCAACGTCAACTGCGCGCCCCGCGCCAACAACGTTTGCGCGACCTGCTGCTCCAGCGTCGTCTCGCCTTCGGCGTAGATATACTCACCAAGCTGCTCGCGAATCTTCACGGCCAATTGTTTCAGCCGCGCTTCCTGCTCCGGGCCGTTGCCGGGCAACATGAATGTAAAGTCCACGCGGCCACCTTCGAACTGCGACCCAACGATGACATCGGCCGGCAACGACACATGCTGGCTCATGGTCTGGTCAATGAGCGACTGGCCAATGCCAACAAACCTCAACGTGATGGAACTGCCAGGCGCTCGGACTCCGAATTTCCGGCTCAGATACGGCGCCAGTTCGTTCTTCACCATCGGCTGCAGCTCGCGCGGCGGGCCTGGCAGCGCGACGATAACCTTGTCGTTCCACTCGAACACGAGGCCAACGGCGGTGCCCGCGACGGCCTTCAAATACGTGCCACACGTCGGTACCATCGCCTGGCGGCGGAGATTCGGACGAATTTCGTCGCGTGGAATTTTGAGGCGTTTCTCCATCGCCGTCAGAACGTCGGCTTGTTCGTGAAGCGCAATGCCAGTCAACTGCGCCAGTGCATCACGCGTCACATCATTGACGGTCGGGCCAAGGCCGCCGGTGACAATCACCAAGGACACCTTCTGGGTCGCCGTGCGCACGGCTTCCTGAATATCAGCCACTTTGTCGTCCACGGTCGTCGAGCCGACGCAGTGGCAACCCAGCGCGTGGAGCGTGCGCGTGACGAAAGCGGTATGCGCGTCGGGAAACACGCCGCGCAGCAATTCCTCGCCGGTGATGACGATTCTGTAGTCGAGCGGCGGTTTGGCCTCGGCGGCGTGCAACGAGGCAACAGCGAGCAGAAGCGGAAGCAGAAATCTCATGGTGCCGCCACTATGCCGGATTCAAGTCTGGGCTTCAACACGGGCGTTTCTTCTGTCATAATGAGACATCATGAAAGCCCGCCTCGCAACCGCGACCGTCTGGTTTCTTGCCGCTTCTGCCCTCCTCGCCACCGAGCCTCTCAAAGTCGGTGTCGCCACCGTGGACATCACGCCGACCGGCCCGGTGTGGATGCATGGCTATGCGGGGCGCAAGTCACCCTCCACCGGCGTGTTCAAGAACCTCAGCGCTTCATGCGTCGTCTTCGACAACGGTCGCACGCGAGCCGGCGTGATGGCGCTGGACGTTTGCTACATCAGCACGCAGCAACTCGCCGGCATTCGTGAGGCAGCGGAGAAACTCGGCATCCCGCCGCACCAGATGATGGTGAACTCCTCACACACGCACTGCGGGCCATCCTTCAGCAGCCGGAACGCCGATTATCTGGGTTTGTTTGCGGCGAGGACTTCCAACCTCGTCGAGGCCGCCGTAGCCAACTTGAAGGAAGCGACGCTCGACTACACCGTCGGACAGTCGCTCGTGGGTCTCAACCGCCGCCAAGTCGGCAAGAATGGCAAAGTCGCCGGCATCGCCCCGGAGCCGCGCAAGCGGATTGACATGGATGTGCCCGTGCTGCGCGTGCTTGGCGGCACCAATGAAGTTCGCGCGCTCATTTTCGGCTACACGTGTCATCCGGTGACGATGGGCGGCTACGAGATCAGCCCCGATTATCCCGGCCCCGCACGGGAATGGATCGCCGCGGCATTCACCAACTGCCAGCCCGTGTTCCTGCAAGGTTTTGGCGGCGACGTGCGGCCGCGAATCGCCACCGCGAACGGCAAGTTCGGCTATGTGCTGGTGGATGCGAAGCAGATGCTCGTGGAACTGGGCCACCAACTCGGTCGTGACGTGGTCAGCGCCGCGTGTGTGCCGCTGCCATCCGTGGCAGCACCGCCCGGCGAACCAATGCCTTTGGCGTGCGTCAGTGAGAAACTGGCGTTGCCTCTAAAGGTGCCGGCGGATGTGGGGCGCGACGTCCGGACGCCCTCATCATCTGCGAAGGCAAAACCGCTCCCGGAGAAATCGAGTTCCAAGGTCGCAATCCCTCCAAAGGACTCGAAGCAGACACGCGAGATTGAACTGGCCGTGCTGCGCATTGGCGACATCTACATGATCTTCGGCCAAGGCGAACTGTGCTCGGAGATCGGCCTGCGCATCAAACGCGAACTGGCCGACTGGTGCAAACAGACACGCTCGCAACTCTGGACGTGCGGCTACTCACATTGGGGCGGCGGCTACATCCCGCACGCGGCAGCGTATCCGGAAGGCGGCTACGAAGTCGGTGCCAGCGCTGTTGGCCCCGGTGCGGAGGCGATCATCGTCCGCAGAGCCGTGGCGATGGTCAAGGCGTTGCGGGGCGGGAAGTAGTCGCTTTGTCCGGCGACACAGTCGCACTGCCCATCGGCTGCTTCCTCCGGAGAATCATGACGCCGTGGTTCCACGACCACATCGGCTCGTTGACCCAATCTCCATACTTGGCGATCGGCGCGAAGTTCTCCTCGACGTAGCGGCCGAGGATCGGACAGTAAGTCTTGCCGAAGATCCCGAACCCGTATTCCTTGGATTTGCAGAGGTTGGCCATGAGGACGTAGTTGACGTTGTGGCGTTCCAGGTCTCTGATGATGGATTGTTCCTGCTCACGAGTGATCTTGATGTGTTCGAAGAAAATCAGCATCTGCGTGGGACTCTTCGTTCCTGTCAGGTAGTAGTAGAGAGGTTCGTAAGGGATGGCGAGGAAACGCTCGCCGGGTTTCAACTCTTTCTTCAGCCGCGCTGTTGCCGCCTCCACAGTCTGAATCCACTCCGGCGAGTTGCCGAGATAGATGTTCTCCTGTCTGGCAGACAGGAGATGAGCGGGCATTTTTTGCGCGTTAATGCGTTGAAGTCCGGTGGCGAACGCCAACACCACCATCATCACGATGGCAAGCCGCACCAGAGACCGGATCAGCTTGCTTGCCCCGCCGAAGGCAGTGTCAATCACCACGAAACTCAGCACGATGCTCAGCGGCTGGCTCCACAACAAGCGGTAGCCCACGCCGCTTCTCAGATACTCGTGGAGATTGGCCGCGCCGAACACCGCCGACACGACAAGCGCCAGCACCAGCGGCACCCGGCGGTCCGGCTCGATCTTGTGCGCAGCCAGCAGATAGACTGTGCGAATAATCGAATAGCCAATGATTGCATCCATGCACGCTTCTATCGCGTCGATGCGAATCTTGAACCCGATGAAGTCAATAAGCCTCACCAACGCCACGAAGGGATTCATGACGTGCGGTTCATCGTCGCTTAGATAGGGCAGGCATTGCCGGATTTCCACGATGGACAGGCCTTGGAGAAACCACCCGTAGATCGTGCAGGTCAGCAGTGGAAGGAATACGGCAGCGGTCACGAAGAACATCGCCTTGGTTCTCTCCATCGGCGTTTTCTTAAACTGGTCCGTCAGGATCACGCCCAGCACGCACATCGCCACCGCCACGATCCCAAAGTTGATCTTGATCAGCCCGAGAATGCCCCCCCATAGCAGTCCCCAATAGGCGTCACGCAACCTGGAGGTCTTGATGTATGAGAAGATTGCCCAAAG
>JBAZIR010000489.1:0-4168 GCA_041651735.1 Verrucomicrobiia bacterium | reverse complement strand
TGGACGAGATCGGCAGAAACTCCGTAATGCCTTCGACGACACCAATGATGAAAGCGTAGAACCAATCCATAAGCGACTCAGCCGCCGGCCACAATGCGGACGACCTCCAGTTTGTCACCCTCTTTCAGTTCCACCCCCCCAAACTGGTCGCGGCGCAGCGGTTCGCCGTTGTATTCGACGATGACGATGCGCGGGTCCAAACCCTGCCGCTGGATGAAATCCGTGATTCGGCACGGCAATTCGATGACCGTCGCTTTACCGTTCGCTGTGATGTTGGCAGTCGCTTTCATGGCAGCACACTTTCTGACAATGCGGGATCCCAATCCTTCCAGACTGGCTCGTAACCCAGCGAACGAAGCCTGTCGGCCACCTCCGCCGCCGAGCGCTCGTCCGCTATCACAAATTGCTCTGCAGCTGAACAGTGCGCGCTCCCGGCCGTGATCGCTCCGATCTCGACCCTCCTGCCACGCTCCGTCCGGTGCAGTTCTTCGCTGCCTGCGCCAGTATAACCGCCCGGCTCCGTGTGACTGCCGGCGCTTATCATCGTGATGCCGAGCGGAACCAGCCCGTCGCGCAGCCGCGCCGACTCGCGGGTGCTCAGCACGATGCCCACGTGGGGGAAAGTCAGCCGCAGCGCGCATACGAACTGCACCATCTCGCGATCACTCATCGGATAACGCGGCTCGAACTCGCCCGCCGCCGGCCGCAGCCGGGGCAGCGACACCGTGAGCTGGGCGCGCCAGCAATTCTTTAGCAGATGCTCGGCGTGAGCCGCCAGCGCAATGGATTCCTCCCGCCATTTCCAAAGGCCGATCAACGCACCGATGCCGAGCCGCCGGAAGCCCGCCGCATAACCGCGCTCCGCCGTCTCCAACCGCCAGTCAAAATCCCTCTTCGGTCCCGACGTATGCATCTCACGGTACACGTCGCGGTTGTAGGTCTCCTGGTAAACCACCACACCTTCGCAACCCGCCGCGGCGATGGGCCGGTAGTCGTCCGTCTCCAGCGGCCCAACCTCAATGCTGATGCTCGGCACACTTGCCGCGTGCAGCGCCGCCACGCAATCGCGCAGATAGCTATTCGATACAAACTTTGGATGCTCACCCGCCACAAGCAGGATGTTTCGAAATCCTTCCGCCACCAGATGCCGCGTCTCCGTCATCACCTGCTCCACCGTCAGCGTGGTGCGCAGGACCGGGTTATCGCGCGAGAAACCGCAGTATTGGCAGTTGTTGACGCACTCGTTGGAGAGATATACCGGTGCGAACATGCGCATGGCCTTGCCAAAATGCCTCACCGTCAGCGCATGACTCTCTCGCGCCATCGTCTCCAGGAAGGGCGTCGCCGCCGGCGAAATCAACACCGCGAAATCGGAAAGAGAACGATGGTCACCCCGGCCCAGCGCGCGCTCCACGTCAGCCGCCGTCGCGCGCTCGGCGAGCTGCGCGAGGTCTGCGAGCGGCAGTCCATTAAGAACGTTGACGAAGCTCATTCGCCTCCCGACAGAACCACACCCGCCCCGGCCACGGCGGTGTTCGTCAAACTGTTCAGTTGTTGCATGAGAGAAGGTTAGCCCGAAGCCGCCCTGTTGCGCAAGAATACCCGACACCGCAGCGCGTCGCAGAATCAGCGATGGCTGGCTGAGGTGCCGGGAGGAGTCAAATCACCGCACGGCTTTTCTTTCGCGTCTTCCGCCTCCTTCAATCCCTCACGACAAATGTGCACGATCACGCCCACCACCCCACCTATAACAAACATAACCAATAGACCACCAATGCTCGGCACACGCCCCGCGCCGCTGACCATCGCGGCCAACGCAGGCAGGCCAAGTGTAATCAGCGTCAGGACGCCACCCATGATAAAGGCTGAGCCAACTGCCTTGCCAGTGACTTTCGTGAAATTGCCCTCTACGACTTCTGCCTGCTCCGGCGGACTGAAATCATAGGGCAACGGCCCCGCCCCTTCCCCACCGCGCAAGATGCGACCCGCTCTTTCGGCATCTTCATCGGACACTTCCAATCGAACCGGGATGGCAGTCGTGCCCGCACCGACGACGGCGAGGCTGATCTCATCAAACAGAAACCCGTCAATTCCCGCCGCCTGCAACCGCGATAGTGCCAATGACGCTTCGGCTTGGTGGGTAAACTCACCGACCGTCGTCATGGGAACAGCTCCGTTCACCGCTCCAAAAACCCCGTGAGCGGGCTTGTAGGTTGTGCCTCGATCGAGCGCGGCGCAAGGCCGATCTCGAACGCCTCGCGGCCAGCTTCGACAGCTGCTTTGAACGCGCGCGCCATGCGAACCGGGTCGCTGGCGACCGCGATGGCTGTGTTGATGAGAACGGCATCCGCGCCAAGTTCCATCGCTTCAGCGACGTGGGACGGCGCGCCAAGCCCCGCGTCCACCACAACGGGGACGGTGGCCTGTTCGATGATGATCCCAATCTGCGCGCGGGTTTCGATGCCGCGGGCGCTGCCAATGGGCGAGCCAAGCGGCATGACCGTGGAGCAACCCACGTCCTGCAGGCGCTTTGCCAGCACCGGGTCGGCGTTGATGTAGGGCAGCACGACAAAGCCTTCCTTCACCAGCGTTTCGGCGGCCTTCAACGTCTCGATCGGGTCGGGCAGCAGGTAGTGCGGGTCGGGATGAATCTCCAATTTCAGCCAATGGCCGAGTCCAGCGGCACGGGCAAGCTTGGCGAGGCGCACGGCTTCATCCGCGTTCATCGCGCCACTGGTGTTCGGCAGGAGTTGCACGCGTTTGGTGTCAATGAAGTCGAGGATGTTGGCAAAGCGGTCGTGCTGGCCGCTAAGGTCGGCACGGCGCAATGCGACGGTGACGATTTCGCTGCCACTGGCCGCGATGGCATCGCGCATCAGTTCGTTGGAGGCAAACTTGCCCGTGCCCAGCAGCAGCCGCGAGGCAAACTCGCGCCCTGCGATTTTTAGTTTGGATGAGTGTTCAGACACTGTGGTGATTCGTAATGTGGGTGTGGCAACTTGGCGTAACAGCGCATCGCCTCACTGTGCCACAGCCGGTGCAGGCTGTGTCGGGAGCACCTCGTTCGCGCTGCCCCGGCGGTAGCCCTGGAGATCGAGCGCCACGTAGGTATAACCGATTTCTTTCAATTGGTTGACGATGGTTTCCCGGACTCCGTTCTCCGTCAGGCGGGCAATCTGGTCCGGCGCGACCTCGATGCGCGCCAATGGCACCGCGCCGTTGGCGCCGCCGCGATGATGCCGAACACGCACGTCGTGGAAACCCAGGTTCCAAAGAGCATTCTCGGCCGCCTCGATCATCGCCAGCGCCTGCAGCGTCACGGTCTCGCCGTAAGGCACGCGCGAACTGAGGCAGGCCATCTGCGGCTTGTTGGCGGTAGGCAGGCCAAGCGTGGCGGACAACGCACGAATGTCAGCCTTGGTGAGACCCGCTTCCTTGAGCGGCGCGCGAGCCTGGAACTCGGCCGCAGCCTCCGCGCCGGGCCGAAAGTCGCCGATGTCGCTGGCATTCTCGCCGTGAACAATCACCCCGATGCCTTCGGCTTTCGCGATGGGCACGAGCTTGTCGAACAACTCGTGCTTGCAGAAGTAGCAGCGGTTCGGTGGATTGGCGACGTAATCGGCGTTGCTGAACTCGTTGGTCTTCACGACGCGAACCGGAAAGCCACACTCTTTGCCAAGTTGGAGCGCCTCAGCCAATTCGCGCCGCGGCAGGCTGGGCGTGTCAGCGATCACCGAGAGCGCCTTTGCACCCAGTGTGTCGTGGGCAACGCGCGCCAGGAAGGCCGAATCCACGCCGCCGCTGTAGGCGACGAGCACACTGCCGTAGCCCCGCAGCATCTCACGGAGCCGGTCGAACTTGTTTTGGAGTTGAACATCCACGGAACGACTGTAGCGAGGTTGGCAGAGGGTGTCAAAAAGCAATCAGCCTCGATGCGAGGCACCGAGGCTGATTCCAGGAATGATTGCCAGCCGTCCGCTACGACACTTCCTCGCCGAGTTCCACGTTCCAGTAGGCGATGTCGAGGAAGTGCTTCCAGCTATCATCGGGCTTGGGGACGGTGACCTGCACGAACGGCCGCCACTTCGGCCGCTTGGGCTTGCGGATGAGCCGCATGCCCGCTTCGACCGGAGTGCGGTTGGCTTTGCGGGTGTTACACGGGATGCAG
>JBAZIR010000488.1:0-4215 GCA_041651735.1 Verrucomicrobiia bacterium | reverse complement strand
AGTTCTGGCGATCCTGAATCCACCGGCTCGTGGACTGATCGCAGATGAACGCCGACATGCAGATAAACCACGGCTTGCGGCGCAACACGAGCGCCTCGTTATTGCCGACGACCGCAAGTTGCTCGTCGCTGTCGGCGGCGAGTCGTGCCGCGGGACCCGATTGACCGTAAAGCAGATGACAGGCGGCTTCATCGGCGGCGACGGACCACTGACGAAGCTGAAACTGGTGTTGCAGGAAGCCGCGGCCCTCCGGCGTAAAACTGAATCCCACGTTGCGCTCCACGGGGGTGAAAGTAAACCCGACCTTGCCGTGCGCAGTGCCGATCTCGTAGGGGTTGCGCTCGTCCACCGTCTCAACGTTGGAGCCGTCGGGATACACAAACGTCCCGTGGAAAACGACCGCGTGCCGCAACGCCTCCAGCACGCTCGCGTCGCGCGACATCGCGTAGTAAACGCCGAGAGCCTCGCTGTAGACGAAGTTGTAGGCGACGACCGGCCCGCTGTGCTCGACCCACCAGCCGCCAGGTGTTTGCGCCGCCACCACCTTCGCCATGAACGCTCGCGCCTGCTGCTTCCAGTCGTCGCGGTTGAAACAAAGCCCGGCGCAGTAGAGTGCCATCGCGTGATGGCTGGGAATGTTATGGACGTGGCCCAGGCAGCCTTTTGAAATGTTGCTGAAACCGCGCAGCAGGCCTTTCTCCCAATACTGCCGTCGCTCGGCGGGCATCGAGTCCTTGATCAGCGCGAACGCGCGAATCCAACGGCTGTAAGTCCACGGCATCAGGATCTGGCCCCAGGTCGAGTGGTCCTTCTTGCGGAACGTCCACATGCCGTTCTTGTCCTGGTCGGCCACGAGCGCGTCGCCGGCTTTCATGACCGCCTCCAGAACCTCGGCGCTGTGGTAGTAGGGATTCGCCTTGTCCTCGATGGCCCACGCCGCGGCGAGCGGGAAAACAGGGTTCTGGTCCGTGCAAATCCACGGCTCGCTGCCGAACCGGCCTGTCTGGCGGTTCTGGCTTTTGAGAATCGCCGGCACATCCTCCACGAGCGACCGGAGGAACTTCTCACGCGGATTCCATTCGCCAGCGGCGGTGGCAACGGTGTTTGCGGCCAGGAGCGAACAGATCAGCGTTGAAATCACTTTCATGGCTTGGATTTTCCGGTGGGCGTGATTCTAAGCGTGACGGTTGCCTCCGTCACGGGCTGTGTGAAATTGATGCCGATGCGCGTCGGCTTCACGGGCGCGTCCTCGTGAATCTCCTCGGCCTGCACGGCGAACTCTCCACCCTTCACCTTGATCTCGACGCGCACAGCTTCGTCGCCGTCGCGCACACACAGGCTGCCATCGTCATTGCGCTTCCACTTGCCGAGCGTAAGCAACGCCGTGCCGAACGTCTGCGGGCTGGCGAATTGCACCGAGTCGGTCACCGTCAACGAACCGGCGCCTTCGCGCGAGTAAACGAACGTCCGCTCCAGTCGCTTCAGCTCGGGGCACGGGTAGGGCGACGCGATGTCGAGCGCGAGCGTGTCGGCGCGGTCGGTGAAATCCGTTCGCAACACTTTCGCCTGCGCGGCGCGGCCTTCGCGTTGGAGTTTGCCGGCCACCAACGGCACTGGATGGCCGAACGAATTCAGCAGCTTGCTGACATAGCGGTCCTTGCTGAACGTGCGAGCCGTGTACGTTTCAGCGCCGGGATCGAGCAGCACGGCACGCTTGCCGACAACCACGACGTAGCTGCCGACGTCGTTGTGGTTATGGTGCTCTGCGTTATGGCCGCCCTTGAGCGCGACGCCCATCCGGCAGGCCGAGTCGGGCGTGGGCCGCGCGATGAGGATGCCCGCGCTGTCGAACCACGTGCGCAGGCCCAGTTCATAGGCGCTCCCGCCGGCGTGTGGCTTCGCTTGCGAAGCCGAGTTCGGGAAACTGTAGAGGGCTGTCTCGAACAGGCACCCAAACCAGTGTTTCGAAAACGAATCGTCCGCCGCATCGAATTTGTCATACGCGCGCAGCCCAAGCCCAAGGCGGCGATTGACGAACCACATGATCTCTGGCGACGGCTTCGCGTTAATGCCGCAATCCGCGAACGCCGGCGCGATGCCGCCGCCGATTTGAATGCGCGCGCCAAACTCCGCCGGTGCCTTCGCCTCCGGCCGCGCCAACATATCAAGCTGGCCGCCAGTGGCTTGCCGCACGGTCTCACTGAGCAACACGTAATGGCCGAATCCGTAGTCCCAGTAACTGAGTCCTTCCGAGCAGTAGCCGTCGGGCGTGAACCCGGCGAGGAAGTTCTTCGTGAAGTGCTCCGCCCCCGCGACGAACAGCGCTCGTTCCTCGCGCGAGTCCGCGAGCGCCAGCGCCGCGCCGGTGACGCCAGCCAGACAGACCGCGTTCCAGTTGTTCGTTGTCTTCATCCAGCCGGCAGGCCGTGCCGTGCCGCGATACGCCGCCAGACACGGCTCGATCACAAACTTGCGCACTTTCTCCCGGAGCAACTTCCGTGTCGCCGCGGTGAGCTTGTTGCCGAGCAACCAATCAGTCGTGGCGAGATTCCACGCCAGCGCCGAGGAGGCGAGGTCCACGTCAATGGACTTGCCGTTGAAGTTGTTCAACCGCCGGTCGTGCGCCGGCATCACCCAGGTCTTCTCGCCGCAGAACGCCGCGATGAGTTCCTCCGTTTTTGGCAGGAAGCGGCCTTTGTTTTCCAGACACTCCGCCAGCACGAGCCACGTCAGCCGTTGCCGCCGCTCGAACGCGACTTTCTGCCAGTGGGTGCGATTGCCCGTGCGGGAGAAGTCGAGATAGAGGTCGTCCGGCTGCTCCGGCACAGGCTGGGAAAGGATGCCCTCCGCGCGTTTGATGATGCTCTTGGACGCCGCATCACGCGCGAACTTGTCCCACGACGCGCGGTCGCTGATGGGATGGCCGAGGCCCGCGGGCAGTTCCGGCAACATCGCCGCGACGGCTTTGACGCGCCCGGCGTCAATCGGTGACTTCGGCGTCGCGGAACGAGCCGGATCGCCGCCGGTCATGGTCAGGATGAAAAACGCAAGGGAGACAGTGAGGAACGGACGTGATGTGATCATCAATATGATTTTTACCGCCGCCGATGCCGTGAATGCACGCGAATTGTGGGTGAACCTAGGTATCACCGAACCGGTGCGGAAAAACCGCCGACCATGTCAGCTGCGGCAAACCTGCAACATGGCATCCAGGTTCTCCGGCGGCGTTTCCACCGCCAGTGCGCAGCCGGAACTCAAGACGAACCGTTGCCTTCCGCTGGCCTTCACCGTCTCCAGCGCCGCGCGCGCGGCGCACCCGACCTGCTCCACGCTGCCTTGTGACAACACTGCCACAGGGTCGAGGTTGCCCCACAGCGCGATGTGCGGCGGCACGACCTCGCAGGCGTGCGCGAGGTCCACCTTGTGATCCACTTCCAGCACGTTGGCGCCCGACAACGCCATGTCCGCGAGGATTGGCGTGCCGTCGCCGCAGATGTGCAATGACACCGGTTTGCCGGTGGCGGATTTCAGGCCGGCGATAAGACGCTTCTCGAACGGCAGCGCAACCTCGCGATACAATCGCGGCCCGATCAGGCCGGCTGGCGAATCACCGCCGCTGAGCATATTCGCCCCTGCGCCAGCGAGCGCGCGGCCGTAAGCCAGCCCGTAGTCCATGCACCGCTGCATCAGCGCTTCGACGAACGGCGGATCGTCCACCAGCTTGAGCATGATCTCGTTGATGCCCATCAGCGCAGCGGCGAGCGAAAACGGATATTGGTCAAAACACGCGACAACGAAAACGTCCCGTCCCAGCGCCGCGACGACACGCTGCAGCGCATCGAGCATCAGCGGACAACGCCCTTGCGAAGACGGGTTGGGTTCCGGGATGCGCTCGATGTCAGCTACCGTGCGCACCAGCGGCTCGCCGACGCCACCGAACGGCTGCTCCTCCCCCATCGCACCGACCGCCGCGCCCATCGCCTGCGCGCTCACCCACGTGTCGGCCGAGACCCACACGGCGTCGGACCGGAAACGCTCGTAGTAGCGGATGACGCAATCCGCCAGCATGTGCGCGTCGCTCGTGTAACTCCGCAACGAAACGCCCGCCAGCCGTGCGCAGATGTGCACGGCCAGCGGCCCCGCCGGCACGCGGGGCGTTTCCTGCCCGCTCAGCGCGCGCGTGACGATCTCTCTCGACGTCATGTTGGCCGGATT
>JBAZIR010000487.1:0-4233 GCA_041651735.1 Verrucomicrobiia bacterium | reverse complement strand
CGGCGCACGAGTGGGTCTATGACGTGAACCAGACGGCGAGCAAATCGCGCAACACACCGTTCCACGGCTGGTCCTTGAAGGGCAAAGCCGTGGCGACCATCGTCGGTGGCCGGGTCGCGCGTCAGAAGAAATAACGTGAAGACGTTGATTGGCTATCTCTTTGCTGCTGCGGTCGGCGTACTGGCGACATTGTTGTGGTTGAACCAGACGACGCGCCGCGAAATCAGCCAGGATTTCGCGGCCGCCGAGATCCAACGCGTGGCAAAGGCCTTTTCAGCCGAACAAGTGATCGTGTTCAACTACAAGCACAAGCGGTCGGACCTGATCAGCACGGCGCAGGTTTCGATTCTGGGCAAGGCGCGTGTGTTCGCCGGGTTCGATCTGTCCAAGCACCTGCGCGTCGTCGTGGACCAGAAGAAACGTCGCGTCGTCGTGGAACTTGGACAGCCGGAGATCGTCGGCGTGGATGTGTTCGATCAGGCCTATCAATATGAGAAGGATTGGTTGTGGAACCGGTTCTCGGAAGAGGATCGGGATTCCATCGCGCGCGGCATGCGGCAAAGCGTGCTGCAGCAAGCGGCATCCAGTCCGCTATTGCGCGAGGCGCGTGACAGCATGAGGGATTTTCTGGCCGCGATGATGCGCGGTCACGGCTATGCGGCAGATGTTCAATTTATTGGCCTGGAGCCAACGCCGCAATCGAAAGGATAAATGGACGCAGTTTTGGCACTTGAAGATGGTCTGGTGTTCCGGGGCCAGGGATTTGGCGCCCGCACGTCGGCTTGCGGAGAGGCGGTTTTCAATACCTCAATGACCGGCTATCAGGAGATTCTCACCGATCCGTCCTACAAACGGCAGATTGTGGCGATGACCTATCCGGAAATCGGCAACTACGGCATCAACACGCTCGACGTGGAGAGCTGGCAGCCGCATGTTGCGGGCTTCGTCATCCGCCAGCTCAGCCCCGTCGCGTCGAACTGGCGTGCGGAGTTCACGCTCGACGGATACATGAAGAAGCACAAGCTTCCCGGCATCCAAGGCGTGGACACGCGCCGCCTCACCAAGCACCTGCGCACGCGCGGCGCGATGAAAGCGTTCATCTCCACCGAGCCGATCAGCGACGCCGACGCTGTCAAGCGCGCGAAAGAGTGGAAGGGCATCGTCGGTGTGGACTACGTCGTCGAGGTCACGCACAAGAAGCCGTTCCACTGGGAAGGCTACGGCCAGTGGAGCGCGAACTGGGACATTCCGCGCGGCGCCACGCTGGACGAAACGCGAACCGCGAAGGGCGAAACTGGATTGTTTCAAGGCATGTTCGACGCGCTGCCGGCGACGGATTGCCACATCGTGGCGTTCGATTACGGCATCAAGTACAACATCCTCCGCCGGCTCCGGCAACGCGGCTTTGACATTCACGTGCTGCCGGCCACGGCGACGGCGAAGGATGCGATGGCGTTGAAGCCGGACGGCGTGTTCCTGAGCAACGGCCCCGGCGATCCGGAGGCGCTGCCCTATGCGCACCGCGCCGTCCGCGACCTGCTGGGCGAGGTGCCGATCTTCGGCATCTGTCTCGGCCACCAGATTCTCGGCCATGCTTTCGGCGGACGCACGTTCAAGCTCAAGTTCGGCCATCGCGGCGCCAACCAACCGGTCAAGGAACTCCGCACCGGCAAGGTGCTCATCACCTCGCAGAATCACGGTTTTGCCGTGGACGCCAGCTCGCTCAATCCCGACGAGGTCGAGGTCACGCAGATCAACCTCAATGACCAGACCGTCGAGGGCATGCGGCACAAGAAGCATCCGGTATTTAGCGTCCAGTATCATCCGGAGGCGTCGCCGGGGCCGCACGATGCCGGTTTTCTGTTTGAGGAATTCAAGCGCCTGATCGAACGGCATCGGCGACAGAAGTGATCTGCGGCTCGCAGCCAGGCAACCCACCACTCCGTAGCCGTGTGCTGGAAATAGACGCGCGCAACGAGGCGGAATGTGTTAGCCTCGCCAGTTAGAAACCAGAGATTCACCAAGATGAAAACGTCTCGCATTCTCAACCATCATCGCCTCCTGTCACTGCTCGCCGCTTTCGTGGCGGTCTGTTTCTGTTCCATCGTGCTCTGCTCCGCGGCCGAGTCAACCAACGCGCCTTCGTGCAAAACCTGCACGGTCCCCAAGAAGGCCGATGCAGCAAAACCGGATGCGGCGAACGAGGAGGGTTGGAAGTCACTATTCGATGGCAAGAGTCTGAAAGGCTGGAAGCTGACGGATTTCATCGGGAAGGGCAAGGTGGAGGTGAAGGATGGCACCATCGTGTTGGGCACCGGCAGGGACCTCACCGGCATCTCCATCGCCGACACCAACTCAGTGCCGCGGATGGACTACGAGCTGGAACTGGAGGCCAAGCGCGCGGGTGGATATGATTTCTTTTGCGGGCTGACGTTCCCAGTGGGCAAGTCGTACTGCACGCTCATCCTCGGCGGCTGGGGCGGCAGCGTGGTCGGCATCTCCTCCATTGACGGCATGGATGCATCGGAGAACGAGACAACCAAGAGCATGGAGTTCGTCAAGGACCGCTGGTACGCCATCCGCGTCCGCGTGACGTCGGAAAAACTCGAATGCTGGATTGACAAGGAACAGGTGGTGGACGTGACAACGACCGGCAAGAAAATCAGCATGCGTTTCGGCGAAATCGAGGAGTCCGCGCCGCTCGGCATCGCCTCCTACGACACCACCGGTGTTCTTCGCAACCTCCGCATTCGCCGGCTCGATTGAGGCGGCTAACGGACTGACGCCATGGGACGCCCGTCAGCGCTCCGAATTGCGTTCGCGATCCTCATCGCCGGAGTTGTCCTTCCCGCCAGCGGCCAGCAGGATCACGTCATCACCGGCGTTCAACTCCGCAACCGCCTCAAGCACCTGCTGCTCGACAGCCGCGTGGTCGCCGAGACCAACAACGCGCGGCTCGTCGTGGGCCGCGTGGCGAAAGATGAGCACAACCCGCTCTTTCGCGTGGACAAGCCCTGGGAGAATGCGCTCAACAATCTTTACCCGAATATCGCCTACGACGAAAATGAGCGCCGTTTCCAGCTCTGGTACAAGTGCGTGCTCGCTGACTCCAATGTCATCGAGAAGATGATGCCGCCGCGCACGATCAACAAGGTCGGCTGGTTTCTCTGTTACGCGACATCAAGGGACGGCATCGTTTGGGAAAAACCGGAGCTGGGCCTGCACGGCTTCGACGGCTCCACGAAAAACAACGCCGTCGCGCGCGACGTCGCCAACGTCGGCGTCTGCCGCGACCCGCACGATCCCGACCCGGCGCGGCGTTACAAGATGATCTATGACATCGGCGTGCGGCTTCCCGACAACATGCGCGTGCGCTTCTCGCCCGACGGCGTCCATTGGTCCGAGCCGGTGAAGCCCGACGGACTCGGCACCGCAGGTGACACGCACAGCAACATGTTCTGGGACGACTGGCTCGGACGCCACGTGCTCATCACGCGCCTTTACATCGGCGAGCGGCTCGTCTCGCGCGCCGAGAGCACGGATTTCCTGAAGTGGACCCAACCTGCGCTGGTGTTGCGCTCGACACCCGCCGAGAGCAAGAACCGCCAGGCCTACTGCATGCCGGCATTCCCCTACGCGAACGGTTATCTCGGTTTTGTGATGATGTATAACGTCGCTTCCGACCAGACCGTGGACTGCGAGTTGGTGTGGAGTCCTGATTCCGTGACGTGGCAGCGCGTCGCGCCTGGCACTCCGTTCATTCCCCGCGGCGCGAAGGGAAGCTACGACGGCGGCTGCATCTACGCGCAAGCCGGCCCGCCGGTCATCAAGGACGGCCGGCTCTGGATTTACTATGGAGGCAGCCGTGAAAAGCATCGAGGCTGGAAACGCCACTGTCTGCCCTGCCTCGCGCGGCTGCGCGTGGATGGTTTCGCCGGCTACGAACCGCAGGAACCGGGCCGGCCTGCGACCATCCTCACGCCACCGATGCGTTGCACCGGCGATGAACTGCGCGTGAGCGCCGACGTTCGCAGTGGCTCAATGCGGGTGGAAATAATCGGCGAGTCCGGTCATGCGCTCGCCGACTGTGAACCCACCGCCACCGACGTGACCGATGGCATTGTGCGCTGGAAGAACGGCAAGTCGCTGGCTTCGCTCAAGGGGAAAACCGTGCGGCTGAAGTTCGAACTGAACTCGGCCACGCTCTACGCCTTCAGCGGCATGGAACGAACC
>JBAZIR010000486.1:0-4263 GCA_041651735.1 Verrucomicrobiia bacterium | reverse complement strand
GGACAAGGCAACAGCAGAAGTTTGTTAGATTCATCGAAAACCTATTACGTAGAAATGCCCAAAGTTCAGGGGAAACCCATAGATGGATGTATGATAGTATAAGTTTAAAGAATTATCTTGATAACACTGGCTTCAAAAAAATTGCTGTATGCAATTATAAAACAAGCAATATAGCCAACTTTAACAGTTATAAATTTGATCTAAAAATAAGTCGCACGGTGCGCGATTTATCGTTATTTATCGAAAGTAGTAAGGATGCGTAATTTAAGCTCTTATCGAAAAAGAGGGTCTTATGTTAATTGCTTGAGGAAAAAGAGATTGAATCTTTTTTTGAAACTTATCAAAAATGTTAAGCGACCGATAAACATTCTTGACGTCGGTGGAGAGGAGCAATTCTGGAAAATACTGGGGCTTGATGATGATAAATTATCAATAACAATTTTAAACCTAGGAAAGCTTGAGGTCACAGGTAAGAATTTCAAATCTGTTGCAGGCGACGCGCGAGATATGGGGGCTTTCCCGGATAAATACTTCGATGTTGTCTTTTCGAATTCTGTTATTGAACATCTTGAAACATATGAAAACCAGAATATGATGGCACAAGAGGTAATGCGTGTTGGAAAAATGTATTTTATTCAAACACCGAACAAGTATTTTCCAATTGAGCCCCATTTTATTTTCCCGTTCTTTCAGTTTTTTCCGATGAAGGTAAAAATATTATTATGCACAAGGTTTTCCCTGGGACATGTCGGAAGATTAAATAAGGCCGAAGCAATTAAAACTATTAAAAGTATAAGGATGGTCGGCACAAGAGAGCTCTCTGAATTGTTTCCTGGTTCAAAAGTTTACAAAGAAAAGTTTATTGGAATGAACAAATCAATTATTGCTTTTGGGAGAACAAGATAATGGTAATGGTGTTAGGGGTGAAACTCTATGACAAGGGACACAAGAGCTCCGTAAAGGAGATTGTCGGGAAAGCAAAGAATAACGAACACAAAAATAGATTAGTTAGTGCAACTGGCGCCCATGGCTTGGTAACAGCTAAAAAGAATGCCGAATTCAAGAACATTTTGAACAAATTTTATTTGAACTTGCCTGATGGTATGCCGTGCGTTTGGGTCGGTCGTGTTAAGGGCGCAAGGAGTATGACTAGGTGCTATGGACCAGATATTTTCTCTGATGTGATGATAGCTTCGGCAAACATAAAAATTAGTCATTTTCTATGTGGCGGCAAGCCCGGAGTAGCACAAAATCTTAAAAAAGCCTGTAAAAACAGGTTTGGCAATAACAATATCGTTGGACTATATTCTCCCCCATTTAGAGCAATGACAGATAGTGAATTTCAAAACTTGGGTGATAAAATTAATTCGAGCAAGGCTAATATCGTTTGGATAGGTTTGGGGACACCAAAACAGGAATTGTTTGCCGAAAAATTGTCGCACTTTGTAAGTGTTGATTTTATAGTTACAGTCGGAGCAGCTTTTGATTTCCACACTGGCAATGTTAGGCAGGCACCAAAATTTGTTCAGAACATAGGCATGGAGTGGTTTTTTAGACTATGTATGGAGCCAAAAAGGTTATGGCGAAGATATTCTAGCGTTGTACCACTATTTATATATTACAGCACGCTTGATCTAGCAAGGCGAAGAAATGATAATAAAAACCAATAAACCTGATTTAGGCGGAACCGCACCGTTGAGTGCATTCAAAACAGCTAAAAAGTTGTCTGATTTTGCTGTTAGGAATCTCGGAGAGATTGAGACGGATGAAAAAACAAAATACTATCTAGATATTGGTTGCGGCAACGGGTTCATTACCGAATTTGTTACCCCACACTTTGACAAAACAATTGGAATTGACATCTTGGATAATGAACTAAATAAATTCCGCACCAGGTGCAGGCATGATAACAAAACAGAAGTCCTAAAAATGTCTGCAGATAATATGAGTTTCCCCAATAATTATTTCTCTTTAGTTACTGCTTTTGAGGTATTGGAGCACGTTGGCGATTTAGAAAAAACAGTCAGCGAAGCTTCTCGCGTAACAAAAAGGGGCGGTTTGATTATCATCTCAGTACCGCAGATTTTATTTCCTTTTGAAAATCACGGGGTTAGAATTGGTAATAAAATAATTAGAAAGAAAATATTATTCTTGCCCTATATTCCAGCCCTACACCGAAAAATATCAATCGCAAGGGTTTTTTCCTCTCATCAAATAGACAAAATTTTTACAGGCCGTGGATTTGAAGTTGTCGGAAAACCCTTATATATTGCCCCTCAATTTGAGAGGAACGGCGCAAATGGAAATTCATGGGAGAATAAGTTAAGATTTACAAGAAATATACTAGATAAAGTCGCAAGCCTGCCAGTGTTGCAAAGACTGGTAGGTGTTTCTGTTTTGAAAGTTTATAGAAAAAAATAGATCCAAGGTCTTCAATGAAAACAAAAATATTAGTTTGCGGTGCGGGTGGGTTTATCGGAAATCATCTCGTCAATAAACTAAAAACTCGAGATGCTTTTGTTCTCGGGATAGATTTAAAACACCCCGAATTTAGCAAGAGCCGAGCTAATAAATTTGTAATAGGTGACTTGAGGGACCAAGCTTTCTGCAAAAAAGTGTTTGAAGAAAGATTTGACGAAGTGTACCAACTCGCTGCCGATATGGGTGGAGCTGGTTATATATTCTCGGGAGAAAACGATGCTAAGGTGATGCACAATTCAGCACAAATCAATTTAAACATTGCTGAACTCGTTGCAAAAAATAAAATGGGTAAACTATTTTTTTCATCATCGGCTTGTATATATCCAAAATTTAATCAAGAAAATGAGAAGTGCCCAAACTGTAGCGAACAATCAGCCTATCCCGCTGATCCCGATAGCGAATACGGCTGGGAAAAGTTATTTAGTGAGAGAATGTATCTGGCGTTTCATAGAAACCAAGGGCTGAATGTTAGAATCGCTAGATTCCATAACATTTTTGGTCCTAAAGGACCATGGGAAGGTGGTCGAGAAAAAGCGCCGGCTGCTATCTGCCGAAAGGTAGCTTTAGCAAAAAACGGTAAAAACATCGAGATCTGGGGAGATGGAAAACAAACGCGCTCATTCCTCTACATCGACGAATGTCTTGAAGGAGTTGAAAAACTAATGCAATCCCATTTTACAGGACCCGTCAATATTGGATCGGAAGAAATGGTTTCGATAAATGATATGGCAAAAAAAGTTATTAAAATATCGGGTAAGAAATTAAAAATAAAAAATGTACCTGGAATTCAAGGCGTAAGGGGGAGAAATTCAGAAAACACACTTTTGAGAGAAGAGTTAAATTGGTCACCATCTAAAAAGTTATATGACGGGCTAAAAGAAACTTATAAATGGGTCGAGAAACAGGTAAAAGCTGCTAAGTAATTATGTACAAAATATTAAAAAGGTTTTTCGACATCCTCGCCTCTTCAATCTTCCTTGTGTTAATTGCACCTTGGCTTTTTTTAATTATTTCTCTAATAATCAAAGTTGATTCTAAAGGGCCTGTTTTCTATAAGCAAAAACGCTCAGGATATAAAAAGAAATATTTTATTTTATATAAGTTTAGAACTATGGTACAAGGCGATCACTCTATCGATAACCAAGGTCGCTATCACGAAATTGCAATCGATAGCAATAAGATAACGAAAGCCGGTAGGTTTCTAAGAAGAACCGGTCTCGATGAATTACCCCAATTTGTCAATATCTTGTTAGGCAACATGTCGATTATTGGTCCACGCCCCCATCCAGCTGTGATGGATAGAGGGCTCGGTCCGAAAGTGAACAATTACTTCAAACGCCTTGACGTTAGACCTGGGCTAACCGGGTGGGCGCAAGTTAATAGCCTCAGGGGTCCTGCAAACAATATAAAGACTATGAGCAAGAGGCTTGAATATGATCTTTGGTATATAGACCACCAGTCAATATATCTTGATATTAAAATACTGCTTAGAACTATTTTTAGAAATACAATTTAGCCTGTACTATCAACGCTACGATAAGGATGATAAGCATTGTAACAGCGAGCACAATATTAAAAATCATTCCGGCTAGAGTTGAGAAAAGTGTGAAAGTGGCCGAACGAGCTGAGACTTTTATTTTTTTACGAGATAATATTTCAAAAATAAAAACCCCGAGCGCTGGCCCAAGGATTAATCCAACTGGGCCTAATACAGAAACACCAAAGAGTGACCCCACTAAAGCGCCCAAAATTCCAAGAATTCCAGCACCTGAATATTTTGCG
>JBAZIR010000485.1:0-4264 GCA_041651735.1 Verrucomicrobiia bacterium | reverse complement strand
GGTTGCCTGTGCTGGGCGATGACGCCGCGCTGGTGATGCAGTTGCGTTGTGGCCCGCACCGCGTGCTGCTGGCGTCGGACATCGGCGCCACGGTTGAGCGTGAACTGTTGGCGGCGAAGATAGACTTGCGCAGCGACGTTTTGATCAGGGGGTTGCACAGCCGTGAGGATTCCTGCACCGACGGGTTTATGGACGCGGTGGCCGCGCAATGGGTCGTCGTCAGTTGTGGCGAGGCCGCTTCGCGGAAGGCGGCGTTGCCGGCCATGCTTGACCGTATCGAGGCTCATGGCGCGCGGGTGTTACGCACGGATTTGCAGGGCGCCGTCACCATCCGGTTGTCACCGGATGGCCTGGACGTGAAAAGTTTTTTGTCCGTCCCCGCTTCTATGTTAAAGTCCGCTCGAAATGGAACACCATAAAGTCGCTGAGATTGTGTTCGCGTGGTGAACGTTCTGCGTGACAGAACGTGTCCAATACTTCGCATGTCTTTTGATCCCGATACCGAACTGATGCTGAAGGTTCGCCGCGGCAACCGCGCCGCTTTCGAGGCGTTGGTAGTCAAATACCAACGGCCGGTGATCAACACGATTTATCGCAGCATCGGCGACGCCGCGGAAGCGGAGGACCTTGCCCAGAATGTGTTCGTGCAGGTGTGGAAGTCGCGAGGTCGTTACCTTCCGACGGCGAAATTCTCCACGTGGCTGTTCACCATCGTGCGGAACATGTGTCTGAACGAGGTGCGGCGCCGCGCCCGCCATCCTGCGGACTCGCTCGACAAGCCGGTCACGGATGCTGCGGAAGGCAGCGAGTCGGTGTGGCAGGTTCCCGACCAACAAGCGAAACCGGCGAGCGAGGAGGCGTTGGCTGCCGAACTGCGGAAACGGGTGGACGTCGCGCTGGCTGCCTTGCCTGAGGCGCAGCGCACGGCCATGTTGCTGTTGCGACATCAGAACATGCCCTACGAGGACATTGCCAAGGTCATGCGTTGTTCGCTGTCGGCCACGAAGTCCATCATTCATCGCGCGCGCGCCATACTGCGCGACCAACTCAAACCGTATTTGCGGCCATGAAAATTTCTGAAACCTTTGGACAACCTGGGTGTTATAAGTAACGAGATTTTTGGAGAATGAACTGCACACAATGCCAAGCTGAATTTGATGGTCTTCTGGATGGCCAGTTGGACGTCCAAAGGGACGCGCTGCTGCGCCAGCATCTGGCGGACTGCCCCGATTGTGCTGCCGCCTGGCGTGATTACAAGGGCGCGTGGACGGCATTTGTGTCCGTTCCGGAGATTGAGCCGCCCTCGAATTTCGTTGCTCGCGTCATGAATCAGGTTGATCGCGTGGAGCGCGAGACGCCGGCCCGTTCATGGTTCTTCCCGTTGACGTGGCGTTGGGTTGCGCCTGCGACGGTCGCCTTGATGCTCTTTGCGGCAAGCATGGGTGTTTGGATGAGCACTCAGCGCGATGCCGATCAGACCGTCAACCCGGAGTTGGCGGCGATTCTGCCGGTGGTGCAGCATTTGGAATTGTTGAGGGATTTCGACATCATCGCAAACCTCGACCGGATTGCGCCGGTTCCTGAACACGACCCGATCGAAGAGATGATGAGGGCGCTTTGGAATAGCTGATGAGTCCAAGGATTCTCATCCTGTCTTTGACTCTTGGCTGTCTCGTGTGTTTCTTTCCGGGCAGGACGGGCGCGGAGACCGTTTCAACGAGTACGCCAGGCGGCGTCTCCTTGCCGGAGGATCTCCCGCCCCGGATGCGCGAAAAAATAGCGAAGATGCCGCCGGCTGAGCAGAAAAAAATGCTGGAGCGATGGCAGCAACTTCGCGACCTGTCGCCGGAGGCGCGCAAGGTGCTGAACAGGAACTATCAGAAGTTCAGCCGCATGCCACCGGAGCAACGTGAACAGTTGAAACAACGGCTGCAGCAGTGGCAAAGCATGTCGCCGGAGGAGAAACGGCGGATTCTGGAGAATTTTCAACGCTGGAAGCAGCTCACTCCGCAGGAACGTGAGGAGATGCGCAAGCGGCACAACCGTCCTCCGCCTGTCGGCAGCGATGCTGCCTCTGGCGATTCTTCCGCTCCATCCGTGAAAGCTGTGCCCGCCGCCGCGCAAACGCCGTAGCGGGGCGCGGATTGCGGCGTCAGCTCACGCGGCGAAAGAGCCTTGCGGCAAATGCTCCGTCCATTCCATCGCGCGGAGGAAAAACCTCGACGCATCGGTCGAGCGTAAATTCGGGTTCGGCTTTCACGAATGCTTCCACAACGCCACGGTTCTCCTCGGGTTCAAGACTGCACGTGCTATAGACCAGCGTGCCGCCTCGCTTGACGCGCCGCGCCACCTTCTGCAGGAGCGCCATCTGTTCCGTCGCGAGCCGAGCGATATCCTCGGAGCACAGCCGCCACCGGGCGTCCACGCGCCGGCGCAGCACGCCGGTGTTGGAGCAGGGCACGTCCACGAGTACGCGGTCAAACCAGGTCTCGGCGGAATGAGCAGCCCGCGCTTGTTGGACCGTGACGCAGGTGACGCCAAGCCGCGCGCAATTGGCCACGACTTGTTTCAGGCGTTCAAGTGAAGAGTCTTCGGCGACGATCTCGCCGCGGTCTTGCATCAGTTGCGCGAGAGAGGTCGTCTTGCCGCCCGGTGCAGCGCAGGCGTCCAGCACGCGCTCGCCTGGTTGCACGCCGAGCAACTCGACCGCGAGCAAGGTGCTTGGGTCCTGAATGTAGAACTCTCCTTCAGCGAATCGCGGCAGCCGCTCTGCTGAATCCGCCGCGCGAACCTCGATCATGGGGACGGCGTGAGGGGCTCCTTTGGCGAGTTCGGCATCGATGCTCGCCGCGCGCCATTTGGCCAGCAACGCATCGGCGCTGGTTCGCAGTGTGTTCACGCGGGCGAAGGTCTTCGGCGGGCGGTTGTTCCAGTCAAGCAGCGCGCGCGTGTCCGTTTCGCCGTAGCGCGCCAGCCATCGCGTTATCAACCATTCCGGATGCGAATACCGGACGGCCAAAGGCTGGCGTTGGAGCGCCGCCGCCAGCGCCGGCCGGTCCCGTTGGGCGTTTCGCAGCAGCGCGTTGACAAACCCGGCGAGGCGCCCTGACGAGGCGCGCTTTGCCAGTTCCACCGTCGTGTTGACGGCGGCGTGCGCCGGCACACGATCAAGAAAGAACAGTTGATACAGGCCGAGCCGCGCCAGCGCGGCAATGTCCGGTTTCGGCGGTCGCTCCATCTTCTGCGCCATCAGCCAGTCGAGCGATGCCCGCTGCCGCAGGCAGCCGTAAAACAGCTCCGTCACGAGAGCCCGGTCGCGCGCCGGCATCGCTGAGTTTTGCAGGGCCGCGTGGAGCAGGTCGTCGGCGGCATTGCCGCGGCGTTCCCACTTACAGAGCAGGTCGAACACAATTTCTCTTGGATTGGTTGAAGTCACGCGATAGCTTCTACCACTTTTCAACATGACTGACGATCAAATCCAAGCATTACTCGATGACGGCAAGGCCGAGGCGCGGCACGTGGGCGTTCTGAAGAAACTCGATTCCGGCGTCTACTGCATCCATCGCAGTTGGGGCTTCGGGAAGGTGGCGAGCTTCGATCCCATCATGGGCAAGTTCCAGATAGACTTCAGAGGCAGGCCTGGCCACTCAATGGAGGCCCGTTACGCTGCTGAATCGTTGGAAATTCTGCCCACCGAGCACATTCTGGTTCAAAAGGTGACCCATCTCGACACACTCAAGCAGCTTGCTGTCGGAGAACCGTTGCAGTTGCTGCGCATCGTGCTGGGCAGTTTTGGCGGGCAGGGTGTGGCGGACTCCATTGCTGCGGCGTTGTGCCCGGAGGTCGTGGCCGCGGCGGACTGGAAAAAGTGGTGGGATGGCGCGAAGCGCGCGATGAAGAAAGACCCGCACTTCGGCGTTCCGGCGAAGAAGACCGAGCCGTTCGTGCTGCGCGACAAGCCGCAGCGGCCGGAGGAGGAAATGCTCAGGTCGTTTGCCTGCGCCGTCAACCTCAGACAGAAGCTTCAGGTGGCGGAACAGTTGTTGCGCATCGCCGACCAGCTTCCTGATGTGCCGACGGTGCTCGGCCCCGTCATTCATGCGCTCAGCGACGAGATCGAAGCCTCGCCGCACCGCGATCCGATCACCACGCTCGAAGCGATCTGGGTGCGCGACGAATTGGCCGGGCTGTGTGGTCACCAAACGCCGCATACCGTCGAGCAGATTCACGAGGTGGTCCGGAATGTCCGTCATCTGGGTGAACT
>JBAZIR010000484.1:0-4285 GCA_041651735.1 Verrucomicrobiia bacterium | reverse complement strand
AGGTCGGCATCGAGAACCTGATTGGCAATCGTGGGGAAACTCTGGAGACAGCTTATTTGCAGCGTACCGTCGCTGTTCAAGAGGTGCGCGCCCAACGCGCCCGCCTCGGGCCGGGACGTTGCCGCTTCAAAAAGCTTGTTGATGGCGGGACCGCGCAACTCGGTGTCCGGATTCAGGAAGACTAGGAAGCGCCCCGTCGCCTGCGCAGCGGCCACATTGTTTCCTCTGGCAAATCCCAGATTCTTGTCGCTCTGGATGAAACCAACGCAGGGAAACTCCTGCGCCAACATTTCGCCGCAGCCGTCAAATGATCCGCTGTCCAGCACCATGATCTCCACGTCGAGTTTGCGCGTGTGCTCCTCGATGGAACGGATGCACTTCCGCACGAAAGCCGCGGACTTCCAATTGACGATGATGATTGAAACGTCCACGTCAGTTGTTGCTCCGGCCCGTCCCTCGCGGGAGAGACGCTAATCGTTTGAGGGTCTTGAACAGCCGCTGGGGCACAGACAGCCAATCGTAGGCACCATCCAGTTTGGCTTTGAAAAGCGCCTGATCATCACTGCCGTTTGCCGGCAGACGGGGAATGGCAAACCGATCGGTGTTGCCATGCGCCCGGCCAATGTCTGTGGTCACGCAGCATTCGTAACCCGTTTCCCGAAGAAGCCGCCCAAGACGGCTCGCAAAATCCCGGTTCGCTCGCGGAAACGCATAAGGATAGGCAAACGACGTCACACGAACTCCCAGGTGTTGCTCGATCTCGTTTTTCGAATCGCGCACTTCCTTTTCAACCTCTTCCCACGCCAGATGGACAAGCTCCGGATGATTGACAGTGTGAGAGCCGAACTCGACTCCCGCCTGCTGCAACTCCCGCACCTCATCCCAAGTCAAACACTCGTGCGCCTTGAAACGAACCGGCTCTTTCCCGATGAACGCCGTCGGTAGGAAGACGGTCGCGCCAAACCCGTGTTGTCGCAGAATTGGAAACGCAGCGGTATGGAAATCGCGAAACCCGTCGTCGAACGTGAGCACGACGATTCTTCGACGATCGGAATTCTCGCTGCCAAGCATCTGCAAGCCTGCCTTCAGGCTCACCACTTCCCACCCTTCCGCATGCAACAGCGCCATGTGCTCGCCAAAAACCTTCGGGTGGGTGGCTGTGCGGTAGTAGGGAGACACATTCGCTTCCGACTGATCCGACACACTGTGATACATCAAGACGGGCAGGCGAAACTCACGCGTTCCTCCAACCACTTTTCGCAGCGGTTGGAAGAAGCACAGGGTCAGCAGGCGATCCAGTCGTGGTGATGACATGGGCTAAACGCTGGAGTTACAGGCGGGATGATGGTGTTTCTCTCAGGGGTGTCTGTGTTCCGGCGAACAAAGCGTGTCAACGAGCTTGAGGTAGTCCACTTTGTGTGACAGCCAGCTGTTCTTGGCAGCGTATTCAGACGCGCGAGCCACCATGCGGCGGCGCAATTCCCCGTCGCGGACGATGCGAAGCACGGCCTCAGCCAGACTGTCCTGGCTGCCGGACTCAAAGAAACAGACCAGCGAGTCGTCGAAGTAATACTGGTCGATCCGGGTCTTTGACACCGCGACCGGGATGCCCAGTGACATGAACTCCATGATCTTGGTGCTGTAGGCTTCGTTGCCAAAGGAATCCGCGCGTTTGGGAACCACGCCGAGGTCCGCGTTGGCCATGACTTCGGCAATCTCGCGCACTGGCAACGGGTTGAAAAAGTGAACCTTGCCGGTCAGTCCGAGCTTGTCGCACAGCTCAACCCAAGCCTCCTTCATGTTGCCATCGCCGTAAATGTGGAACTCGGCGTTGGGCAGCTCAGCACTGATCTTGCTGAAGGCACCGATGGCAATATCGAGCCCCTGGTGTTTCTGAAGCCCCCCCGGAAACAGCATGATGATCTTGTCGTCGTTTCGAACACGCGGCCGCGGGTGGAAGATGTCCGTGTCCACGTTGTTGATGAAAACAGAACACCGGCCAGCGGAACCGGTTCTGGATGAATATTTCTCCAGCCAAAGATGATTCGCGATGATCACATGATCGGCAATGGCAGCCGAAATGCGCTCCATCCATTTCAACATGGAAATGATAATGGAATTCTCCGCGATGCCGAACTTGTTGGCATAGAACTCCGGCACGATGTCGTGAATATCCAGAATCACCTTCGCGCCCTTCAGCTTGGGCCATAGGGCCGCAAACACCAGGAAGTCCGGCACGTTATGGATGTGCACACAGTCATAAGGTTCGCGGGAATGCTCGCGCGCAATCCACATCCCGGAGACAAACAGGAAACGCATCAGCCGTGTCAGAAATGCCAGTGGATGACGCTCTTTTTTGCCGAACCGCGACTGAATCCGAAACAGGTTGACGTTGCCCAGCTTCTCATGTTCCGGGCATTCGGGCTTCGGCCTCAACGACAGCATGTCCACGTGATCCCCCCGCTCGGCCAAGGCTTCAGCATAGCGCAGAACCCGCGTGTCCTCCATGTAATCGGAATAGCTGAGCATGCAAACGCGCTTCCGTTTCGGACGAAGCCGGAGCTTGAGCGGCGCGGCGAAGGCCGCCAGTTCCCTCGGCAAACAACACCAGGCGGTCTGGCCGTATTTCTCCCGCACGTGCAGCAGGAGCTTTTCGTAGAAAGCAACGGGATACGTCTTCGCGGAAGCCGGCTCTCCCTCAAACCGGGTGTAATCTGGATGAACATTGACCAAAGCCATGCCCCCGTGCTGCGCCACCCAATCGAGTTTCTTCAGCCAGATGTCCGGCGAGGTCTCCTGCAAAACCAGGAACACCGTTGAGTCTTGTGGCAGCGAGTATGGAAGCTCCACGTATCCCTTATCACCCTCTCCAGCAACCCAGAACGGGAAAATGGTTCCCATGCCATCCGGCTGCGGCTCAAAGGGGTCGGTGTCGAACGTGGACCCATCGTAAAACGCGCCGATGTCGTGGGCCCACTCAAGATTATGGAGCATGAAGCCGGACCGGAAACCGACGGCACCCCATTCCTTGAGGTAATGGTTGATCCGGGCCGCATTCTTGGAAAACTCCCGGCGGCTGTTATAGAGCTTGCCATCGTGGTGCAGGTCGTGCACCCCCACCTCGAAACCATCCCGCACCAATGCCGCCCGCAATTCGGGTGACACAACGTAATCACCTTCCGGAACCAGGTTGAACGAAGAGCGGAAACCCAGCTTCTTTTCAAGCTGCGCCAGTTGCAGACATTTGGATTGCCCCAGCGGGCCTTCAACATCGTGAGTGAGCACAAAGGCAAACTTCTTGCCATTCGGCCAACCGGGCCAGCCGTCGGGCGGTTGCGCCACCGACTCGTTGATCGGCCAGATATCTCTCGCAGCCTGTCGCTTCCTCCTAGCCAGAATCTGGCGCACCGCCATTCGTAGACGCCAGGGCAGGAAGGGCTTGATCTGGTAGTAAAGACGCTCTTTCAGCATGGGAGCCTGTTAGGGAAACCATTCAGGAGAATGAACCATCCCTTGAGAACACACAGCAACTGGAACCGTACCTTCTTGTCGCCACCGTGATGAAACCGCACGGGAATTCCAACACTCCTCAAGAAGCGCCCCAGAATTCCTGATGCAAGCTCGAAGGAACATAGCTTCGAATCTTGTTCAGCACGGCACACAGACTGACCTTCGATTCTCCAAGCAGCGCCACGGCTTCTTTGGCAACGTCCTGATTCGTTTTCTCCGACTCAACGACCACCAGGATCTCGTCCATGAATCCCGCGAGACGCACCGTCATGCTCGTCGGAGAAACCGGCGGCATGTCGAAGATAATGTAGTCAAACTCGCTGTTTTTGAGCGCCTTCATGATATGAGCGCACTGGCTGCGGAAGATGTGGGCAGCTATCCCGCCGTTCTGGACAGCCACCTTGTATTTCGGATCCAAAACTTCTTCCAAACCATGCTGGGTAATCATCCCCTTGTAGAATTGTCGTGCCAATCCCAATTCCCGATCGAGGTCAATCAGCAGAACGTTTCTATCTTCAGTTTCGGACAGTGAAACCGCCAGACCGGTCGTCAGGGTGGTCACGCCCGCGCCATCATTGACCGCCGTCAGACCGATGAGCTTCGGCTTGCCAGTGACACCCCGCCGCTCCAATCGCTGATCCAACCGATCCTTGAGCGCCTCATAGAACTGCAGCAAGGGATCACTCAAGAGCTTCGTAACCAGGGTGCCGCTTTCCGGGGGTGTACCCCCGCCGGCCTCCGCATCCACCCCGCTCATCAGTTTGGCAGTCGCCTT
>JBAZIR010000483.1:0-4287 GCA_041651735.1 Verrucomicrobiia bacterium | reverse complement strand
TTCCGCAAAGGCGGCCTCGGCTACGGCGAGGTGAAGAAGGCGCTGCTGCAGAAGATCTGGACTTATTTTGCGCCCGCGCGCGAGAAACGCCATGAGCTGATGAAGAACATGGACATCGTCCACGACGTGCTGCGCCATGGCGCAGAACGCGCACGCGCGGAAGCTGACAAGACAATGACCGCAGTACGCCAGGCTGTCGGGCTGCGATAACGGGGAAGCCGCAAGGCAGCATAGAACGCACCAAGGTGTTAAGCATGAGCAACGAGGAGATGCCTCAAGGGCCGCTCATCAGTTTCGGGGCAGGCAGGCCGCGGATTTAGAAATTCGATTTGTGACTTTTGTGCCTTTTTGTGGCTGAATGGATTTTTCATGGTCGAAAACGATTATAAAGTCAGGCTGGAGATTTTCGAGGGACCGCTCGATTTGCTGCTCTACCTCATCAAGAAGACCGAGGTGGACATCTACGACATCCCGATTGAGAAGATTACGAAGCAATATCTGGAGTACCTGCAAGTGATGCGGATGCTCAGTCTCGATATTGCCGGCGAGTTCCTCGTGATGGCGGCGACGCTCATGCTCATCAAGAGCCGGATGCTATTGCCAGCGGAAGAGCGTACGGAACAGCAGGCGCAGGATGAGGAGGAGGGCGAGGAGCCGCGATGGGCCCTGATCCGCCAACTCGTGGAATACAAGAAGTTCAAGGACGTGGCATCGTACCTCGGTCATCGCGCGATCGAGCAAGAGCAGGTGTTTCCCCGTCATGAAGCCTCGGCGCCAAGCATCGATGGCAGCGGGGAGTTGAAGATGGGCGATGTGAGCATCTTCGACCTCATCAACGCGTTCAACGAAACGCTCAAGCGCGTCGCACAGAAGGAAAACCTCCGGGAGATTTTCGAGGAAACCCACAGTGTCACGGACAAGATCGAGGAGATTCTCTGGACGCTGGGCGAGAAAACCTCCATCAAGTTTCACAATCTGTTCGATCATGCCGCCACGCGCGCCGAGATCGTGGTGACATTCCTGGCGTTGCTGGAGCTGATCCGCCTCAAACAGGTGCGCGCCCAGCAGTCGGCCCATTTTGGAGAAATCGAGATCGTCAAAGCAGCCGTATGAACCTGAAATCCATCATTGAAGCGTTATTGTTCGCGGCCCACAAGCCGCTCAGCCCACAGGAAGTCCGCGCCGTGCTCACGGCCGACACAGAGGACAAGAGCGGCGCCACAGCCGCGCCGTTGAAGCGCGTGAAGGAGGCGGAGATTGCCGCCGCCATCGAGCAGCTGAAGGTGGACTATATCCAGAGCGAGCGCAGCTTCACCATCGCCGAGGTCGCAGGTGGTTTCCAGTTGGTGAGCTGTCCGGAATACGCGCCGTGGCTGAAAAAGCTGTTGGATGTGGACCGTCCGACGCGGCTTTCGCCATCGGCGCTGGAAACGCTCGCGATCATCGCCTACCGCCAGCCGATTACGCGGGTGGAGATGGAGAGCGTGCGCGGCGTGAACGTGGACGGCGTGCTACGAACATTGCTCGAGCGCGGTCTGGTCAAGATCACCGGCCGCAGCGAGTTGCCAGGCCGTCCGCTGCAATATGGAACGACCCAGGCGTTCTTGGAACATTTTGGCCTGCGCGATCTGACAGATCTGCCTGCGATCGAGGAGCTGCGCCGCATCGAGGCAAAGCGCCAGCAGACCGCCTCGGTCCAACCCTCTGCGGAGGCGCCTCAAACCGCGCCTGCCCCTGCCCCGGAATCAACCCCGCCTCCTGCAGAAACAACGTCATGAACATCGCAAAACTCCGCAAACGGATAGACGCGCTTGACGGGCGGCTGGTGAAACTGCTGAACGAGCGCACCCAGGTGGCCGGCGAAATCGGCAAGGTCAAGCGGCGGCTGGGAGAAGAGATTTACGCGCCGGAACGCGAGGAAGACGTGCTCAAACGCGTCACGGCAACCAACCGCGGGCCGCTGAGCGTACGTTCCCTGCGCGCCATCTGGCGCGAGGTGATGAGCGCCTCGCTGGCCCTGCAAAAGAACGTCATGATCTCGGTCTTCGGCACGCGCGGCAGTTTCACCGATAGCGCGGCCCGGCAGAAGTTTGGCGGCAGCGTCACCTACAAGTATCAGCCCACGTTTGGCAGCGTGTTCCGCGAGGTGCTCAAGAACCGGGCGGACTGTGGTGTGGTTCCTATCGAGGACTCGACGGACGGCGTGACAACGCACGTGTGCGATTTACTGATGAGCAGCGACTTGAAAATCTGCGGGCAGATTCTCCTTCCGGTGGCCGGGTCGCTGAACCCCTCGCACATCGTGGCGCGATTTTTCGTTATTGGCCGCAAGTCGGCTGCGCCAGTGGGCAATGACTTTACGTCTGTCATTTTCTGCTGCGCGAACCGCATCGGCGCGTTGGAGAACAGCCTCGCCGCGTTCCGCCGGCACGGCGTGAACCTGATCAACATCGAATCGCGGCCCTTCAAGGACAAGCCGCTTGCAGCTTTCTTCTTCGCCGACCTTCAAGGTCATGCCGAGAATCCTCCGGTTCAAAAGGCACTGGCCGAGTTGAAGCGGCACAGCACCTTCGTAAAAATCGCGGGCAGTTACCCTAGTCAAACCGCCTAGCTGGCGCCAAGCCAACGTCGTGCGCTGCCACGAGAGCGTTGCGCATCGCCTGAGAGCTTGCAGCCGCGAAGATTCGGCCTTAAAAAGACTGCCGTGAACCGATTACCTTTCATCCTGGCGCTGGCCGCCGCCCTCTGCGGTTGCTCCAGCGGCGTCACTGAAGTCGCAGAAATGGAGCGAATGAAGGATGTGCCTCCGGTGGTTGGACAATTGCCACTGGAACTGACGCCCGATCTTCGAGCGGCGGGCGCACTTGAGATTGCTGCTTACAGTGGCCCTTGGATTTTTCGCCACGACAAAGTGGGCCGGCTGCACGAGGGCGACCTCATGCAAGTGGACGTCGTCGGCGTGCCGGGACTTGAAAGGCGCTACATCGAGTACATCAACGAAGATCTCATGTGGATTCCCGAAGGCGTCAGACCCGTCAAATGCCGCCGCCGCACACAGCAGGACGTGGCCAAGGAATTCCCTGGTCGCGCCAGCATCCCGCAAACACCGGGTCTACAAATACGCGTGCTCGGCCCCTACTCCACCGACTGCTACGTCATGGGCGGCGAGGTGCGTCAGCACGGATTTTACATGTGGAAGGATGGTCTGACCCTCCGGCAGGCCATTGCAGCCGCGGGTGGCTTGCGGCGTGAAATGCCCGCGGGGAAGATCCATGTCGTGCGCGGTGACCGCCAGGTGACCTTCTCGCTGCATGACGTGCTCGACAAAGCGGCGCGGCCTTTCCTGATCAAACCCCTCGACGCCGTCAGTGTGATGGAACAGGTGGATATGAAATTCGACGCCCGCAAGCTCCACATACCGTCGTCGCTGAAGAACAACTAGCACCAGCATCGCTGCCAGCCATGTCGTTCACTTGCCTCGCTGTGAAATCCGCCGGTGAAGATACCGGCACTCACGTCACGTTGAACCGAAACACCATCACATCGCCGTCCTGCACGACATAGGCACGGCCTTCCTGGCGGACCTGGCCCTTTTCACGCGCGGCGGCGTAGGTCCCCGCAGCGACGAGGTCCGTGAATTTCACCGTCTCGGCACAGATGAAGCCGCGTTCGAAGTCCGTGTGGATCACGCCCGCGGCTTGCGGCGCGGTGAAACCTTCGTGAATCGTCCAAGCGCGCACTTCATCCTCGCCGGCGGTTAGATACGTTCGCAAACCGAGCACGTGATACGTCGAGCGGATAAGCTGCCCCACCCCGCTCTCCTTCACGCCAAGGCTCTCCAGGTACTGCCTCCCCTCCTCCTCTGAAAGGTCTACCAACTCGGCCTCGATGGCCGCGCTGATGATCACCGCTTCAGTGCCGCGGTGCGTCTCGGCGTATTGCCGGACGGCCTGGACGTGCGGATTCGCGTCGGGGGCGGCCAGGTCTTTTTCCGCGACGTTGCACGCAAAAATCTCAGGCTTGGTCGTCAACAGACACCACGCCTTCACCATGCTTTGCTCCTCCGGCTTGAACTCCAGCGTCACCGCAGGCTTGCCGGTATTGAGATGCGCCTGCACGCGCTTGACGAGAGCCATCTCAACATCAGCGAGTTTGTCGTGGGCGTGGATCTTCTTGGTCAACGCCTGCGCCCGCCGCTCCAGCGTCTCCATGTCGGCAAAGACCAATTCCGTCGTGATCGTCTCAATGTCGCTGATCGGATCCACCTTGCCGGTGACGTGGATGACA
>JBAZIR010000482.1:0-4313 GCA_041651735.1 Verrucomicrobiia bacterium | reverse complement strand
TCGCCCATTGATCATCGCCCCATCCATACTCGCTGCCGACTTCGGCCGGCTGGCGTCAGAAGTGTTGCGCGCTGAAGCCGCGGGTGCTGATTGGATTCACGTGGATGTGATGGACGGGCATTTTGTGCCGAACCTGACGGTGGGGCCGGATGTGGTGCGCGGCCTGCGCCCGGCGACCAAGCTGCCGCTCGATGTGCATCTCATGGTGGAACGACCGGACAAGTTCGCGCCAGCGTTCATTGAGGCGGGCGCGGACAGTGTGAGCATCCATATTGAAAGCCCATGCAATGTCGGAGCCACCTTGGAGGCAATCCGCACGGCGGGCAAACCGGCGGGCATCGTGCTAAATCCCGGCACGCCCATCAAAGCCATCCTTCCTTACCTCGACCGCGTCAAATTGGTGCTGGTGATGACAGTAAATCCCGGTTTCGGCGGCCAACCGATCATTTCATCTGCTCTGGATAAGGTTCCGGAACTGGTGGAGTTGCGTGAAGCTCGGAAACTGGACTTCGACATCCAGGTGGATGGCGGCGTGTCAGAGAAAACCGTCGCCCGATGTGCGGCAGCGGGGGCGAATGTAATGGTCGCTGGCGTGGCGTTGTTCCGCGCGCCAGACATGGCGCAAGCCATTGGCGCGATGCGCCGCGCGTGCAACCCAACCTGAGCCGGCCATTGGCCAGCTACTGCATCGCATGCCAACACCCATCCGATTCGGTACCGACGGCTGGCGAGCGCTGATGACGGGGGAGTTCACGTTCGAGAATGTGCGGCGCGCCACGCAAGCCGTGGCGACTTACTGGCGAGAGGTCGCAACTCGCAAAGGGATCGCGCCGCGCGCGGTGGTGGGCTACGACACGCGCCGTCAGTCGGACAAGTTCGCCGCCGCAGTCGCAGAAGTGCTCGCCGCGAACGACATCACGACCCTGTACACGCGTCAACCCACGCCGACACCGGCGGTGAGCTACGCCATCAAGGACCGCGGATTGATCGGCGGCCTCATGATCACCGCCAGCCATAATCCGCCGGAGTTCAATGGCTTCAAAATCAAGGCGGACTTCGCAGGCTCCGCCGATACGGAGATGACGGACGCCATCGAACGGCTGCTGGACCATGAACCACCGCGGTCATTGCCGTTCGAGCAGGCGCGAGGGCAGGGGAGGATCATCGTTGCGAGCGTGTCCGGGCCTCATCGCGCGGCGGTCGAGCGATTCGTTGATATGAACCGGATCGCGAAGGCAAGCCCGCGTGTTGTGGTGGACTCGATGCACGGGTGCGGTCTGCACGAGATTGAAGGAATGCTGGCGCTGCGCGGCGTCATGGCGACGACGTTGCGCGCGAACCCGGACCCGCTCTTTGGCGGCGTAAACCCGGAACCCATCGCGCCCAATCTTCGCACGCTATCTTCGTACCTGCGCGCCCACCAGACTGACATCGCGCTGGTGACTGACGGCGACGCCGACCGTATTGCAGCGATGGCGTCCAATGGCGAGTTCATCACGACGCACTACTGCTTCGCGATGCTGCTGCTGCACATGATCCGGCACCGCAAACAAACCGGCTGCGTTGTGAAGGCGTTGAACACAACCGTGATGGTGGACCGCATCTGCGCAAAACAGCGTCTCACACTCTACGAGACTCCCGTCGGTTTTAAATGGATCGCCAAACACATGCGCGAGCGTGATGTGCTCATGGGCGGCGAGGAGAGCGGTGGCTTGGGCTTCAAGGGCTGGATTCCAGAGCGCGACGGCATCCTGGCGGGACTGCTGCTGCTCGAGTTCCTCGCCTGCGAACACAAGCCGGTTCTCCAGATCATGGCCGAAATGGATGCCGAGTTCGGCGCGAGCCGCTACGCCCGCGCGGACGTGATCTACCCGCTGGAAAAACGCGAGCCGCTGATGCACTGGCTCCGTGAACATCCTCAACAAGACTTGCTCGGATCGCCACTGGCCGACGTGAAGGACTTCGACGGAGTAAAGATGACCGCCCGGGATGGCTCGTGGTTGATGCTCCGCGGCAGCGGCACCGAACCGGTCCTCCGAGTTTACGCGGAGTCGGACAAGCAGGCGCGTGCCGAGGGGCTTGTTGAAATTGGCCGGCAGATGGCCGCGAAAGTGTAACCGGGTCAGTCAGCGCCGAACCGCGCTGGCGGCAACCTCATTGCGGCGAATACGGCCCTTTGATGACCAGCGTTTTTTCGGTGATGAATGTCGGGGCATCGTACACGGGCATGTCCTTGAGACTTGTATTCCCGTCCACGCAGGAAATGCGGTCAGCCGGGATTTCATAGATGGCCCCGGATACAACATCAACCCAGACCGGCTCGGCAAACTTCATTGCCTTGATGGTCAACTGACCCGGGGTCGTTGTGTTGTCATTGTCAGGATGGTTTGATGAGTCCCAGTAAACAACCAGTGGGAGCTTCGTGCCCTTTTGCCTGTAACCGTAAACAACGGTTTCCTTCCCACAGTCGAGTTTGGCGTCCAGGTCCTTGATGCGTTCCAGCGAACTGTCAAAAACCGAAGCGATGTGCTGCATCGTATAGTAGGCCATCTTGACCTTGAGAACTTTGAAGTCTTCGTTGCACTTGATCAGGCCCATTCTCTTCATGAAGCGGTCCGAGCGCGTGCGAATCCAGATGGGATCAACGCAGCGTGTGTATCGTTCAGGATGATCGTAAGCGGGATCGTAGAAAGTGAAGATCAGCGATTCGACGTCGTGACCGAGGTCGCCTAGCATCCGCCTTGCGTTCCACTTGGCTTGAGTCAGCTCGCTGTTCCATTCGGCGGAAGAAATCGCAGCCGAATAGTGCGGGCTCGAAGTCGCTCCTGATTCTCCCTGCCAGATTTTCATTCCGGGCGCGTACTTGTGAACGACAGTTTTGAAATCCTGCACCACTGAATAACAACGGTCGGGGTTCAAGGTGTAATCGTGATAGATCATCCACTCGAACAAGCCTGTCTTGTTCTTTTCCTTCAGGACTTTCATGTAGTCTTCGATGAAACGTAGGCGTTTCGGACTGGCGGCAACAAGGCCCGCAATCTTTGCATCGGGGATGTGCTTCTTAATCATCTCGGCGGTCCGGATGTTGTTGTCCGCGAGGTTCTCCGGCGTATTCAGCTTGCAGCCATCCGGCTCATTCCACGTGGCCCAGTCCTTGATTTTGCCCTTGTAGTGAATGGCCAGCGCTTCAACCCACTTGTCCCAAGCCTTCAGTGCCTCTTCGCCGCGAGGCAATCCGTCACCCAGCGATGGCCCGCCGCCGCCGGGGTAGAGACTGTTCCCATACGACGTTTCCAGAAGGACATCCAACCCCTGTTCGCAACAATAGTTGACCTGCTTGTCCAGCCACTCAAAGTCATAGACGCCCTTGACCTTCTCGCACTTAGCCCAGCCCGCGTGAATGCGAATCCGTTTGATGCCCAACGGCGCGATATATTCCTTGAAGTTCTCGAAATTGCCGTAGTCCCGCGGAAGCATCTCGCATCCAATGGCAAAGTTGGACCGCCCGACTTCTCTGGCGCTCCTGGGCATGATCGTCCCGATTCGTTTGAAACCCGGGTTCAGCGTTGTCTGGACGCGATCATAGGTGTTGTCAATCATCTGCGAATGAGCCGCCGGCAACAAGAGAACCGCCACCGTCATCAAAATGCAGCGAGCTAATGTTGGTCTATACATGAGTATCAACTCCTTGAGTTTCAGCGTTCGATATCAAGAACCGGTTCCCCAAAAAATCATTTAACCACAATCTCGCCAATCTTGTATCGCCGTTTTCCGTCATCACCATTCAGCGGCAGGGCGATGACCGGCATCCCGTCAGCCTTCCCGACGGACACATAAACAGCATACGTGCCGGGCTTCAGGGTCGGCACATTCTCGCCGAAAGGGGGATAGGTCTTTTGCTCCTTCATCCGCAGAATGACGCCTTCGTTGATCGTTGGAATCGGCGTCACGATTCCCGCCCGGCACGAAGTCGTGTGTTTGACCTCCTTCGCCTTTCCCGGTTCCGCAGGGACCAGCGACTTGACGTCCAGCGTCTGATCGCAAACCACCCAGGCAATCTTTCCTTTCTGGTTTTTCAGCGTGAAGGTCACGTTCCCTCCGCAGTAGCAAGGCGCGACACCAACGTTCGCCCACGTCGTTTCGATGGCAAACGGTTGGTCCAGTTTGACCGTTTTGGGCAGCCGGGCTTCGCGAAGCTCCAGCCGATAGCCCAGCCGGAGATTGACCTTGTCAATTGCGGCCCGATTCTCTTTTAGATGCGCCTCCGGCCAGCCATGAAGCGACATGTAGCTGGCGTGGTATTCCTCAACCGA
>JBAZIR010000481.1:0-4316 GCA_041651735.1 Verrucomicrobiia bacterium | reverse complement strand
CGGCACAGCGATTGGAGCGGTTGGCGGAGGCGCAAGGGCGCGTGCCGACGACTCGCGTTGAAACGGCCGCGCGCCGGCGGTTGGCCACGGCTGCCAAGCAGAACAATCTGCGTGAGCTGGCGGAAATCGTTACGTCGTATCCGGTTGGCGAGACACATGAGCAGGCGTGGATGACATTGGCGGCGCGACAGTTTGCGGCGCGGGCGTTCGACGAAGCAGCGGAAACGCTCTTGTGGTTCGTGCGGGCGGAGCCGGGAGCGGCACGGCGTGGCGATGCGGCGCTCGGTGTGACGTTGGCGGGCATTCGCTCGGCTCGCGGTGGATTGGCGAGACACGGGCTGGCGTTGATGGAGGCTCTGGCGCCGAATACGAGACTTGGTTTTGGTGGTGTCAGTGGCACAGCGGCGGCACTGCGACAAACGTTGCTGCATGAGGTGTTGCCTGCGGCGACGATGCGTGAAGCGGGGCAGGGGAATGAGGGAAATCGCAAGGCAGGCCGGGAAATTGGGTTGTTGCCGGGCGCAGATGATCTGGGGGGTGGGCGCCTGTTCATGGAGGATCGCAGGCTTGTGCGCGTTGGACCGGACGGAACGCGAGTGATGTGGAGTTCGACGGAGGTGATGGAAAAGCGAGTCGGGTTGGATTCGTCACCCATGGCGGCAGTATTGTTGGACACGGTGCTGCTGTTCTGCGGCGGTCAGGCAACGGCGCTGGATGCCGATACGGGCAAGCTGCTTTGGCAGGAACGTGGCCTGCGACTTGAGAGTCTGTCTGACGCCAGCCGGAGCGAAGCATTGCAGAGGGCGGTGGCGCTGGTCGGCGCGTCAAGACGTTCGATGCAGTCGGCTTGGCGGATGGCGTTCGTGGTTGGGAATCAACTCTTTCGTGTGAAGACAACCGGGGAGATTGCGTCGTTGTCGCCACGCACTGCAAAAACGGTCTGGCAGATTCAATTACCGGAAGTGGGAAGTGTTTGGGCCGCCGCAACGATGCGCGAATCGGGTGGCTATGTTGCATTGGTAGGGGGCGGCGGCGGGAGCGCGGCGGAGTTCCGTGTGGCAGTGTTTGACGTGCGGCGCGGTCGATTGCTGGCGGTGTGGGATGTGCCGAAGGAGCGACCGGAATTCTCAATGACTACAGACGGGCGCGTGCAACTGGCTGTCAGCGAAGATCCGGGAAGCAGTGGCCGGAAGTAACTGCCACCAGAAGAAGGAAAGAGCTCGTTTTGCTACGGCGAGGCAGGCTGGACCTGGATGCGGACTTTGAATTCGCCGTTGCCGTAGGAGCTTCCGCTGTCGTGGGTGGCGACGCCGAGGAACAACTCGCCGTCGGTCTCGACCTTGTCGTTGTAGCGCTCGCCGACCTTGAACATCGGGCCGCTGGCGCTGAAGCGGCCGAGCAGAGAGCCGGTCTGGAAGTTCTCGTTCCACGCGCCGTAGTTCGAACTGCCTTCCGGAGTAAACTGGGTGCCGCCGTAGTTGCGGTAGCTGACCGTGCCGCTGGCGTTGATGACGAGGCGGTCGCCGCGTTTCACGCGCACACCGGTGGCAATCATTCGACCGGCGGTAGCGCGGGCGGGGACGGAGACGGTGCGGGAGATCTTTTGCGGCTCGGCCAGCGACATGACCGCGAGATCCTTTTTTGCCACCTTGAGCGGGCCGAACTTGGTGCCGATGGCCAATGCCTCAAACTTCACCGCGCCCACAATTGTAAACGTGGGTGTTGTCACCTCGTCGTCTTCACACGGAACATCAGTCTCATCATCCAACACACCCATCTCGTCAATGAGCTTGTTGGCGCGCTCTTTCACCTCCTGGTCTTCGGAGAATGACGCCTTGCGGAGTTCCGTATAGGCAGTCCGGCCAAGCTTGGCCAGTTCAACCGTGGCGGTGTCACGCGCGGCGAAGTCCTTGCTGCCGAGGTCGGTGACCAGCTTGTCTATGCGGGTCTTCAGATCGCGATCGGATTTCTTGCCGATGCGAATCTTCACCACATCGTCAAGCGGGACGGTCAGCGAACCGTAAACCGTCGTGACCTCGACGTTCTTGATTTCCAGTTTGCCCACAATCTGCGTGCCATCGCGCAACGTGAAATGCGCGGCGTCGGTGCGCTTTGTGGCAGTAGTGGAGGCGGCAGGTGCAGCGGCGTGGGCGGCGCAACTGAGGCCAATAAGGATCGCCGCCAACAGGGTGGAGGAGAGAAACGGATTCATCGACGCCATCATAGCGGTGGAATGGCGCAAATCAAGCGAGCTTCTGACTAACTTCTGCGGGGGGCACATGGTCATCACTCTTGGAACCGTGTGCGAACGGGAGTGGTCTTGCTACTGCGGTGAGGGGGCTAAAAAAATCCGCCGGCGAGGAGGACCATGGAGGGAACGGGCCTGAGGAGGGCACCCGATGGTCCTTGGCCTCGCCGGCTAGATCTTTGACTCTTGACGAAGCACGCTGAGCGCTCCGCCATCGGGATACTACGAACTAGCGGCAGTGGGCGAGGTGCTCGCAACGCCAGCGGACGTCATCTGGCTCTGGACGTTGTCGAACGTGCTCGTGGTTTGCGTGCCGACGGCCTTGACGACCAGAATGGCAACGATGGCGATCAGTGCGAGCACCAATCCGTATTCCACCAAGGATTGGCCACGCTTTGCAGCTTTCTGTAACAGTGCTTTCATCGATTCCTGTCTTTCTGTTTTGGTGGCGCTTTCGCGCCGGGTTTTTTTCCTGCTCCAACGTACTCTCTATTTACGTCTTTACGTGACTGAAATCTACGCCATGGGACAGAACCTGTAATGTCGGGAGGATGCGGAAAAAGTAATCAGGGATTCCCTGACAGTCAGTTACCCGGCGAAAGCGGCATCCCGCAGCACGTTTGGAACCGTTTCTTTGTTGTGAAAAACTTACTACGGCACAGTGCGTTCAGGGCTTGCTCGGTTCGATCTCGCGGCCTTCCCGGACAGGCGGGGTGTCACCGGTGTAGCGGACGAGCAGTGGTTGTGCAGCAGTGTTGAGGCGGATGAAAAGCAGTTTGCCGCTGAACTCAATTGTTCCAAACCGTCCCGCGTTGATCCGTTTGGGCAGCGGTTGCGTGCCGGTGACGCGTTCGGCTCGCAGATCGTTCACATAGAGATCCACGCCGGCTCGCGTGTAAATCCGAAGAGCACACACCTCCGTGCGCCGGAGCGCGCGGTTGTCCGAGTCGGTTGCAACGAGCCGTTGGGCTGCAATGTCGGGCGTATCCCGTGGCAACGCGGGCAGGAGAATGTTCTCAATCACCTGCGGCGCGGGGCCACGACGGCGGATAACGGTGCACGGTGCAGGGTCAACTTGTTGAAAGCCAGGGGAGAACCAGCCTTGGCGTGGGCTGTAGGGATCGAGCGGCGATTGTTGCCAACCGCGCAGCAACTCAGTCTGCACATCAGCGTCCACCGGATAGATGGCCAGGTTGGGGCGGTTTGCGTTCGTGCTGTAACAGACCTTGGTCTGGTCGTGAATCTCGACGTTATTGGGCGGCAGCCAGTGAAACAGCACCTCGTAAGTGTGTTCTCCACTTCCCGTCAACACATCATGCAGGACCCAGTAGTCCGGCTTCGCATAGAAGATCTCACGTCGTTGCGTCACGTGTCGCAGATTCTGTGGCCCCCAACCATCCTCATAGACACCCGAAACGAAATCGAACGCGTCGTTGGCAATCCAGTTGTTTTCGAGAGGTTGTTTTGCGACCCATGACGCTGGACATGCGCGGCGATTCTGGCCGAGACCGTCCACGAGGAGGGTGTTGTGCGTGATCGTGCTGGCGAAGTAATTGCGCCAGAACACCGGCGAGTTGCTGTATACGCCCATTTCGTCCAGCAGATGGCTGGCGAAGCCATAGAGCACGAAGCTCAACTTGTCCTCATGTTGATGTTCTGTGCCGAAGGGTCCGGCCCGGAATGCCAACGCAAGGTCTGTAGGACGCCAGCCCGCGCCGGACGGAATGCGCGCGTTGTAGGCGTGAGCCGTGATATTGGTGCGGCCAAGTCCGCGCATGACGTAGATGCCGGCCCAAGGCGCGGCAGTGGAGGCCTGCGTGGGGGCGTCACCTTCGCGACCCAGCGTAATCATATAGCGCAACTGTTCGCGGCGGCGCTCGCCTTTTTCCGGAGGATAGAACGGCAGTGTTCGCAGCAGTTCAGGGGCGACATATGCAGGGGCCCAAGTGTCACCGAAAGCGGGCACCGTGCCATTGGGCAGCATGATGCCAGCCAAGTATTCGGTCGCACGCGCCAGCCCGTCGCGAATGGTGTAGCGCAGGGGCGCGCCATTGATCGCGGCAAGGGC
>JBAZIR010000480.1:0-4354 GCA_041651735.1 Verrucomicrobiia bacterium | reverse complement strand
CCTCAACCCGACCGACACGTATCCGACGGAAGCCGCGCTGCTGATCGGCACCGAGGGCGCCATGCTCCACGAGCACCAGACGGGACCGCGATTGCTGCCAAAGGAGAAATTCCAGGCCTACGAGCGCCCGAAGCCGCTGCCGCGAAATCATTACCACCATTATGTGGACGCATGTCTCGGCGGTGAGAAAACAGAATCGCACTTCGCCCAGACCGCGCCGATGACCGAGACGATCCTCTTGGGCACCATTGCCATCCGTTGCCCCGGCCAGAAGCTGGAGTGGGACGCCGCCGCGATGAAATTCCCCAACTGCCCGGAAGCGGAGCGCTATCTGAAGCGAACGTATCGCGCCGGCTGGCAGGTGGGATGAGAGCAGATCGAGGACTGTCCAAGGAACCGCACCCATGAATAGCACTGCTGCGGTCTCCACACCGGCCCGCTGGTATCAAGGTGTGACCGGCTACCAATGGCTCGTGCTGCTGATCGCGTCAGCGGGCTGGGTGTTCGATGCATTCGAGGGGCAGCTTTTCAACATCACCCGGAACGATCTGCTCAAAGACATCATGCAGGCGGCGGAGAATGCGCCGGAGGTGCGGCAGTGGGGTGACATTTTCCTCGGCGTGTTTCTGGCGGGCGGCGCGTTCGGCGGGATTCTGTTCGGATCGCTGGCCGACCGGTGGGGCCGCAAGCCGATCATGGTGGCGACCATTTTGTTCTACTCCGTATTCGCCGGGCTGACGTATTTCGCCACGGAACTTTGGCAGGTCGGTGTGTTGCGATTCCTGGTGGCAATGGGCGTCGGCGGCGAATGGGCCGTTGCGGCAACGCTGGTGGCGGAAGTCTTCCCGAAACACGCGCGCGCTCACGCATCGGGGATTTTTCACGCGACAAGCACGATCGGCACGTGGGTGGCCGCAGCGGTGGGACTCGCGGTGGGTTCGCAGTGGCGCTACGCGTATCTGATCAGCGTGCTGCCGGCGATGCTTGTGTTGTGGGTGTGGTCAAGTGTGAAGGAGCCGGAAAGCTGGACAAGCGCGCGCGACAAGGCTGCCGCGGGCGAGGGCGGCAAGCTCGGCAGCTTTCGCGAGCTTTTCTTCCACCGCGTCTGGGGGCCGCGCGCGCTGCTGGGCATGGTGCTCGCTGCGGTGGGCCTCGGCACGTTCTGGAGCGTGACGGTTGCGGGCCAGGATCTCATGATGGATTTGCTGCGACGCGGCGGCATGGATTCGGTCGAGGCGGCGGCGAAGGCCAAGTTCGCCTATGGCGTTGTGGAAGCGATTGGGATGGCGCTGGGGTTGTTGTCGTTCGGGCCGCTCTGCGTGCGGCTGGGCCGGCGGCGAACGTTCATCCTGCTGCAGGTTCTCTCGCTGATCATCGTGCCGATCACCTGCTACCTGCCGACGACCTACATGCAGTTGCTGGTGCTTCTGCCGTTGATGGGGTTCGCCACGCTCAGCATCCACGCGGGCTTCGCGATTTATTTCCCGGAGCTGTTCCCGAGTCATCTTCGCTCAACGGGCGCCGGCTTCTGTTTCAATGCAGGCCGGCTGCTGGCTTCTCCGGTGCTGATTTTCTCCGGCTGGCTGAAGGCGCTGCCGGGCATGAATCTCCAATTGGCAATCACGCTGATGGGATTACTGTTTGTGATCGGCATCGTGGCGGTGATATTCCTGCCGGAGACGAAGGATCAACCGTTGCCGGAGTGATGAATCATAAGTGATGAGTGAGCTTCCTGATTACCTGAAAGTGACGGCGGCCGACCTTGGCAAAGGCACGCCGGTGAAGGTTCGCATTCTTGGCGACATGGCGTCCATCGGCCACGATGTGGCCGGAGCGATGAGGCGGGAAATCCTCGACGCGCAGGCCGCGGGCCGCGCTGCGACGCTCATCGTGCCGGTTGGGCCGGTGGAACAGTTCCCGCTGTTGGCAAAGATGATCAACGACGAGCGCATCAACTGCCGCGACGTCGTCCTCATCAACATGGATGAATACCTTGCCGACGACGACCGGTTCATTCCCGCCGATCATCCGTTGAGCTTTCGCGGTTTCATGGACCGGATTTTTTACAACCGGCTCGACCCCGCGCTGGCGCCGCTGCCGGAAAACCGCGTCTTTCCCGATCCTCAGAATCCGGCCGCCGTGCCGCAACTCATTGCGCGCCGCGGCGGCGTGGACGCGTGCTTCGGCGGCATTGGCATCAACGGCCACTTTGCCTTCAACGAGCCGCCTGAGAAGGGCGAGACGATGAGCGTGGAGCAGTTCGCCGCGCTGCCGACGCGGGTGTTGTCACTGACGCGCGAGACACGCACGATCAACTCCGTCACCGTGGGCGGCGAGATCGCCATCATTCCGCACCGGGCTGTTACGGTGGGCATGAAGGAATGCCTCGCTGCGCGGCGGTTGCGGCTATGCTGCAACCGGCTGTGGCAGAGCGCTGTGGTCCGCCGCGCGTTGCATGGGCCCATTACGGCGGCATGCCCGGCGTCGTTGATGAGGCTGCATCCCGACGCGGTGCTTGCCGTCGCCGACTACGTGGCCCAGCCGCCGAACATCATGCTGCGATGAACGTTCTTCTCGTCAACGCCAACACGATGAAGCCGGCCATCGCGCCCATCGGCCTGGACTATCTTGCTGACGCGCTGGTTGCCGCCGGGCACGACATTCAGTTGCTCGATCTATGTTTTTCGGACGATCTGGCGGCCGATGTTGCAGCCGCATGCCGCTCGTTCGCGCCACGTGTCGTCGGCGTTACCGTGCGCAACACAGACGATTGTTACTTCAGCGGCCAGGCTTTCTTCCTGCCGGAGATCAAACAAATCCTCGATTTATTGCGCCAGCATACGGATGCGCCGATTGTGCTGGGCGGTGTAGGGTTTTCCATCATGCCGGCGGCGGTCATGGAGTTTTGCGGCGCGGACTTCGGCATTGCGGGTGAAGGCGAGATGGCCTTCGTCGGGTTCCTTGACTCGCTCCAGCGCGGCCGTGCGTGGGGAACAGTGCCCAATCTGCTTTTCCGCGAAAACGGCGCCATCCGCCAGAACCCCGCGAAGCCGGTGGACCTGTCGCAATTGCCGCCGCGCCGCCGCGCGTTCGTGGACAATCGCCGCTATTTCGCCGCTGGAGGCCAGGCGGGGTTCGAGAGCAAACGCGGCTGCGCAATGCCGTGCGTCTACTGTGCCGAACCGATCGCGAAAGGTCGCATCACGCGCCTGATGCCGCCGGCCGCCGTGGCGGCGGAGCTGGCTGCGCTTCTGGCGCAAGGCGTGGATTGTTTTCACACCTGTGACAGTGAATTCAATCTGCCTGCCGAGCACGCACGCGAAGTGTGTCGCGAGATCATTCGCGCCGGTCTTGGCGGGAAGATCCGCTGGTATGCCTACTGTGCGCCCAAACCGTTCGACGCCGAGATGGCGGCGTTGTTCAAGCGCGCGGGTTGCGCGGGAATTGACTTTGGCGCGGACAGCGGCAACGACGCGATGCTCAACCGGCTGAAACGGCCGTTCCGGTCGGACGATCTCGCTGACACGGCGCGCATTTGCCGGGAGCATGGGATTCGGTTCATGTATGACCTGCTGCTGGGTGGCCCGGGTGAGACGCGCGAGACATTGCGGGAAAGCATCGCACTGATGCGCCGGGTGGAACCAGACTGTGTGGGTTTGTCCATCGGGGTGCGCATTTATGACGGCACGACCGTGGCGCAGTGGGTGCGAAACGAAGGCGATCCGGAAGGGAATCAACACCTTCATGGCGCCACCCGCGGCAACGGGAAATTCCTGAAGCCGGTGTTCTACATCGCGCCAGCGCTGGGCCGCGACATTGTTGCTGTCACGCGCGAACTCGTGGCGGGTGACCCGCGTTTCTTTCTGCCGGAGGTTTCGGACGACAACGCAAACTACAACTACAACGACAACACGGCATTGGTGCAGGCGATCGCTGCGGGCGCACGCGGCGCCTATTGGGACATCCTGAGCCGGATGGGACAGCGATAACTCGTTGTGATGAACAACAGATGCGAACAGACTGACATCAACATGAGACTCCATTTTGGTTCCGAGCGCGTTCTGGCCGTGGTCGCGCATCCTGACGACGCGGAGCTGTTCTGCGCCGGCACGTTGGCGCGCGCGAAGGCCGACGGCGCGGCCATTGCCATCGCCGTGCTGTGCAACGGCGACGGCGGCCAACCCCACAAACCCATCCGCAACCTTGCCACCGTCCGCCGCCGCGAGATGGATGCCGCCGCGCGGTTGCTGGGCGCGGAATTGTATTGTGGCAACATCTCCGACGGCACGCTTGCTGACGACCGCCCGACGCGACTGTTGCTGACGGAGGTCTATCGCCAGTTCCGTCCAACGCT
>JBAZIR010000479.1:0-4358 GCA_041651735.1 Verrucomicrobiia bacterium | reverse complement strand
GGTCCCAACGGCGCGAGCAAGTCCATGATATGCGTGTGTCCACCGAAGGCGCCAACCGGCAGGCCGCCTCCTATGATCTTTCCCAGGCACGTCAAGTCGGGTCTTACGCCGCAGAGTTCCTGCACGCCGCCCCGGGCCACGCGAAAGCCTGTGATGACTTCGTCGAAGATGAGCACGATGCCATGCGCCGCCGTTATCTTGCGGAGGAATTCCAAGAAGCCAGGCTTTGGCAGATACAAACCCGCATTGGCCGGAATGGGTTCAACGATGACAGCCGCGATCTCGTTCCGGTGGATCGAAATCATGGACTCCACACCCACACGGTCGTTGAACGGCACGGTTAGCGTCAACTTCGCGAGGTCTGCCGGCACTCCGGCGCTATCGGGCTGCCCCAGCGTGAGCGCGCCACTGCCGGCCTTCACCAGCATTGAGTCGCCGTGGCCGTGGTAACAACCTTCGAACTTCAGGATCATGTTCCGGCCGGTGAAGCCCCGCGCCAGGCGCAGCGCGCTCATCACCGCCTCGGTGCCGCTATTGACGAAGCGCACTTTCTGAATGGACGGGAACGCTTCGTGCACAAGCTTCGCCAGCCGTATTTCGAGCGCATTGGGAATGCCGAAGCTCGTGCCATCACGCGCAGCTTTCGACACAGCCTTCACCACGGCCGCTGGTGCGTGGCCGAGGATGAGCGGTCCCCACGAACCGACGTAGTCAATGTATTCATTGCCGTCCACGTCCCAAATGCGCGAGCCTCTGCCGCGATGGACGAAGAACGGCTCGCCGCCGACGCCGCGAAACGCCCGCACCGGGGAGTTTACGCCGCCCGGAATCAATTTCTGCGCCTCGGCGTAGAGTTTGTCTGACAGGTCGCGCTTCACGTTTGGAAATCCTAGGGCGGAGCCGGCAATCACGCAAGGTTGTTCACAAGAAGATGGACGGCCAACCGTTCAAGTCTGCGCCGCGCCGGAAGATCAACGCGGACGGACGGCCTCATAGAGAGTGCGTGAGTTGATCTCCTGCATGTGGCGGGTGACGCTCTCGCCATAAGGTTCGTTGGTGATCTTCGTACCATCTGGTTTGTAAAGACCGGATGCGTCGCCCCGCACGTAACCGTACGACCCGGCCAAATAATCGTAATCCCCCATGATCATCCGCGTCGTCTGGTAGGAAAGGTAATCCTGGACACGGCCACGCTCCATGAAAAGCTCAAGGTTCTCCCGGCGCATCTGCTCGGAATTCCGAGCAATCTGGTTGCTCAAATTACGCAGGCCGGCGTAGTAGTTCGCCATGTTCTGCGCGACCCGCCGACCCGCCATCTCCTTGTTTGTCTCGTAGGAGCCCATGATGGCCGCCAGTGTGGGCAGCGCCGCCTCAAATTCCTCCGCCGGCGCCATGATGGTGAAATGCCAGAGCCGCCATGCCGCCTGCATGGCGTCACCACAACAACCGCCGGTACTAAACGTCCGGTAACGCTGGCCTTTCAAGGTGCAGACATAACTGAAGTCCTCGACCGCAACGGGCCGAAGCGGGCCGGCGAACGCCCGCATCTGCTGCAAGAGATCGTTTCGTTTCTTGACGAAGACGGGCCGAAAGTCGGAGGCGAGTCCGTTCTGCACGGCGGCGAACGCAAACGCATCGGACGGCGCGCGAAACTCAGAACACAGAACGCCGCGAACGCCGGTCACGTAGTAACGGGGCGCGATGAACTCCGAGCCGCCAACCAGAAAATAGAGCCTTTGGGCGGTATCGGTAACGATGCACATGCCCCCGCCGAGATCCGTTGTCTTCCAGCCAGCGGGCGCAGCAAAACGCGCCCAACCGCTGGCAAGTTGCTGGGGCACCCACTGCGGCGGCTGCGCAGGCGCGGACTGAGCCGCCGCTCCGCCCTCGTCAAATGAGTAGATGCCTTTGGCGACGCGCAAATTAGCAAGAACCTGCAGGAGCAAGGGCGCCGCTTCCGCAAGCTGTCCGGCGGGCGCTTCGATCCGTTGGCTCAACATCAGTCCATCACCGCCGGTAACAAGCGCACGAAAGTCCCGCTTCTGATTCCGCTGCGTTGTGTAAGAGCCCTCGAAAACAAACACCGTCTTGTCACTGGCTTTGCCGTCGTTGTTGGCAAGCTTCAGTCGCCGCATTTTTGCGGTCGGTGCCAGTCGGAGATCAGGGGCAGACTTGACCATGTCGGCCACAACCGCGCGAACCAACGCATCCGCATCGCGCCCCGTTGGGCTGATGCCATGCACGGTCGTCACCTGATAGCGGCCCTCGGGATCGGTCAGGCGGAATGTCCACATCCGGGGAGCGTCTTGATAACCTTCCTTCACCATCCATCCGACGGGTTTTAGCACCGTGAACGTGCAGTGCTTGGAAACGTAGTTCTCCCAACGCAACACTGGCACTTCAGCGGATGACACGGGTCGCGCCGGGGACAGCAATCCCATTCCGACGATTACGACCCACATCCACCTGAATGTTGGCTGCATTTCAATCTCACCTCCGCGCGAACCCGTGCGGCAACACGCTGCAGCCGGCCACTTCCGGCTACTCGTTTTGCTTCAGATTCGCTTCAGTATAACGCTGAGCGATCGGCATGCGGCGACCGATGCCAAACGCCCTGCCGCTGACCTTCAGGCCGGGCGGCGCCTGCTTGCGCTTGTATTCGTTCACATCAACCCGCCGGACCACGTCGCGAACCACGGGTTCCGGCTCGCCGCTGGCAATGATCTCCATCGCCGAGCTGTGTTCCTCAACGTAGGCTTTCAAAATCCGGTCGAGTTGGTCGTAGGGCGGCAGACTGTCCTGGTCGGTCTGGTTCGGACGCAATTCCGCGCTGGGCGGCTTCGTGATGCTGCCGGTCGGGATGATTTTGTGCTCGCGATTCATCCACCGCGCCAACCGGTAGATCATCGTCTTCGGCACGTCACTGATAACCGCCAATCCGCCGCACATGTCGCCATAGAGCGTGCAGTAGCCCGTCGCCATCTCGCTCTTGTTGCCGGTCGTGATGAGCATGTTGCCAAATTTGTTCGACAACGCCATCAGGATGACGCCGCGAACGCGCGCCTGGATATTCTCCTCAGTCGCATCGGGCTTCATCCCGGCAAACGCATGTCCCAGCATCTCCTGAAACGCCTTGTGCGCCGGTTCGATGGGGATGGTCATGTAGCGGATGCCGAGGTTGCGCGCGAGCTGTTCGGCGTCACTCTTGCTGTGATCGCTGGAGAACCGCGACGGCATCGAGACGCCGATGACGTTTCGCGGTCCGACCGCGGCCGCCGCAAGCGCGCCGACCACTGCCGAGTCAATTCCGCCGCTGAGGCCGAGCACCAATCCCTTGAATCCGCACTTGCCGGTGTAATCGCGCAAGCCGAGCACCAATGCGTGGTAGAGAGCCTCTTCCTCGCACGGCGCATGGAAATAGACAGGCCGGCCCGCGTTCGTGTCCACGATGACGAGGTCTTCCTCAAACGCGCGGCTATGGGCGAGCAGTTGCCCCTGCGCGTCAAGCGCCATCGAGTTGCCGTCGAAGATCAACTCGTCGTTGCCGCCGACCTGGTTCACATACACCAGCGGACGTTGATAATGCTGCACCACGGTCGTCATTAGATCGTGCCGCAGCCGTTCCTTGCCGAGCATGAACGGCGACGCCGAAATGTTCACGATGATCTCCGCACCCGCCTCGCACAACTCCCCCACAGGATCCCGTTGATAAAGCGGTTGTCCACTGCGATCCTCCTTGCCGCGCCAGAATGCCTCCTGATTCCAGATGTCCTCGCAGATTGTCACCGCCAGCCGCGTCGCGCCGCACTGCACTGGCTCCACGCTCGCCGCCGGCTCGAAGTAGCGGTCCTCATCGAACACATCGTACGTCGGCAGCAATGTCTTCCAAATGCGTTGCCGCACCTGTCCGCCTTCGATGAACGCCGCCGCATTGCGAAACGGGCGGCCCGTTTTCTCCTCATTGGAATCCACGTAACCGACAATCGCCGGCGCCACATTCATTCCCCGCGCGATGCTCTCCAGCGCCGCCTTCGTGTCCGACACAAAACTCTGCTTCAACAACAAATCCCGCGGCGGATAGCCGCACACCGCGAGTTCGCTAAACACGACCAGTTCCGCGCCACGCGTGCACGCACGCCGGTAAGCGTCGAGGATTTTCACCGCGTTACCGTCGAGGTCTCCGACGGTGTAATCAAGTTGGGCCAGCGCAATTCTCATCAGTAGTGGTGCACTTTATCGCGCGCGCAGCGGCAATGCAATGCCTCCCATGGAGCGAATGGGCGCAACTTGGCACCCGCGCCATCAAGCCGTGAGCCAGAGTTCATCCCAGTGGTCGTTGTCGCGAGCTTCTTCCAGAC
>JBAZIR010000478.1:0-4385 GCA_041651735.1 Verrucomicrobiia bacterium | reverse complement strand
ACGACCGGCGGTCGCGCCCGCGGAGCCAGCGGAATCGGATACATCGAGGAAATGCCCGCGTCGCGATAGAGCAGTTCGAGATTGCCGAAGCGGTCGAAGTAATACAACCCGGTGCGCGTGTCTTTCTTCTCGCCGGAACTCATCCCCGGCAACGGATCGAAACTGAACGAAACCAGGAACACATCCTCCGACAACGGCCACGGACTGTGAAAGTAGCTCTTCGGCCAACCCACCGATTCCGGAAAACAGATCTCCGGCGTCAGCGACTGTGTCGCGTCGAGGATGTCTTCGCCCGTCTTCGCGTCGAGCCGCGCCAGCTTCGGATCGAGCATCACCAGCGAACCTCCCACATCCGCGTGATGCGCTCCCGCAACGAACAGCAGCTTGTCCGAGCCAGGAATCGGCCGCGGCTGGTAGCAGGCATTGATGCGCATCGTGTAGTTGCCAAACAGCCCGGCCACGCCCGTGCCGTCTGCGCGGCTGGTCCACAGCCCGTGGAAGTTGGCCGCCGAACGGTCCACGTAATCCCACCGGATGAACACAAGCCGCCCGTCGTTCATGACAAACGGATGCCACTCGTCAGTCTCATGAAACGACAGCGTCCGAATGTGTGAGCCGTCCGCGTCCATGCGGTGCAGCGTGTAAGTGGCGCACGGCTCCCACGGGTTATTGCACCGGGCAAATCCGCCGCGCCGGGACGACATGAACGCCAGCCCGCCGTCCGGCAACGGACACGGATCGAAATCGTCCTCGATCCCGCGCGTCAGTTGTCGCAGCGCCGAGCCGTCGCGCGCCATCGAAAAGATGTGGAATGACCGGCGCTCTGGCGATGTGAACTCCGGTTTCTTCTCCGCCCGTTCGGCAAATGCGAAGAACACCGTCCGCGCATCGTAAGACAGCGCAAGCGTGGTGAAGTTGCCGTTCGTGAGGCGGCCACGAATGAGGTCACGCGTCTTGAGCGAGCAACCGGGCCGTTCGAGGAGATGGATGCCGCCGCCGCCCGCGACGTTCCCGTAGTCGTGGAAGTAGCCCATGTATTCATGGAGCATCTGGCAGACGAACCGGTTGCGCTTCATGAATACCAACGGCTGGCCTGTGACGCGCGGATCGTCGAGCGCCAGATCCCGCGCAAACCACCGTGCCCGCCGATAAAGCGAGAGCCGCCCGTCGCTGTCGAGTAAATCCACCCTCTCCGCCGCCCGCTGCAGTTCCGCCAGCTTCGCTGCAACCGCCGGTTTGCCCTGCCGATGCTCCAACAAGCGCGCAGCCCGCGCGACAGCCTCGCGAACGCTTTCCGCAGATCCCGCCGCCCGTCCCAAGCGTTGCTCCTGCCGTGCCCAGTCCTCCTCGACCGCACGCTTCATCTCCGCATCAGGTTGCGCAGCATTCGCCCCTATGATGAGCACCGCAAAAGCAATCAACCAACTGCCTGTCAGCAGCCATCCACTTCGCGCAACGACAGCTAAACGGTTCATCCTCATGCCGGGCAAGCCGCAGGCTACGCCACGCCCTTTGGCGGAACAATCACGAAACGTGAACCGTGATGACCACCCTACTCCACCGTGAGTCCGAACTCTTGCGTGACCGCGCCACCGGATTGGGTGCGGACTTCGAGTCTGATGCGCCACTTGCCCGGCGCGTCGGGAGTGCCGGCGAGAAGACCGGTCTTCGGGTCGAGTTTCAGCCACGCGGGAGCCTGGCGCAGCGCAAACGCGAGTTCCTCCGCCTCCCAAAATCCGTTGCCCTTCGGCTCGTCGCGATGCTGCGCGTCGCCGAGTGAGCGGATGATGCCAGGGTTATACGAGAACGGGACGCCGACTTTCGCCGTCGCGGGCGGTTTGCTCCAGAAATGCGGATGCGGCATCTCGGCGTAGTCGGAACAGATGCTCTCCGTGCCGTTCGCGTCCACCGCCACGACCCGATAGTAGCACTTGTTCATGTTCGCGCGGGACGCCTGAGGCGAGACGACGAGCGTCTCCGTGCTGGTGGCGCGGCCAAGGAAGTTCGCGGGCACGTTGCCGCGCGCGTAGGAGGCATAAGCGTCCTTGTGGACGGAGAAGCCTTTCTCGTCCGAGCCATAGACGTCGTAGGCCACCGGCCGAGCGCCACGCGGGTTCGGCTCCCAACGCAACACCATGCCGCCGTCGCGCGGCTCAGCGCGCACTTTGACCGGCACGCGCGGGCCTTCCCATCGGAATGTCCATGCCGAACTCCACTCGCTCCAGATGCCACGTTTGTCGCGGGCGCGCACACGCCAGTGATAAGTCGTGTCTGGCGCGAACATGCCGGTGTAGGGCACGCACCACTGGCGGTCGCGGATGATCACGTCGTAGCTCGGCCGATACGGGATGCGGAAATCCTCGCGCTGGCTGACCTGGATATGCCACGCGCGCGCTCCATCGGTGGAGGGCCACTTGAACGTCACCATTGAATCGCGAATCGTCGAGCCAGCGGGCGGATACTCCGGCGCCGCGGGTGGCAACGGCGGCTTCAGCGCATCGCACTCGCGCCACTCCTGCGTGATCGTGACCTCGTGCGGACCGTCCTGTTGGTCGCTATAGACGAACGTGTTGTTGCCACGTCCCAGACGGGGCAACGACAACGGCGCGGCCATCACGTCCGTCTCGATTTCGAGCGACTTGAGCTTCGCGCCGCCGGATGGGACCGTCACGATAACTTCATAGTGATACTTCGCCGGCCCGCGCCGCGGTTGGAGCGCGTTGTCAATCGCCACGTTCGCCCTCACCGCCCTCCGCCCCGCGCCTTCCCAGACGCGCGTCACCTTCTTGCTGTCAAGGCGCACGTCGAGCGCGAACTTGTCCTGCGCGTCGTGGCCGACGAACTCCGCGCGCAACGTTCCGCCGCAAACAGCCCACGGCGTATCCACGGCATACACCAGCGTGCCGGCCGCCGGACCGCCGTCCAGCCGCGGCGCGTAGATGAACTTTGAGTTGCCATAGAACGGCGGCTCCTGGTCCCACTTCTCACTGTGGCAGGCGTATTTGCCGATATTGTCCCAGCGAAACACAACGCGCTCACCGGGCCGTAATGTGTAGCGCATCTCGTGGCCGCGCAGAAAAAGCTGCGTGGCGCGGTCATCGTTGCCAAAAATCGCGGCGGAGCTTTCGCTGCCGTCCCAACCACCAAACTCAGGCCCGTAGTGGACCTCGCGCCTTACCAGATCGTGGTCGCGCGCGCAGGCGTCGCCACTGACGGGTCGTTCGCACTCGCGGTCGAGATAGAACACGCTCTCGTCTATGTCAATGAACTGGTGGCGGTCGTCCACCACCGCCTCGCACATCATGTGTCCGTTCAGGCTCCGCACCTTCGGATCGAGTGAGTATTTCGGTTTGCCGAGGCCCGCGTGCTTGAACAGCGAGCAACCGCAATAGCCCATGTCGTCGCAGAGGTTCAGCCCGTAGGAGTTAAAAACCTTCACCGGGTCGTGGAACTCGTTGTCGGGGAACAGCGGCAGGCAGTGATAGCGATTCTCGCGCGCGGCCTGCCAGATGAACAGCGCCCGTTCCTGGTCGTTGGTCGCGCCGCGCGTGAAGTCAGCCAACAGGCTCTCGTAGTTGCTCCAGTCGCGCACACCGTTGGCGACGAGCTTCGGCCAGCAAACGGGCCGGTCGCCCGTGTTGGCGATGGTCAGCGAGACGTTCGGTTGGAACGCGACGGCAAAGCCGCCGTTGAAACGCGTGTGGCTGTTCTCGTAATCAAGATTGCCGCCGAGCCGGATCGTGTATTCATGGCGTGAGCCGCGGATGACCTCGGTGTGGCGCCTGGGCGTGGACGGAATTTCTGTGAGTTCGGCGAGTTCGTTCTTCGGATTCGTTGACGCAACCTCATACTTGCGGCCGTTCTTGCGCGGGTCGGAATTGTCCGACACAGACAAATAAAGGCTGTGGCGCGTCCAGTGCGAATACCGTCCGCCGCCCCTCTCGCGGATGTCCTTGTGTACCGCGCGCGCCGGGCCGAGCGATTTGCCGTCCTCGAACAGCAAGAGACCGGACTTGTTGCCCGTGTCCTTGTCGCCCTCCTCGCCAAAGTCCATGCTGGCGATGTAGCAATGGCCACTCTCCGTCTGGATGCACTTCGAGGGGACAGGATATCGCTTCGGTTGGTCACCGCGTGCAGCGCCGCACGTCAGAGCAAGCACAACCATCAGAATTACAACTGTTGTTCTCATTCCGGCTTCGACCAGCTGCGGCAGTGGTCTTTTCTAGAAACGATACAGATCCAGCACGTTGGTGATTTCGCCTTCCTTGATCATCAGTTTCGGCGGCGCAGGTGTCAGGATAAGGTATTGTTTCTTCGCCTTGATCGGCTCCGTGAGCTTGTAGGGTTTGCACTTCCGGATCACGGACATGGCGCGTTTCGCTCCC
>JBAZIR010000477.1:0-4403 GCA_041651735.1 Verrucomicrobiia bacterium | reverse complement strand
TATGAGATCGTCGAAGGTGACATCTCCTATCTGAGCAAGATCAGCATCCGCGGCAACACCAAGACCAAGGACAAGGTCATCCGTCGCGAGCTGGCGGTGAAGCCGGGTGACGTGTTCAACATGGTCAAGGTCAAGCGCAGCAAGGAGCGCTTGGAGAACATGGGTTATTTCTCGAAGGTCAACACGATTCCGGAACCAACGGACGTGCCCGGCCACAAGGACCTTGCGGTGGAGGTGGAGGAGCAACGGACCGGACAGTTGGTGTTTGGCGCAGGTTTCTCCAGCGTGGACTCGCTGGTCGGATTCGCGGAGGTCAGCCAGGGCAACTTCGACCTGTTCAACCCGCCTTTCTTTACCGGTGCCGGCCAGAAGGCGCGTTTCCGCGTTCAGATGGGCACGCAGCGGCAGGATTATATCCTTTCGTTCACCGAACCGTGGTTTATGGACCGGAGACTGGCGCTGGGGTTCGATATTTTCCGCACGGAAAGTCAGTATCTCAGTTCGATTTATACGGAAAAAAGAACGGGTTTTGATGTGCACCTGACGAAAGAACTGGCGCCGTTTATCTCGGGTCGAATTCAGTATGGCTATCAGATCGTGGACATCACCGATGTGGAGAGCACAGCGCCGCAGGAGTTTCAGGATGAGAAAGGCCAGCGTTCCGAGAGCACTGTGACGGGAACCATCACGCGTGATACGCGCGACAGCGTGTTCCTGACGACGCGAGGCAACAAGACCGAGTTCTCGGTGCAAGGCGCCGGTGGACCGCTCAAGGGCCAGACCGACATCTACAAACTGGAGCTGCGCAGCCAGCAATACTTCCCGATTCCACTCACCTGGCCCACACTCGACAAGAAGCATGTGTTGTTGCTTGCGGGTGGCAGCGGTGTCGTAGACAGCTATGGCGACAGCACGGACGTGCCGCTGTTCAATCGTTTCTTCCTGGGCGGTCCGAACAACTTGCGCGGCTTCCGGTTCCGTGACGTGTCGCCCAAGGTCGGCAACCTGACCACGCCTGGCAATGGTCCCAATGCGAACAATGCCGACGAACCGGTAGGTGGCAACACTTACGGTTGGGCTACCATCGAATACACCATCCCGGTCATCGAAAAAATCCGGTTTGCCGTGTTCTATGACATCGGCTTTGTAAATCAGGGTTCCTTCGATTACAATTTTGGCGGCTACAATGACGACTTCGGCTTCGGCGTTCGTCTTGATCTGCCCATCGGTCCGATTCGGTTCGACTATGGCATTCCGATTACCACCGACGAATATAACGGGCGAGGCGGGCGATTTAACTTCAACATCGGCTACCAGTTTTAGTCTAAAAGAAACAATACACTGTTAAGAACACCATGACGGACATCACTATGAAAACACACCGGTTTACCCTCACCTTTATCGTGGCTGTGGCGGTGGCTGCCGGCGGCTGGGTTGCGCCAGCCGCGTCTGCGCAGGGCGCCAAGATCGGCGCCGTGGAGATGCGCAAACTCTACGAGGATTTCTACAAGACCAAGGCGGCGCAGCGCAGTTTTGACGAAAGTGTTGCCGCTTATCGCAAGGACCACCAGCAACGCGTCAACGACTATAACAAGCTCAACGAGGAGTTCCAGAGGTTGCGCGAGGAGTCCAGCAATCCCGCGTTGACGCAGGAGAAGCGCGAGCAAAAAGCCAAGGCGGTCAATGACAAGGTCCTTGAACTGCGCAAGTCGCTTGAGGCCGTGAAGGAGTTCGAACAGAACAGCCAGCAATATCTGAACGACCTCCGCCGCCGCCAGAACGACGCCATCTTGAAGGAGATTCTGGACGCCGTCCGCAAGAAAGGCCGCGATGGCGCCTATACGGTGATCGTGGATTCGTCAGGGTTCGGCACGGCCGCCGGCATCCCGATGGCGGTTTATGCCGACGAGAAGCTGGATTTCACGGATGTGGTTCTCAAGGAACTGAACGCTAACGCACCTGCCAGCCTTCCCAGCAGCATGTTGCCTCCGGCCACATTGCCAAGCCCCAGCACCACGCCGCGCACGCCCGCGCCTGCGCCCGCGCCATAGGACACCGCAGTGCGAAAAAACGCTCGCGAAATCTCGGAATTGGTCGGCGGCGAACTCGTCGGCGATGGGAATGTTGTCGTCACGCGGCTCCGCAGCATCCTGGCTGCGGGCGAAGGCGACGTCACGTTTCTTGCCCGGTCGAGTTATGCGCCCCGGGCTCGTGCTTCGCATGCCTCCGTCATTCTTGTCGGCCGCGACTGGGCGGAGCCGTTGCGGCAGACGCTCATCCGTGTGGACAATCCTTCGGCGGCTTTCCAGCGCCTCGCGGAAGCCATCGCGCCGCCGGCAGTGAAATTTGAGCCGGGCGTTCATCCGACCGCCGTGGTCGCGCCGGATGCCACGCTGGGGAAGGATGTATCGGTGCAGCCGTATGCCGTCATTGAGCCGGGCGCAGTGATTGGCGACGGCACTGTGATTGGCGCCTACGTGTATGTCGGGCATGGAACGAGGGTTGGCGAGCAGTGCCTTATCTATCCCCACGTGGTCATACGCGACCGTTGTCTCGTCGGCAACCGCGTCATTATGCACTCCGGCGTCGTCATTGGCGCGGACGGCTTTGGCTACGATAGCGGACCGCAAGGCCACAGGAAGATTCCACAGGTTGGCATCGTCGAGATCGATGACGACGTCGAAATCGGCGCCAACTCCACCATTGACCGGGCTCGATTCGACCGGACGTTCATCGGACGGGGCACGAAGATAGACAACCTCGTTCAGGTCGGCCACAATTGCGTGATTGGCCGGCACGCGATCATCTGCTCGCAAGTGGGCATCAGTGGCTCTTGTGTGATCGGCGATGGAGTGATCCTGGCGGGCCAGGTGGGGTTGGCGGACCACCTCAACATTGGCGACGGCGCCATTGCTTTGGCGAAGAGCGGTCTTCATCAGGATGTGCCGCCGAAGGGCAAGGTTTTTGGCGCAGTCGCGCGGCCTGCGGCCGAAGAGATGAAACTCGAAGCGTGCAAGGTGCGGTTGCCGGAACTGTTCGCGCGGGTCAAGAAGATCGAGAAGCAACTCGGCGACAGCAACAAAGAAAAACAGGACTGACCTCCACCCATGCAGTTTGTCCCAACCAGGATGTTTCTCACCAAGGGTGTCGGCACCCACAAGCACGAACTGCGTTCGTTCGAGATGGCCCTGCGCGACGCTGGCATCGAGATGTGCAACCTTGTCCACGTCAGTTCCATTCTCCCGCCGCGATGCAAGATCATCTCTCGTAAACAAGGCGAGGCGCTGCTCCAACCCGGCCAGATCACCTTCGCAGTCCTTGCGCGCATCTCCACCAACGAACCGCACCGTCTCATCGCCGCCTCCATCGGCGTCGCCGTGCCCGCCGACGAGGACGAGTATGGCTACCTGAGCGAGATTCACGCCTACGGCGTCAACGACCAGACCGCTGGCGACATGTCCGAGGACGCCGCCGCCGCCATGCTCGCTTCCACCCTCGGCGTCGAGTTCAACGAAGACGCCGACTGGGACCAGAAGCAGGAGGTCTTCAAGATTTCCGGCAAGATCGTCCGCACCGCCAACATCACCCAGTCCGCCGTCGGCAACAATCAGTGGACCACCGTCCTCGCCGCGGCCATCTTCATCTTCTAGTCGGCCTGCCCCGAAGCCGCGCACATTGCCAGAGAAGCCGTCCGGTGCTACTCTCGGCGACATGAGAGCAGACACGATCGTCCTCGTCATCCTCATGTTTCTCATCCTCCGGCCTGCCGAAGCGCCTGCGCAGCAAGAACCGGCCTCGCTCCCCGCGGTGATCAGGGGGCGGGTCGCGGCAGCGCTGGGCAAGCCGGTCAAAGAGATTGCCGCGGCCGACCTGCCCCGTGTCGATCATCTTGACTTGTCTTACACGGATATCTCCAATGCCGACCTCGCCCACCTCAAAGTGTTCACGCACTTGGAGCTCCTTGAGCTCGACAATACGCAGGTCAGCGACGCGGGGTTGGCACATCTGGAGACGCTCAGGCAGTTGCAGCAGCTTGGCCTCAACTATACGAAGGTCAGTGACGCGGGGCTGGCGCATCTGAAGCCGCTCACACAGTTGAAGAATCTTTACCTCGACCATACGAAGATCAGCGACGCGGGGCTGGCGCAACTGGAGCCGCTGACGCAGTTGCAGATTCTTTACCTCGGTGCTCCGAAGGTCAGTGACGCGGGGATGGCGCATCTGAAAACTCTGACGCAGTTGCAGTCGCTTGGCCTCAACGGCTCGAAGGTCAGCGACGCGGGGCTGGAGCATCTGAAGTCGCTGACGCAGTTGAAGGGGCTTTATCTCTCTGGCTTGGAGATTAGCGACGCGGGCCTGAAGCATTTGAAGCCGCTCACAAAGTTGGAATGTATTTGGCTCAA
>JBAZIR010000476.1:0-4405 GCA_041651735.1 Verrucomicrobiia bacterium | reverse complement strand
CTTTTGCCAAACGCGGCCTGACGAAGACCTATGAGTGCAAGAACGCGAAACCGTTTCGTTTTTATCGGCTGACGTTCGAGCCGAACAAGGGCGCTGCGCATTTTCAGGTCGCGGAGATCGCGATTCCCGGTGTGACCGCTGTGGCGGGCAAGGAGGTTCTCAACGTTCAGGATTACCGTCGTTCTTTGGATATTGCGACGGCGACGCACAACGTGAGCTACCGGTCTGGTGGCGTCACATATCGGCGCGAGGCGTTTGCGTCACACGCGGACGGGGTGATGGTCCTGCGGTTCTCTGCCGACCGGCCGGCGTCGTGCAGCGGCGCAGTGCGACTCCAGGGTGCTCATACGGAGACGACGACTGTGACAGGAGACTCTCTCTGTTTTTCCGGCGCACTCGACAATGGGTTGAAGTACGAGACCAAGATGATAGTGCTCAAGGAGGGTGGAACGGTGTCGGTGGGTGACGGGAAACTGGAATTCAAGAACTGTGACAGTCTCACGCTGCTGGTCGCAGCGGGCACGGATTACGTGGCGGACTACGGCAGGAAGTATCGCGGCAACGACCCGCACGCGGCGATTGAGAAGCGTCTTGCTGCGGCGGCGAAGAAGAAATTCGAGGACTGAAGGCGGCGCACGTCGCGGATTTCCAGTCACTCTTTAATCGTGTGTCGCTCGATCTCGGCGCGACGCCAGCAGACCGGCTTGCGCTGCCGACTGACCAGCGGAAGGTGCTGCATGCAGAGCAGGGCGGCGACCCGGACTTGGAGGAGTTGTTGTTTCAATACGGCCGCTACCTCCTGATCTCCTGCTCACGGTCCGGTGGCCTGCCGGCGAACCTGCAGGGGTTGTGGAACGACAGCAACAAGCCGCCGTGGCATAGCGATTATCACGCGAACATCAACATCCAGATGAACTACTGGCTCGCGGAGCCGGCGAACCTCGCCGAGTGCCATACGACGTTGTTCGACCTGATCACGAGCCAGCTTAAGCCGTGGCGCAAGGCGACGGCGGAAGAGAAACGGTTTGCGACCGCGTCTGGCAAGTCGCGCGGCTGGGCGGTGCGCACCTCGCACGGCATCCACGGCGACATTGGCTGGCAGTGGGATGTGCCGGCGAACGCGTGGTATTGCCAGCATTTCTGGTGGCACTACGTCTTTGGCGGCGACAAACGGTGGCTCAAGCGCGTGGCGTATCCCGTCATGAAGGAGACGTGCGAGTTCTGGGAGGATCGTCTGAAGCCGCTCCCCGACGGCCGGCTGGTCGTACCCAACGGCTGGTCGCCCGAACACGGCCCGCACGAGAACGGCGTCAGCTATTGCCAGCAGATCGTCTGGGATCTGTTCAATAACTACGTCGCTGCGAGCGAGGCGCTCGGCGTGGATGCGGCCTATCGCGCGAAGATTGCCGCGATGCGCGAGAAACTCGTCGGCCCGAAAGTCGGCAGTTGGGGCCAGCTGCAGGAGTGGATGGCCGACCGCGACGACCCGAACGATCATCATCGCCACACCTCGCATCTGTTCGCGGTTTTTCCCGGCCAGCAGATTAGCATCGTCAAGACGCCGGAGTTTGCCGCTGCCGCCAGAAAATCGCTGGTCGCACGTGGCGAGGACGTGAAGTCCGACGTGCGCGAATGGTCGTTTGCGTGGCGCACGGCGCTCTATGCGCGCCTGCACGACGGCGAGAACGCGCACCGCCTCTTCCGGCAACTGTTCTCGAATCGCAACACGTGCCTGAATTTGTTCGGTTTGCATCCGCCGATGCAGATCGACGGCAACTTCGGCATCACCGCCGGCGTCTGCGAGATGATGCTTCAATCGCACGAGGGCGAGATCAACCTGCTGCCTGCGCTGCCGAAAGCGTGGCCGGGCGGAAGCGTGAAAGGTCTGCGCGCCCGTGGCGGCTACGTGGTGGACGTTGCGTGGAAGGACGGCCAGTTTGCGTCCGCGATGATCCGCAGCATCACGGGCCGCGAATGCAAGGTGCGTTGTGGAGGAAAAGTGACGACGGTGCGGCTGAAGCCAGGCCAGTCCGCGCAGCTTGGCGCGACGCTCGAATAATAGCGTTGTCTTGGCGCGGAACACCGGTAGTCTTGGCGGCCAACCATGAACGACCAACAGTGGAAACAGTTGCTGCGTGTTGTCGCAGTCGAACAGGTGCAGCCGTTGCCGGTGGGATTCATCATAGACAGTCCGTGGTTGCCGGGCTGGGCGGGCCATTCCATCACGGATTACTACACGTCGGACTCACTGTGGGTGGGACTGAACCTGAAGGCGATACGGCGATTTCCAAACGTCTGGTTCCTGCCGGGGTTCTGGTCGGAATTCGGCATGTGCACGGAGCCGTCGGCGTTTGGCGCGAAGTGCATCTGGCATGATCGCGAGCTGCCGTTCGCGGAAAAAATCATTGAGACGCCCGCGCAGATGACAGCGCTGAAGAAGCCAAACGTGCTCGAAGACGGATTGTTGCCGTTCATGTTGAAGCGGCTGGAGCATACGCGCGAGGCCATCGAGGCAGAGGGGCATGCGGTCCGATTTGCCGTGGCGCGCGGGCCGTTGAACGTCGCATCGTTCCTGATGGGCGCGACGGAATTCATGATGGCGCTGAAGGAATCGCCGCAGGAATCGCACGCGATGCTCAATACGATCACGGAGTTCCTGTGCGACTGGCTGCGGTTACAGAAGAAGATGTTCCCGACCATCGAAGGCGTCTTTCTGCTCGACGATTTGGTTGGGTTTCTCGGCAAAGACGATTTTCAGGAGTTCGCGATGCCTTATCTGAAACGCGCGTTCGGCGCGGTGGATGCAAAGGTGCGCTTCTTCCACAACGACGCGCACGGGCTGGTTTGCGCGCCATTCCTGGCGGAGATCGGGATCAACCTCTTCAACTTCAGCTTCAACCACAGCCTGTCGCAGATGCGGCAACTCTGCGGCGATAGGGTCGCGCTGCTCGGCAATCTGCCGCCGCGCGACGTGATGGCGCTTGGCACGCCGGACGATGTGCGCAAGGGCGTGCGCGCGATGCTGGAGCCGCTCGCTGACAAGCGCGGGCTGATTTTGTCCGTCGGCGGTGGCATGTCGCCGAAGACACCGACTGCGAACATTGAGGCATTCATCGAAGCAGCGGCAGGCGTGGCGTAAATGGTGGCTGCGACTGTGAGAGCTTCGTTGACGCCGGTGGCTGTGACATGTTACGCCTGTGTGCAAATCCTGACGAGGATGCGATGCGGCCGGCGGCCGTCACACGATTGAACAGATAAGGAGAACGATTATGGCGAGTGCTCAACAAGGAGCTTTGAGTGTGGGCTGGTATCGGTGGGTGGTGTGCGGCCTGTTGTTCATAGCGACCACGGTGAACTATGTGGATCGCCAGGTGATCAGCGTGCTGAAGCCGGTTCTCGAAAAGGAGATGGGGTGGAACCAGATAGACTACAGCAACATCGTCGTCTGCTTCCAGTTGGCTTACGCAATCGGGTTGGTGCTCATGGGCCGGTTTGTGGATCGCATCGGCGTGAAGATCGGTTTTGCGCTGGCCGTGTTTTTCTGGAGTATCGCTGCCATTGCGCATGGGTTGGTGGTTTACATTCCGCACGACTGGATGCTCACTTTGAGCAAGGACTCCTGGGGACAGTCCATCCTGATTTTCTTCCTGTATGGGACGGGCGCGGCGACGACCTTCATGTTGCCAATGACCATCGTGGCGTTCGCGTCGGCGCGATTCGCGCTGGGCATTGCGGAGGCTGGCAACTTCCCGGCGTGCATCAAGGCGGTGAGCGAGTGGTTTCCGAAAAAGGAGCGCGCCCTGGCGACGGGTATTTTCAATTCGGGCACGAACATCGGCGCGCTGCTGACGCCGGTGGTGGTGCCGTGGATGACGGTGCACTGGGGTTGGAGTTGGGCGTTCTACATTACGGGCGCGATCGGGTTCTTGTGGTTGGTGGTGTGGTGGTGGGAGTATGACGATGACCTTGACCGGCAACCCAACCTGTCGAAACGGGAGTTGGAGTATATCCGCAGCGATCCGCAGGATCCTCCGGCGGAGAAGATTCCGTGGATCAAGTTGCTCGGCTACCGGCAGACGTGGGCGTTTGCGATTGGCAAGTTCATGACCGACCCGTTCTGGTGGCTGTATTTGTTCTGGGTGCCGGATTTTCTGGACAAGCAGTATCACTTGAGCATCAAAGAGTTCGGGTTGCCATTGGTGATCATCTACACGATGACGTGCTTCGGCAGCGTGGGCGGCGGCTGGCTCTCGTCGAAACTGATTCGCAGCGGCTGGACGGTGAACGCGAGCCGCAAGACAGCGATGCTGGTTTGCGCGCTGAGCGTGGTGCCGATTCTGGCGGCGTCGCAGGTGTCGAATTTGTGGCTGGCGGTGTTCCTGATCGGTCTGGCGGCGTCGGCGCA
>JBAZIR010000475.1:0-4407 GCA_041651735.1 Verrucomicrobiia bacterium | reverse complement strand
TTGCGCCAACACCTCGGCGCGGTCCTTGCCGGCCAGCGCCAGCGCAAGCTGGGCCACAAGCAGGCCGTATTGAACGCCGATGTCGTAGCGGCGGCCCCTCATCTCATACGCCAGATAGCGTTCGCTCGCGGCCAATTCCGCCAGCGCAGGCGAAAGGTGAACATTCGGCGCATCGCTCTTGATCTGCCGCGCCAGAATCTCCATTACCGCTGGCGTCAGGACGTGGATGCCGAAGAAGCAAAGGTAATAACCCGCGCGCAGTCCCGGCACGATCAAGCTCTGCTCAGCCTCGGTAGGCGTCGGCTTTTCCAGCACGCGCTCGATAGTGTAGAGCAGTGGCTTGACCGGCACGCGTTTGCCGCCCACGGCGCCGTAGTTCGTCAGCATCGTCTCCCGCGTCGCCTGCACGGCTGAGACGGCGCACTGCTCCGCCTCCGCCACCTCGACCAATTGCCGGGCGCACGGTTTTCCCTGCTCGTCGCGGCTCAGGTAAAGGTGGTCGCCAACCAGATGCAGGAACGGGTCTTTGCCGACGAACTCGCGTGCGCAGAACACCGCGTGCCCATAGCCGCGCGCCGCCGTCTGCTCGACAAACCGCAGCCGCCGCGCATGCTCGCCCGCCGCCGCCGCGTAGGCATCGTGGTCGCCCGGATGAATGACGACGCACACTTCTTCGATGCCAGCGCTCAATGCCTCTTCGATGATGATCCGCAGCGCAGTCGTCTGCACGCGATCACGATTCACCAGTGTCTGGAGGGGCAAACCGCGCTGGTTCCGGCCGGCAGCGGTAACAACAGCTTTCTTGATCTTCATAAGCTTCCGAGTCCTCGACAACGACGGCGCGGATTCTGAACCAGAAGCCACATAAAATCAAAACTGTTCAGTCGAGCGGCACGATATCTTCGCCGCGCGAGCGCACATCGACCACACGTTGGCCGTCCACAAGCACCTGGTAACCGACACCTTCCCTGGCGCGAATGCGCGCCTTGCCGTCGCGAATCGTTACTGGAAATGGCGACACGACGCGATGGCCGCCGCCAATGGCGACAGCAAGCGCGTCCAGTTTTTCTTCGAGCACAAGACGCAGGCTGACGATGGCGCATGGGTTGATGTTCCATGGGTTGCGGCGTTGCTCGTCCAAACTGAACGAATCCGGCACACATCCGGCATACTCGCCATCGGGATACTGCATTTGTTCGGCGGTAATGAGGATGCCCTCCGCCAGTTGCCGCCAGTTCAGCGTCTTGTCGTGCGGCATGAGCATCGCCAGCGCGTACGCGTAATCGTAGCCGCACCATTGCACCGGCAAGCCGATCCAGTTCGGTGCGCGCCAGTTGGTCGCGCCATACACCGGCGTCGTCGCGTAAATCATTACCGGCTGGCAACTCCATTGGTAAACAAAAGGCAATCCCGTGACAGCCCACTTCCGCGCGCAGTCGAGATACTCGCGGTTGCCCGTCAATTCGTAGCCGCGCACATAAGCGTGAATGAGATGCGCCGATGCCAGGATATCCGGCGTGTGAAGCGCGCACTCCCACGTCTGCGCGCCGCGCGGCGTGCGGAATCTCTTCATGAATTCCAACGCCTTGACGCCCGCGTCCAAAGCGGCCTTGTCACCCGTGGCTCGCGCGTGCTCCAGCAGCGTGACGGCGGGCGTGGCACAGTAACCACTGGCCGTGTCCTCGAAGTGGCCGCGCTGGTATTTGCCGGTATAGCGGAACGAACCGTCGGCCTTCTGGCTGGCGATGATCCCGCGAACCTGCGACGCCTTCACCTTCAACCATTCGTTTGCGCGGCTCGTCACAAAGTAGATCGCTTCGTTACGAATATGCGAACCGCCCAACACCAGCTTCGGCAGTTGCGGCGCCTCGCCCGTGAGCCGCCATATTGTCGATGCGTGGTCGGCAAACGGCTGCCGCGCCCAACGAGGCTCCGCACAGTGTCCCCACCCCGCATCAGTTTTTAACGGCAACCCGGTCAACGCTTTCAGAGAAAGCGCCATCTGCGACTCACGGCTGCGAGGCGCTTTCGGCAGCGCCGGCAGGCCGCGCTCTTTCATCACCCATAGAATCGCGTCCTCCAGCGGCGCAGGTTTACGCACGAGAATTGTCGCTTCCATTTTCTTTCCGCGCAATGCAGCACGATGTCCCTCTACGCCTTCGAGAAAGTCCGGTGTGGCAAACACTGGTTGCAGTGTCATGTCGCGCCACGTCATTGCCGCCAGCACGCGATCTGTGACAAATGCCATCAACGGCATCGTGACCTTCAACGGGTCCGGCGCGAAACGAATGTGCTCTTCCGTCTCAATGTCGAGTTTCGAGGAAGATCGCTCGCCCTTGCCGAGATACTCCAGCCCTGCAAACAAGCCCTGCTCCAGCGACCCCAGCGCACGCAGCACAGGCCCTTCGCACGGCGCTTCACTCTGGACTGCGACTGAGATTTCCTCGCCGCGCAATGTCAAAGCCACGTTGACGCCGTCGCCAACAAACTTCAGCGGGTTGCCTTGCCCAACCGACTTAAGCGTGGGCAGGACGCCATCGCGCCAAACCAACGGAGCGATAAAACCCACGAGCATGCCGTTGACCTCAATTCGCGCTCCCGAACCATCACGCGCCACCTTCAATGTGTTATTCCCCGCTTTCCGCTCGATCCAATCGCCTGCTGCGTCGGCATCGGCCACGAACACCGTCCGATGAAGCGGCGGCACACCGTCCGCATTTACCACGATGTCGCGCGCCTCAAATGGCGCCGTTCCACCGGCGGTAATCGAAACAGTCTGCGTCTCCTTGGCCGCCAACGCGATCTGCCGGCCATCAACAGCGCAGGCAATCGCCTTATCCGTGTGGTTCGTCAGCATCAACGAAATCCGGCGACCCATGGAACGCACCGATTGGATTTCCAGCGGATGCAGGATTTCGCGAACCAGTTCGAGCTTCTCAATCTCAACCAAGCCCGGCGCGCCACCCGGATCGAGGCGCAACCGTGTGACCGTGCCGTGAGCGTTCAACCGCACAGTGTAATCATGCCACTGGCCATCATGGATGAGTTTGAAGTGCTGACTGTTATCAGGATTGAAGCCGGGCGTTGCAGCCGTCGCCCAGAACAACTCACCACTACCCCCGGTGGCGCACTTCACACGCAGCTTCACCGCGAGCGGGCCTTCGATGTGAATCGGTCCGCTGGCTGCATAGGGATCATTGCCGCTGCTTTGAATCTTCAACACGCCGTCCGCCGCCGCGAGCGTGCAATGGTGCAGCGCGGTCCAACCCGCCGCACCAGATTGGAAACTCCATTGGTGCAGCGATTCCGTTCGCAACAACTGCCGCGGATACGGGTTGATGTCCTGTGCCATCGCAAGCACACCGCAGGCGACGAGCGACATGATCACACACCCACAGCGACACCATTGATATTTTGGGATTCTGCTCATGATGAATGCCTATCGGATACGCCAACCAAGTCTGGCTCATCAGCGATCAAGCGACTTCAGGCTCTCCAATCGCCGGGCGATGTCGGCGTTCTTCGGGTCCAACCGCCCCGCTTGCTGATAGAAGTCGCGAGCAATATGAAGCCGCCCCTCCATGTCGTTCAACAGTGCCAGATTCCGCGCCGCCAGAAAGTTGTAGGGATCCAACGTGTAGCCGTGCAGGAACGCCTTGTTTGCCTCCTTCGGGCGATTGAGATTGTAAAACACCACACCCATATTGACCCAAGCGAGCGCATACGCGGGCTGCAAAGCCACCGCTCGCTCGAATTCCTTGATTGCCTCGCCAGCGTTTCGCGCGACCAATAGCGCATTGCCACGCCGCAGCGCGCGGTCGGCCTCATCAAGTGGAATCGCGTCTGCTCCCGTTGTGCCGGGCATTGGCGCGAGTTTTTGCTGCACCAGGTTGATGTATTTGCCCGGTTGGCCCGGCTGCCAGAGTGCCAACCCCACTGCGGCCGCCGCCAATGCAACTGCAAGCAAACCGGCGAGCGCTGAGGGCAACGCATCCGTCTGAAAACCCGTGTTCGAGTTCCTTGTTTCGGATTTGGCCGTCATAGTCCTAATGCTCGTGGAATTCGACATGCTCCGCGAGCGCGCCCCATCGCTGTGGCAACGCTCTCGTGCGCCGGTTCACTTCGCGTTCTGCTTGCCGCGCCAGGCGAAGAAAAGCATCAACACGCCGAAGACAAACAGCACGCAACCCCAACCGAAGTTGACGTTGATGCCGAGCGACCGCTTATACATCTCGGCGTCCGCCCCGGTGATCAAACCCTGAATCGCGAGCAACGCACCCACGGCGGTGAACATGAGGCCGATTGGCCAGCGGATATCGAGTCCCATATACCGGTTCCTTTCTTACCAGAAAATGATGTTGAGGACGACGCAACCCACCAGCAATACCACGCCGAGCACAGCCGGCC
>JBAZIR010000474.1:0-4428 GCA_041651735.1 Verrucomicrobiia bacterium | reverse complement strand
AATGGCCGGCGGTCGAGATGTGCCTGACGGTGCTCTCGCTGATCAACGGCCTCTCCTCGGCTGGTGACGCGCTCGGCATGATTCTAATCGCATCGCAAGTACCTGCGTCCGCCATGGTGCGCAATCGCGGCTGGCGCACTTATTGGAAACTGCCGGCCAGCGAGTCCCGCTGAATCATTCGCCTACGCCTTCATGCCGCCGAGCCGTGGGTCGAGCTTCTCCTCGGACTTCATCACTTCATCCCATGTCACCGTGCGTCCGGTGTAGGCGGCCATGCGTCCCATGATGGCGATGAGGTTGCTGCGGACGCTGATGGGCACGGTGGCGTTGGTGACGTCTTTCTTGCCGATCAACTCGTGGAAGGTCTTGATGTTGGTCTGTGTGCCTTCCTTGTAGATGGCGTTGGTCCGGCCGCCGCGATAGAACGCGTCGCCTGCACCACGGATCATGACATTGCCGCCGTATTCGGTCAGCAGCGCGCCTTTGGAGCCATACATCTTGTTGATGATGCCTCCGGGCGCGTCGCAGTCGAACTGCCGCGAGTGAAACGCAATGCCGACCTTGTTCGGGTACTCGTAGGTGAGCTGGAAGTTGTCCCAGCAGTCACCGACGTCCACGCGGACCTTGCGGCCGCCGGTGCCGGTGCAACGCACGGGTGGCACATGGTTCATCGCCCAGTTCATCACGTCGAGCGTATGGATGTTTTGCTCGACAATGATGTCGCCCGACAGCGCGATGTCGAACGCCCAATTGCGCAGCCGCGCTTCCGGCGTATTGCCAATCGGTCCCTTCAAGCCGAGCCGGCCACACTGGTAGCTCGATTCGCCAAACACAATCTCGCCGATGGCGCCGGCGTGCACGCGCTTCATCGCCTCGATGAAAAACTCGTTGGCGCGGGTCTGGAAATCCACCTGGAAAACCAGCCCTTTCTTTGTCGCGAGCTTGCCGCTTTCCTCGATGGACTTTGCGCCCGGCACGTCCACAGCGATCGGCTTGGCAACATAGACATTGAGCCCTGCCTCGACGGCCGCGCGCGCCTGCTCCGGATGGAAATACGGCGGGCTGATGATCGCCACCGCGTCGAGGCCGCCTTTGGCGATGAGCTTCTCGGCGCACTTCAGTCCCGTGAACGTCTGTTCGGGCTTTAGTTGGAACTTCGTGGCAACGGTGTCCACACGGTCCTGAAAGAAATCCGCCACGCCAGCGATCTCATAGCCGCCGTGCTCGTTAAACAAATTGGTGATCCACGAGCCGCGTCCGCCGCAGCCGATGACGCCGAGTCGAATCTTGCCGCCGGCGCCGGCGCCAAGCACCGTGGTTGCATTCAGGGTGGAGGCCGTTGCGAGGCCGAGACTGGTCTGCGCGAGAAATCGGCGGCGCGAGATGGAGGTGGTGGAAACGTTATCGATGGATGGATCGAGAGAAGCGTTCATGCCCGGCATTCTGGGAAACGCCGCATCGCGATGCAACCACGAAATCGCAGGCTCACGACGCGTGCCTGCGACACCTCACAAGCCATCAAAGCTCGGTGGCGTATTGTTGCACTTTCGCGACTGCCTTCACGATGTCGTCCATGTCCCGGCGCGAACCGAGCAGCGTGGATTGGCTCAGCCAGACCGCTTCGCCGGCGCACGCCTTCTCGCACGCGGGGCAGCTCACGCGGCCATAGTCCAGGTCCGGCCGTGAGTGCTTCCAGCCCGTATACGGGCCGAAGTTCTTCTCCAAAAACAGCGGTTGCTTGTAGAGAGGCATCGGGTAGCCGGGGGAGGCGTTGACGCCTTCCGCTTTCAGCGCCGTCAGAAATCTTTGGCGCGGTTTGCCGTCGAAGCGCGCCGCATCGTAGCGGAACATATAGAGATGAGCGGTCACTCGTGTGGCGAAGGAGTCGCGACGCATGGGCCGGATGCCAGGAACTTTTGCCAGTTCGCGATCGAGGTAGAAGGCGTTGGCTTCGCGCCGGTCGGTCTGTTTCTTGACCCGCTTCAGTTGCGAGAGCAACAGCGCAGCCTGCATCTCTGTCATCCGATGGTTGCCGCCGATGAGGAAATGGGCATACCAGTTGCCCGCCGCCTTCTCATGCACGGCGAGCCGGCCGGGCAGCGTGCCGTCGGGCCGTGGCTTGAGCCGGCCGCAGTTGTGCAATGATTTTACGATGGCATACAGTTCCTCGCTGTCGGTGGTGAGGAAACCACCCTCGCCTGCCGTGAGGTTTTTCGATGCCTGGAAACTGATCGCGCCAAGCTCGCCGATGCAGCCCAGCCCTTTGTTCTTCCAGCGCCCGTTCCAACCGTGACAGGCGTCCTCGACGATCTTCAACTTGTGTTTTTTCGCGATGGCCAGGATGCGGCCCATGTCGCACGCCTGCCCGGCGAAATGCACCGGGATGATCGCCCGCGTGCGCGGGGTGATCGCCGCCTCGATCAGGCGCGGATCGAGGTTGTAGGTTTCTGGATCAATGTCCACGAACACCGGCACGGCGTTGCATTCGATCACCGCCGTCGCCGTCGCCAGGAACGTGTAAGGCGGCACGATCACCTCGTCGCCTTCTTCAATGCCGACAGCGAGCAATGCCAGCCGCAGCGCCGTTGTACCGTTGGTCAACGCGACACCGTAGCGCGCGCCCTGGAACTCCGCGAATGTCTCCTCGAACTGCCCCACAATCTTGCCGGTGGTGCATCCCCAAACGCCGCTCAATACGACGCGCGCCACTGCTTGCGCATCTGCTTCCGAAAAGAACGGCCAGCCCGGAAACGGTTTCGTTCGCACCGGTTTGCCGCCATGTAATGCCAGCTTGCTCATTGAAAAATCTCCATTGCCTTCCATGTCGTCGCGCCAACAACTGTTGACGCGCGACATTCTGAATCGTCCAACACATGGCGCTCTTGCGCAAGCAGGATTCGCGAGTGACACAACGAAGCGAAATCTGGTAAAGATGGTGCTCTCGTGCGAGGACACGCATTATGAAGACCAGAGCGATAAATTTGGCAACACTGGCTGTGGCGCTTCTGGCTTTTCAGCCTGCCGGGGCAGAGGTTCCGTTCGCGATGTTGGAGGTCAAGGGCAGCAAGCCGCTGGCGATGGGCGCCTTTTCCAAGTCCGCGGTCATTCATCCCAACCGCGATTTCGTTTTCAACGACGCGCCATCGTGTCTGGCGGGTTTGCAGTTCACGGCACACACGCACAAGAGCCCCGCTGCCGTGACCAGCACGGCGAAGAGCGGTGGCCGTGTCTATTTGTGCCTTTCCGCCGAAACGAAACTCGAATCGCTCGGTTTGAAACCCTCCGACTGGCAGCCCGCCGGCAAGATGAACGCGCTGGCCGCCGGCAGGAAGTTTCCCTGGAACGTCTATCAATCCGACCTGCGCGAAGGCCAGACGCTCTCGCTGCCGGCGCGCGACCGCTGGGGAGCGATTCTTGCCGCAAAAGAGATCAAGGGGTTGATCGCATTCGTTCCCGTCGCGGCGAAAACGGCAGCGCCTGCGAAGCCGCTGGATGAGTTTGCGGAACTAAAGCGTCAGATCGCCGAACGGTCGCTGTGGAACACGGCGCGGCTGGAAAAGGAGGCGTTGCGGCCGGAGGCGCTGCTCTTCGTGGGCGACGCGACGCCGGCGGATGTGATCTGGCGGCGCACGAATGCGTTGTTGGATCATCTGCAAAGACTGCCGAACGCGCCCTCGCTCGCCGCTGAAGCTGCCGAACTGGCGGCCTTGCGAAAACAGGCTGCTACCGTGCGCTCTTCCAGCGAAGCGCAGCAACGCGAAGTGTTCGACAAGATCGCAAAGATTCGTCGTCGCGTGGCGTTCAAGAACCCGTTGCTCGATTTCGATTCCATCGTTTTCCTGAAGCACAACAAGGAGGTGCGCGGCGACATCCACATGGTGGACCAATATCTCGGCTTCAATGCCGAGAAAGCCGGCGGCGTTTACGTGCTGGAGAAGCCGTTCAGCGAGAAACCGGCGGTGCGCAGCCTGCTTGCCGGCGCGCGCGTCGAGAGCGGACGGCTCAAGGGCAAGTCACTGGAGAACAACGGCGGCTTCATCTCGCTCGACCTTGACTACGATGGGCAAAGCGTCCTGTTTGCGTTTACGGAGGCCGAGTGGGAGGTGGCGGCTGGCACGCAGGAGAAGATGTATTGGACCGACGCCGATATGCGGCGCAAGCGGGCGATCCAGACGCCGGCGCATTACGTGTTTCGATCGGAGAACTGCTACCACGTCTTCAAGGCGCGCACCGACGGCAGCGCCCTGACGCAACTCACGGATGGAGCGTTCAACGACTTCGATCCATGTTTTCTGCCAAGCGGCCGAATCGCGTTTATCTCGACGCGCTCTGGCGGTCAGTGCCGTTGCGGAGCGCGGCCGGTGCCGACCTACACGTTGCACGGCATGATGCCCGACGGCAGCGACATCATCCAACTGAGCTGGCACG
>JBAZIR010000473.1:0-4441 GCA_041651735.1 Verrucomicrobiia bacterium | reverse complement strand
AAGTTGCGCGGCATGTCCGTGTCAATCACGCCCGGATACACCGTCGTGAAACAGATGTTCTCCACGCCAAGTTCAACCCGCAAGCTCTCGGTCAAGCCTGTGAGTGCCCACTTCGACGCGGCATAAACCGCCATGTAGGGCAGGCCCCGGTGGCTCGCTGCGGACGCAATGTTGATGATGTGCCCGCCGCCCTGACGCGCCATGAGCGGCGCGGCGGCCCTGACGGAGTGAATCACCGCCCAGAAGTTCGTGTTCATCTGATTTTCCATCTCGGCCAACGGCATCGCAAGCAGCGGCGCCAAGCGAAGCACGCCTGCGTTGTTGATGAGCACGTCGAGACGGCCGAAGTGCCGGGCGACCGACTCCACCATCGCACGGACCTGCTCCGGCTCCTGCACGTCAACGGCACAGACCAAGGCGTCGGTGTTGTGCTGCTTCTTCAACTCCCGTGCCAGGTCCTCCAGCCGCTCCTTGCGTCGTGCCGCCAGCGCCAGCCGGCAACCTGCGCGGGCCAGCTCATGCGCCGTGGCCGCGCCAATCCCCGCCGAGGCGCCGGTGATGAGAACGACAAGTGAAGACAGTTTTGCACTCACACCTCACACTCCAGCACAACAACCGCCCAGCCTCAAGGACGCGTTGATGCAGGCTGATGCTTTCCCTACACTGCGTCCCTGCTCAACACTCCACGCGCAGCACGACTTCCATGACCAGCCGACCGGCCGGTAACAAATCGGTCACGAGTTATGAGAATTGGATTCGACGTGCCTGGGCAGCGCAAAATAGAACGTGGCGCCTTCATTGACCTTTCCTTCGGCCCACACACGACCGCCGTGTCGCAAGACCACGCGCTGGACCAACGCCAAACCCACGCCCGTTCCTTCAAATTCTTCCATCGGGTGCAGTCGCTGGAAGACCCCGAAGAGCTTCTGCACATAGCGCATGTCAAATCCGGCTCCGTTATCCTTCACGTGGTAGAAAATGCTCCCGTTTTCCGCGTGCCCACCGATCTCAATGACCGCCACGTTCTTCTGTCTCGTGTATTTGAGGGCGTTCGAAATGAGATTGGTCCACACCTCGCGCAGCAAGCCGATGTCGCCTCGTGCTGGCGGCAGCGGATGCAGCTTGAATCGGATGTCGCGGCCCGATGCTTGCGCCGCGCACTCGTCAAAGGCCGCTTGCACCAGAGCACTCATGTCCACCGCTGCCGGCTGGATCTCCTGGCGGCCCGTCCTGGAAAACGCAAGCAGATCGTCAATCAACTCGTCCATGCGTCCGATTTCGGTGCGGATGCCGTCTACAGCGCGCCGGTCTTCCGCGTTGAGGTGTTTCGCCTGATCCTCTGCCAGAACGCCTGCAAAACCGCTGATGGCCCTCAGCGGCGCGCGCAAGTCATGAGACACCGAGTAGGCAAACGCTTCGAGTTCCTTGTTGGCAGATTCCAATTGGGCGGTGCGCTCAGCAACGCGCCGTTCCCGTTCCTCGTCGAGCTTCCGAATCATTTCTTCCATCCGCTTGCGTTCAGTCACGTCTTGGAAGAAGCCAACCACGCAGGTTTTACCCTCCAGTTGAACAGGGAACGAGTTGATGTCCGCGTAGAAGATGCTGCCGTCCTTCCTCTTCACAGGGATGCACTGGGCCACCTTGATCTCCCGCCGCACCAACTTGTCAAATGCCTCCTTGGCGACAGCGAAATCCTCCTGCGGGTGCATATCACTGATCCCCAGCGTTACCAGGTCCTTGGGCGTGCAGCCAAGCATCTGGTGCATCATCGGGTTGCCGAACAGGACTTTCTGAGTGGTCGTGTCGACAATAAGTATCCCATCGTTGGTGTTGTTGACGATGGACCGGAAACGTTCCTCGCTTTGCCGCAGCACCTCCTCAACCCATTTGCGCTCTGTGATGTCGCGGGCTTCGGCGATCAAGAAAGCCACATGACCGGTGTCATTCCTTACGGGTTTGAGTGAGAAGTCTATGTGATGCTGACGACCATCGACTGCCGGGTGGCTGGTTTCAAACCGCACATGATTCCCTTTCGCAGCCGCCTTGATGCCTTTGTGCAGTTCCTCCTGAACTTCCTTCGATAGGTTCCACCACGGTGTGCTCCCGAAAGGCTTGCCCAAAACATCCGACTCTTTTGCCCCGATGAAATCCAACGCCGTTTTGTTGGCTTCCAAGAGAGTTCCGTCAAGCGTCAGCATACACATCATCTGGAAGGCTTGGTCAAAAATGGCACGGAGTTTTCCCTGACTCTGCCGCAGCGCTTGCTCCACGTGTTCGCGCCGCCGACGCTCCCCGGTCTCGTTCATCGCTCGCTCCACCACCTGTGTGAGCCGCGACAAACTGCTTTTCGACAGGAAATCTTCAGCGCCAGCCCTGATGATCGCAGCAGCCATCTCCTCGCCGATGAAGCCGGAAACCATGATGAAGGGGATGCTCAATCCATTCTCCCGGAGCAGTTGCAGAGCCGCCAGTCCGTTGAAGAACGGCATCTTGTAGTCCGAGATGACAACGTCCCATGATCCGCGGCTGAGTGCCGCGCGCATGGCCCCGGCTGTCTCCACGCGCTCCGATACGAGATCGTAACCACCTTCCCGCAAAATTTTTGCGTACAACAGCGCGTGATCAGCGGAATCCTCGACAATCAGAAGGCGGAGTGTCTTGCTGCGAATTGTACACCGGATAGGATGACCATCACGGTTCTTGTCTATCATATGCGCTGACCTTGTACAGCGTATCTATTCCCTTTCATCTTGGCCAGCAAATTCATCCAAAAACGTCCAAAATATGTCGTGCGACGGGCACGACCGAGCGAAAGACGACTTTCTGTCGTGCGAGTGTGTCTGAAATCCCTTCGCAAGACAGGCGCGTTGACCCTGTAAATTGCGCGGAAGTTCGCGGGCGGCAAAGTTGCGGTGGCAAGGTAAGACACTCGGCGCGCTGCCAGCTCCCAGAGCCGACCTGCGACGCAGAATACCCTCGCTCACTTCTTCAGGCGCACAAGTACTTTCAGTTGCTTGACCACATACTGGGCGGCGTTGTGGTTGAACGTCCAGTCTAGGGTGCGTCCACCGCTCGCACGAGGGTCGCTGTTGCCAATGCCAAGGTCTGCGCCGGAGCTAGCTTTCCAGTTGTTAAGGGCGAATAGGGTTTGTTTGGCGTTGAAGTTGTGTATCTGCATGCAGCCATAGCCGTCTTCGGGGTCGGAGATTTCGTCGCCGAAGTCCCAAACGCCGTCGGAAGCATTGGGAATACCGGCGGCATTGCGCGGCCCGTAGTTGTGCGGGCAGAACTCGATGTTGCCGGCGAGGTCGTTGCCAGCGGTGATGCGCGGGTCGCTGGAAAGGACGTTCATGTGGCTCACCTTGGTCTGGAACTTCGCCTTGGAGGCGACGGTGGGCACCCCCAGCTTGGCCAGGTCCGTGGTGAACGCGTCCATCGAGACATAAACCCACTGCGCCGGCTCACCTTGTTTGCGCAGTTCCAGGAAATAGGCGACCCGGTCAATAGGTCCGGTGATCTGCGCGCGACGATCCACACCGTAGGTGATCTGTTTGCCCACCTTGGCGAGATCGAGCGCATAAAGCAGTTCGTAGTCTTTCGCTTCGGGGACCTTCAACGAGAGGATGTCCATCTGCGGCTCCTTGCCGGCGCGAAACGCCGACGCGGGCAGCCCTTCCTTGTTCATGAGATTCGGAACAGCGGACTTGTCCCATGCAAAGCGCATCGCCACCGGTGCTGTGACTCTCGCGGATGAGAGCACCACCGAGTCGCCTTCGATAACGGCGTCGGCTTTGGTCCAATCGGTTTCCTTGCTGATGATCTCAAACCAGTTGAGCGGCTTGCCGTCGCGCGAGACCAGGCCGCCACCGACGTTGTCGAAGCGGACGCGGATCTTGTCGCCCTCGATGACCATTGCCTTGAAGGTCGGACCGGAACAGACCATGTCGCTCTGGCCGTAGAGGTTCTTCAATGCGAGAAGCGAGAGACGGCGTCCAACTTCCTGTTTGTTCTTCGGGTGAATATCCTTGTAATCGCCAACGTCACTGATCACCACCATGCCGGTATTGGGAATCTCAAGGGCAGCGGCCTGCGCTTCCCAGAACTCGGCCAGCACCGCCGGATTTTCACGGCCATACGGATAGGGCGCGATCTGCACGTAATAGAAGGGAAGCTCGCAATTCCAGAGCAGACGCCAGCTTTTGACGAGCGCCTTCATCTTCTCGGTGTAGAGCTTGCCTTCCGCGTGGTTGGATTCACCCTGATACCAGATCGCGCCGCGAATGCCGAACGGCACGAGCGGCTGAATCATGGCGTTGTAGAGCGTCGTGGGCTGGCCGTGCGGACCGGGCCGCGCAGCGAGCGGAACAAACTCCTGCGGAAACTCGGGCATGGGCGCGATAAGCTTTTCTTGTGTGATGGATTGCCGTGTCGCCTGCGTCCA
>JBAZIR010000472.1:0-4443 GCA_041651735.1 Verrucomicrobiia bacterium | reverse complement strand
TCTCCGGACCCGAAGGCGCGTTGTTGTGGAGCCGCGATTACATTCCCGGCAGCCAGCATATGAAACAGGCGCGCGTGATGTTCGTCGACGACCTGATCTGGGTGGTCGAAGATCCAAAGAGCGCCATGTCCGGGTTGAAGCCTGCCAAACCAGAACCGGTTGCAGCCGGAAACAACAAGGCAAAGAACACGGTGGCCAAACTTAAGCCCGAAAAACCCGATCTGGATGTCACCGGGGCTAGAAGGGCGAGGTGCGTGGGACTCGACCCGAAGACGGGCAAGGTCAAAAAAAGTTTCCCGGCAGGTCGAACGCATTGTTTTCCACCCGTGGCCACCGCGCGGTATTTGTTGTCTGGCGAGCTGAGCCTGACCGATCTTAAAAGTGGCAAGCTCGATGCCAATCGAATTACGAAGGCTGCCTGCGGCCGCGACGCGGGTTGGATTCCCGCCAATGGATTGATTTACACCTCTCCAAAACACTGCATTTGCTGGCCGATGTTGCGCGATTACAGCGCGCTGGCGCCGGCTCGCGCCGAAGGCGATCCGATGGAGGGCGTGGGCGTGCGGCGTTTCAAGCCGGAACCCGGTATTGCCACGGTGCCGGATGGAGTTGCGCCCGAATCTCCGGACCGTGACTGGCCATCCTATCGGCATGATGCCCGGCGGAGCGGATACTCGGAAGCCTCGGTCCCCAAAGAGCTGCGGATTCTTTGGAGTAAATCATTGGGTGACCGGCCGCAAACGACCATTACCGAGGACTGGCGGGAGAACTATTTCATTCGCGGACCGGTGGGCCCGCCGGTGGTCGCGGGGGAGACTGTTTTTGTCACACGACCGGACGCGCATCAGGTGGTTGCGTTGAACTTGAAGACGGGCGTCATACGTTGGGCATTTACCGCCAACGGCCGCGTCGATACCGCGCCGACGATCCACAAAGGCGTTTGTCTTTTCGGCAGCAAGAGCGGCTATGTTTACGCGTTGCGGGCCGACAACGGACAACTCCTTTGGCGATTGCGTGCTGCGCCGGTCGATGAGCGGATCGTGGCCTATGGGCAACTGGAATCGCCCTGGCCGGTGCCCGGCAGCGTTTTGGTGGCGGATGACGTTGCCTACTTTGCTGCCGGCCGGCAACCGCTGGCCGATGGCGGCATTCTTGTCTTTGCGGTCAACTACGCCACGGGAGTGCCGCAATGGGTGCAACGGTTGCACGAAGTGCCGCAGAAGAACTTCTACGATTCCTCCGCGCTGGAATTCGACAACTTCGACCTGCTTTGCCTCGAAGGCAATAAGGTGGCCATGTCGCGTTGGCGGTTTGATCGGTCGGGAGGAACGATGTCGTGCGATTCGAAGAGTGGTTTCTCGCAAATGACCGCACGTGATGGCGGCGTGTGGTTCCCTCGCGGCGCCTGGTCGTATGCGCCGCGTAACGAAGCCGAACGATGGAAGGAACGTCCTTACCTGCGGCCGTTGGCCGTTTTCTGCGGCAACGACCTGTTTACTTGCTCGCAAGATCGACAGACCGTGTTTTGTCGCACATTTGCCCCGGGCCGCGATGAAAAGTTCAATACGGATTGGTTCAAGGGGTGGGAGACTTACGCTCGCGCGCAAAAGAAGGGCGGCGAGCTATGGCGCAGCGATCGTTTGGCGAAGAACGCCCGATGGTCGGTCATGCCATTCGGTTCCACCGCGAGCAAGCAACCGGTTGCAGCGATGGTGCTGACTCGCAACGTTCTGTTTGCCGTTGGCGCTCAAGGACGACTGGCGGCGATTGATCTTGCTGACGGCAAAACGTTGGCGGAGATGGATGTGCCGCCGATTGCCTGGGACGCGTTGGCCGCCGTCGACGGCCGCCTGTTATTGTCAACGCTGGATGGTCAGGTGGTTTGTCTTGGGGCAAAGTGAGACGCCAGACGCGACGCGTGCAGAATCGCGGTTTGGATGGACACGGGGCGTCAGGTGTCGTATGAGACGGTCCATCAAGAGGAGTAATGGCGATGAAAAACATGAAACTGACTGTTGGAATCGTATCAACCGTGCTGTGTCTGATGGTCTCTGATATGAGGGTCGAAGGCCAGGCGCCTGCTTCCGATGCCACCGGCATCGAAAATCCTTTCAAAGGCGTGGTGACCAACGTGAATCCCGTTGGGTTGACCGTGAAGAGCGATCCCAACGCGTCAAAATCTCCTGCCGGCAAGGCTGGCGGTATTTCAAGGAGCAGATCGGACTCCCGGGGCATTCATTTTGCCATCAAGGGCGCAAGAATCACCCGTGGCGGCTGGCATCCTTGCGAACTGAAAGACATTCAGAGAGGCGATTCAGTCACCATTGCGTTTACGCCGCCCAAGGAAGGCAGTTCCAAGTTTATCGCCACCCAGATTGATATTGCCAGGGAGTTGTCCGCCGCCGAGAAACTGCCGATTCTCGGCAAACCTGGAAAGTTGTTGTTCGAGGACGATTTCTCACGCAGCGAGATGCCCCCGAAGTGGCGGCTGGGAAAAGGTTTTTGGGAGATCCGTGGTAACGTCGTCGTCGCAGCGGAAAACCCCGAAGACAAGCACGGCGCTTACGCCTACGTCGAGCCGCGTTTTGTTTACAAGGACATCGTGGCTGAGTTCTCCTTCAAGTTCGATGGTTCCACGGGCTGCCACTTCATGATGGAAGACAGCAACTACAAGGGCGCCCATGCCGGGCACATCATCCGCGCCACCATCACGCCCACTTCCGCCCAGCTTGCCGACTCCAAGTTCGGGACCATGAAGAACGAGATCTACGAAAAGATGAAGGACCCCAACACGTCTCCGGAAGAGAAGAAGCAGATTCAAGCAAGCATCAAGGACAAGGCCGCATCGTTCAAGATCGCCCTGGACACCGACAAGTGGCACCAAGGCCGCGTGGAAGTCGTCGGCGACGAGATGCTGCTCAGCGTTGATAACCAACCCGTCGGCTACCTCAAGTCTGAAGGCGTCAACCACCCCACCAAGAACATGATCGGGTTCACAATCGCCGGCAAATCCACCCAACTGGACAACTTGAAAGTCTGGGACGCAACCATCCGCCCCGACTGGTCCAGGAATTGTGCCGATATCCAGGCGGTATTGCGGAAGCAGTAAGGCCGCGTGCCCACCCAGACCACGGGTGGTTGGCCCATTATCTGTTGACGCAGTTCTTTATTTGTGGCCGCGGTTCCGTTATTCTTTGCCACCATGAAAGCTCTGCCGACGGATATCTCCATTCGCGAAGTCACAACCGCCTTTGAGTACCATGCCTACCGCACCCCGTTGAAGTTCGGCGGCGTGCCGGTGTCGCATTGCACGCTGTTAAACGTCCGCGTCCGCGTCCGCACGCGCACCGGACGTGAGGCCGAGGGCAGCGGCTCGATGCCACTCGGCAGCGTCTGGTCCTTTCCCAGCAAGACAATCCCGGAAGCGGACAGGCTGGAGGCAATGAAGGCCCTGTCGGAGAAGATCGCCGAACTGATGCGCGGTTATGACCTCTGCGCGCATCCGGTGGAGTTGAGCCACGAACTGGAACCGGAAGCCATGAAGCTCGCGGCGAAAGTGAGCCGGACGAATAAACTGGCTGAGCCGGTGCCAAAGCTCTGCACGCTGGTGGTATTCAGCCCGTTCGACGCGGCTTTGCACGACGCCTACGGCAAGGTCCACGGCAGGCACGTCTATGACTGCTATGGCGCAGAGTGGATGAACCACGACATCGCACGTTACCTCGACGCGTCGTTCGGCGGCGATTATCTCGACCGCTACACACTCCGCCGGCCGAAGGCGCGGATGCCGCTCTATCATCTCATCGGCGCACTCGACCCTCTCACCGACGCCGACGTAAAGGAGCGGTTGAACGACGGTCTGCCAAACACCCTCGGCGAGTGGATCGTGAAGGACCAGCTCACGCACCTGAAGATCAAGCTCAACGGCGACAACGCGGATTGGGACGTGAACCGCGTGCTGGCCATTGAGCGCGTCGTTGCCGAGACGCAGGCGCGGCGCGGTGTGGAGCGGTGGGTTTACTCGCTCGACTTCAATGAGCAGTGCAAGAACGTGGACTATCTGCTGGAAGTGCTGCGGCGCGTGAAGGAGGGCGGCCCGGCGGCGTTCAACCGCGTCGCCTACGTGGAACAGCCGACGGCGCGCGACCTGAAAGCGCACCCGGAAAACAAGATGCATGCGGCAGCGGCGTTGAAGCCGGTGGTGATTGACGAGTCGCTGATGGATTACGAGACATTCCGGCTGGCGCGCGAGCAGGGCTACAGCGGCGTTGCATTGAAGGCGTGCAAAGGCCAGAGTCAGGCGCTGCTGATGGCGGCGGCGGCGCAGAAGTGTGACATGTTCCTGTGCGTGCAGGACCTCACGTGTCCCGGCCAGTCATTCCTGCACAGCGCCGGCCTGGCCGCGCACATCGGGCCGGTGACAGCCATTGAAGGCAACGCGCG
>JBAZIR010000471.1:0-4461 GCA_041651735.1 Verrucomicrobiia bacterium | reverse complement strand
CGCTGAGCGGGCGGTGATAAACCGTCGCACGGCTCATCGCGCCGCGGAACTTGCTGCCGCCGTTGCTGTCTGCGCCAATGCGCAGTGGATGCTGGTTCGCCGGCAAGGCCGCGATGGCGACGTTGTCGCCCTCGACGAAAATCCAGCTGCGATTCCAGAACGCCTTCCACCACGCCGCCGTCGCTTTTTCAGCAGCGGCACAGTTGTCCGATGATGCGGCAATAGTAGCCAGTCCCTTCTCCCAGGCCGTCAGTGTGTCAGCCACCGCCGAGTGTGTCGCGACTCGGATCGCAAATCGCTTCATGGGCGCGGATGATTTCAGCGCGGTCGCGCCGTCTTTTGCGAGACCCGGCGCAGATATCGAACCGCCGAAGGTGCGGTGCAAGATCGGGTCTTTCACCGAATCGGCGAGTTTCTCCAGACTCTGGTGCTTCAACGTCAGCGGCACACAGGAATGTTCATTGCGGTGATACCACGTCACAGCGTCGCCCGCGTCTTTGACCACGTCTGCCGATTCCCACACTTCGATCTCCGGCGGTCCGGCCTGCATGGTCCAGCTCGAACCCAGCTCGCCGCCTGTGAGCACCTTCTTCTCCGTACGCCAGCATTCCAGTTGTGTCCTCACACTGAGCGGCTGCTGGCTCTCACCCACGACGTGGACCACCGGCGCATTTGCATCCACGAAGATGCGGATCTTGGATGTTGGACGCTGAGTGTTGAATTGCGGCCCGGCAGCATTGCCTGTGGTGATTTCAATGCATCCTTCACGCAGCTTGAGTTCCTGGCGGAACGGCGTGCCCTTCGAGAACGGGTTCGGCGTCAGCGACACGCGCACACCCCCGAGCTTGAGCAGCCGCGACGCCTCGCTCCACGCGTCGGTGCGGCCGATGTAAAAGCGCAGGTCGCCGTCTTTCTCGACCCAGACATTGAGGCCGACCTCGCCATTGCCGATGGGCATCGAGCCGGCGGCATTCTGGCTCGGTGTTTCCCAGACGACGTGGTAGCGATCCAATTCCGCTGGAGCGCCAGCGAATACAGTCGTAAATGCGAGAGCAGTAACAGCACAGAGGATGAGGAATCGGTTCATGGCAGGCAGCATTCTACACACACCGCCCCTTGCGGGCAAAGCAACGATTCAGGACACTTTCACACCAGTTGCCGCCGATGTGCTATATGGCGTGCTTCTTTCGCTGCGGGAGAAGGTTCGAGGAAGAAACTCGTCAACTGCTCTGCTCACCGCAAAACTCAATGCGACCCCCGAATAGGGAGGGAGATCGCATCCGCCACAAACTACGAGCTGGCGCCCGTCGGTGAACCACCCGAGACACCTTGCGCTGTCATCTGGCTCTGGGCGGTGTCAAAGGTGCACGCGGTTCTGACACCCACGGCTTTGATGACCAGAATGGCCAACACGGCGATCAACGCCAGCACCAGGCCGTATTCCACCAAAGATTGCCCACGCTTGCTGGCCTTCTTCATGTTCATAGCTACTCTACTCATCATCCATGTCGCAGTTTGCCTGTCGGTCTTGTATACGAGTTCGAATCTTTGTGCAACTCTTCAGAAAAAACCGCTCTCTGTTATTGCGTTACAGTCCTACCTTATAGAGTTTCTTTGTAACGTCAGGTCAACGGAAAACTTGTCAGGATTCTCCGTCCAAAACAGTCCGCTGACCCAGTTTCATCTGCATTGCGGCTGCAACCACAACACTTGCTAAAGAAGCATAATGGGTTCAAACTTGGCAAAGACAGCCAAATAATACTCTCGTTTGCTGTTCTGCTGCAATTCCCGTGCCAAACCCACTCCCAACGGGGTCTCATCAGGCCCTGGAGATTCTTGCTCGACCGACGCGGCTGCAACCACACGCAACCGAGGTCAGGTCATCCGTGATAAATCCCCACCACCTTCTGTCTGCGCAGCGGCATGGGAAACAGGCTGCCCGATGATCGCCTAGCCGCTATTGAAATCCCCGCTCAGCACCAACTGTTTCTTTCGCTCTCTGGCAAAATACATCATGGCTTTGAGTTCCTGTCCGTTGTCCAGGATCACATCCACCCATTCCCGGGAATGCCAGCACGGGCACTGCTCAAAGAAATCCAGTCGTCGCAGCGTCCGCTTATCCACCTCGTAAACTTCGCCGACAATCCAGGAAACCTTTTCACTCTTCACGACATAAGGAGAAACCCCGACATAAAGAGCGAACTGCTCCTTGGTTCTCCCTTTGCCAAGGAATCTTGCCCTTTCAAGATACCGGTGATGGCTGTTGCCGGAGCGCAGAACTCCGTGAACAAATACACACAGCTTTGATGGCTCACCCATCTCGAGTTTCATTTTGGTACAAACAGGAAGGGCGTGCCTGAACGGGCCGTGGCATATATTCGTGATCCGGTGGTTTCGGCGCCTGTTGCCGGCGTGCCGTTGTTGTCGGGATTTGTTCAGTGTTTCCATACCACCTTCCCTGTGAAGTAGGTCGGGCCTCGGCGGCGCGTGAGCCACCGAAGCCCTGAGCGGGCTGTTGTGGGGGGTGAGGTAGGCCAGCCCGCTTAAATTCTCCCAGCCATTGACCGAACGTTTCGATGTCTCCCGTCATCATTACAGTCATCCATTTTCCTTAGCAAGCCACACAAGAACAAGAGGGCGGTTCCAGCTTGTCAGGACGGTTGTTCATGAATCGCAGGAGAAGTGCCACTGGCGTTCATCGAAGCCCCAGGCTTGGGCTCCGTTTCATGAAGCAGGCGCTCAACAATGTGATGCGCGGTCTCACAGGTGAATGGTTTGGTGAGAAACGCGCTGGCTCCCGCCGCCTCCATCTCAGCCGCCTTGTTGTTCAGAACATAACCACTCATCAAGACAATCTTCAGTTGCGGCTGCAGCTTGTGCATCTTCCGCGCGACTTCCGCCCCATTCACCGCTTCCAGAAAATAATCCACGATTGCCAGGTCAAAATTCTGCGTCGCGACCAGTTGCAGTGCGGTCTTGTCATTCGCAGCCACAGCGACCGAATAATCCGGCGCTGGGAAGATGGCTGCAAAGAATCGAAGGATACAAGGTTCATCATCGACGACGAGAATCCGGGCAGATGCTTCGCTCTTTTGACCATCTGCGCGACTCTCGTTGTTCTCGGATTTCCATTGATCAGGCATGCGAAAATTCCTCGTCCCGGTTCATTGCTGCCGCTTCATCGTTCAGACCATCTTACATCTTCACTTAACGTTGTAACCCTAGAACAAGTGGCTGGATTTAACATGTCAGGGGGATATGCCCGAACAGTCAGGAATTATCCTGCCCGAGACCACTGTTCTTCCTGACGTGACGGAGGCTGCTTTTGGGAAGAAAGTCGAACGGTGAGTCATGGAATTTCAGGTGCAAGTGAGGATCACAGCGGAACCAAATCCAGCGGAGCCGGGCTGTTAACTCAGCCCATGCCACCCGTGTCCTCTTCTTGCCGCGCCAGGCACATTATCAACAGCGATCAGGTTGAGTGTCTGTCACTCCAGAGCAAAGGCTGCAAGTTTGTTCTGAGCTTTGGCAAGGCCCGAATCTGTTTCCATCCACAACGGCAGGCGATCGCCGCGCGCAAGTAAGTCCAGAAGGAACCCGAAAGCAACTCTCCTCCTGAGGGTGAAGGCAACGATCGGGTTGCAGAGCTATGCTGCAATTCGGACTCAAACGCGCCGTACTTCGCGGGATGTTGACAGTTTAGCCGCGGGACCGGGGTCAGAAGGCTGTTGCCCAACAGCCACACCCTCCTTTCTGCCCCCTCCCCGCGGCGACTCCTGCCCACCTCTTCTCCGTTATGCGCACGTGGGAAGAAAGACCGTGTCCAAAGAAACCATGACAACCTCTGGTCTTGAAGCTGGGCCAGAAGAGATGGTGTGAGCCAGGCAGCGGCGAGGGTGCGAACGAGTCTCTGCGGACGAAGGACAAGCGAATGGCAGCCAAGGAAGCCAGTCGGAATGTGTTCGCTCAAATTGGACCGCGCGCAGGATATTCAGTTGTCAACCCGCGCAAACTTCAGCCATGCAGTTGGGCGCGTCAATGCAAAATCCCGCCTTGGATCGCGTCGCCAGGCACATCAAGCAACTGGACGCTGGAAATGGTCTTCATCGTCTTGTGATCGGCGAAAGTCCAGACGACCTGCTTGTTCGGCGTCACTTCGATGAGGTGCGGTCCATTGCCAAACTGTTTATGGCCAAGCCAGTTGCTCATGACCGTATTGCCGTTAGGCAGGCGCTGGAGACCGGCCATGAATTTCAGGCTGATGCCGGGCAACTCGTCATCCTTGACTTCCCACACGATCTTGTCGGTGGCATCCACCTCGAACACGCGGTGACCGCCAAGCCGGTCGCCACAGGAGATGAGTGTGTTACCGTTGGGAAGGCGAATGGCGCTGTGGGGACCACCAGCCGCGGGAATCTCCCGCACCAACTTGCCCTGCGAGTCGTATTCGCGAACGGCCAG
>JBAZIR010000470.1:0-4474 GCA_041651735.1 Verrucomicrobiia bacterium | reverse complement strand
AAACGCAAAGCTGGCCAATCACAAAAATCCGGAACCCATTTCTCAGAATGGCCAGCGGGAACACCGCCAGCACCAGCACAGCCCGCCTCCAGGGCGTCCTCAAGAAAAGATGGCTCGCCACCAAACTGGTAAGGAACAACACCAGACTGGAATGAATGCCACTGCATTCCTGAGCCACATACAGCCTGATGCCCGGCAACTGAAAACTCAATCCATCCCGAAACACCGGCATGCCCGATAATCTCAACATGGCGTCGGCGGTTGCCGCAGAACTGTGCTGGGACAGAAGCTCGATTTCCTCCCGCAGGAACGTGGGAAACGGCGCCACAAAGATGAGAAACAACAGCGGAAATGCGATGGCCCGCAAAGTTTCCCGCCCCAGAAACAAACAGCAAACACCAAAGAAGAACAGGAGAAAAGACAGCGTGGTGAACGCCAGAGAATCCTCCTCGCTTAACGTCATCGCCGAACCCACCGCCACCCAGTAACCCGCAAGAACCACGAAACCAGTGATCAGCAGGAATGCCGCCAATTGTCGGGGCGGTTCGGAAGGGGACGGCAATCCCCGTCGCTGCGACCAGACCAGACACAAACTGATCAGCGGGATCAGAAACACGTGCGAATACAACGTGCTTCCTGCCGCAAATTTCAACAAGTGCCACAAGGGGACAACGAAGCAAAGCAGGAGCGCCGCCAGCGCCAGTGCGAATCCCCGGAACCGCATTTGAGGTTGCCGAAATTCCTCCGTCTCATGGATCGGAGACAATTGTTTCGACGCAACTTTGCGCGACTCTGTCACCGAATTGGGATCTTTTTCAAGTGGCATGGAATGCACCCATTCCCTGATTGTCATCGTTCAGGCCAACTGCATGGGTGAAAGGCTCCAAGGAAGGTTCCGGCTAAAACTGATACTGCACTTCCATGCCAATCTGGCTGCTTTCAAATCCATATCCGCCGGGGCGTGTGGAACTGTTCTTGCCAAACTGCCACATGGCGCTGATCGTCCCTCTCCCAATAAAGGGCGTGACCAGTCTGGTTTCGACCGAATAGTAGTTGTCAGTTCCGGTGATCGCGTTTGCCTGGGAGGCCTCATACTCCATCTCACCATACTGAGCGCCCACAATCACCTTGAGTTTCTGGAGAATACGTTGCTGTAGAAACACCCTGGCCGACGTGGTTTCCGTGACCAAACCTTCGAAATAGGATGGGCTCATCACGCGCTCATACACGAGACCCAACCATGTGGTCTCAAACGGCGCGTATTGAAGCATCGTCATAAAGGTCGGGTTTAGCTGGTCACCGATCGGAGAATTGGAGAATTGCCAGTTCTCCCCACCGCCTTGGGCCACAACATACACCTTGTCGGTCAACTTCCAGCGCATGCGAGCCAGAAGCCGTTGATAGGTCATGTCAGTGCCGTCCGGGTCCACGGCGATGTGCCCGATGCCAGGTCCAATGGCAACATTGGCTCCAGACCATGGCTGATAGTTCAACCAGTTCAACGTGGACCACTCGCGCGAGTTTTGCTGCAAAGGTTGTCCTACGGTCGCGGCGGTCACATCGGACGGCTCGAGGAATTGGAAATTCTGATGAACTTCCGATTCCAACGCCATCGCGCTTGAGAAGGGATTGTAAAACCGGAAAGTCGTCGTGTACATCTCCCGGCCGGTTTGCGAGGCGGTTTCGCGGAGTGGCGTGGTGGATGAGTTATACGTCTGCTCAACCTTGAAAATCAGGTTCTCATAGCGAGTTCCGCCTGACAAGCGAACAGAATGATCGAAAGTATCCCGAAGTTTTTCACTCACGTAGACCGTTTTCGTGGGGGCATAATCCAAAGTCCAGTGGTCACCCAGACTCAAGAACACCCCCGGAGAGATCACGTGGCTGGCGGTTTTGACCTGTTCGCCAGGAGCAACCTGGATTCCGTTTCCATGATAAAGTCCGTAAAACAACTTGGGGTATATGTTGACCGGCCCCCAAGTCAACGCCTGCGTCGGCGCCAAGGGAAATGGCGCCACTGTGATGAAATCCTCCGGCACCAGCGGCAAGGTGGGTGGCATCACCGACATCCAGGATGAAGGGCCTGAAGAATAACCGGGCGTGATACCCGCTCCCGGGCCCTGCGCAACAGCGGCCGCAGCCTGTGATAGCTGCGGTGCGCCTGTTGTCGTAAAAAGGTAGAGGGGAACATCTGGAACGGCTGTCGTGGCTGGAGCAACGCATGCCTGTTCGGCTTGGGCTTCCTGCTGGACGGGTGAAGTTGCGCAGAAACTGCGACTGCGGAAGACCACCTCTTTCACTTCTCCGGCACGGGTATAGCTGACAACAGCAACTGGAACGTTCAGCCTCATCCCGCCAGAAAGGACTGTCCCCATCTTGTCGTTCTGGACCGGACGAGACACCACGGGTGTCGCGCAGTAGCCTCGCGTGCGAAACACCATCTCCTCCGCCCCCGCAACACCTCCCAATACCAGAAGACAAAGCAACGTCTTTAGAAGCCAAAACGCACCGAGCCGGCTTTCGCTAGCGCAGATCTCCCAGTTAGACGACCTCGAAGTCACACATGGCACCGGCATCCGTTCAACTCCTGATATACTGATAGAGGTTTTGCCCACCGTGCATCAAGTCCAAAGTGGCAACAGCCTAAGAACGGTAATTCCAACAACTTCTTTCAACAACATCTCCAATACTTCACAAGCCCGCCACATTCAAAATCCAAGCGCCTGCCATCCAGTTTTCCCATTTTCAAGCTTTCCACACCTGGCCCGGCTTTGTTTTGACAGCCGCCATGGCATTGCGCGTATCCACTATACAGGGCGACCAATCTGCCAATTGCTGGTAGTTGACACTGGCGTGGTTCGTGGCAATCAGCACCAAATCGAAGCTCGCTACCACTTCGCGGCTCCACGCCACCGACTTCGTCCCGGCCCAATGCGGATGCTCGCGAGTTGGCCTGATGACGGGCAGGTAGGGGTCGTGATATGCCACCTCCGCGCCCCGCTTGTGCAACATGTCCATCAGCACGTAGCTCGGTGACTCGCGCTCGTCGTCCACGTTGGGTTTGTAAGACAGGCCCAACACCAGCACCCGGCTCCCCTTCACCGACTTGCAGCGACTATTCAACGTTTCCATCACCCGGTACACCACATACTCCGGCATCGCCGAATTCACCTCGCCAGCCAGTTCGATGAACCGCGTGTTCTGGCCATACTCGCGCGCTTTCCAAGTCAGGTAGAACGGATCGATGGGAATGCAATGGCCGCCGAGGCCGGGACCGGGATAGAACGGCATGAAGCCGAACGGCTTGGTCTTCGCTGCCGCGACGACCTCCCAGATGTCGATGCCCATCGCGGCGTAGACAATCTTCAGCTCGTTCACCAGCGCGATGTTGACGCTGCGGAAGGTGTTTTCGAGCAACTTGGCAGCCTCGGCCACACGGCAGGAAGAGACCGGCACCAACGTCTTGATGGCCTTGCCGTAAAGGTCCATCGCCCTCTCCAAACAAGCCGGGGTATAGCCACCCACGATTTTTGGAATCGTCGCCACCACGCTGTGAGGATTGCCGGGGTCTTCGCGTTCGGGCGAGAAGGCCAGGTGAAAACCTGTGCCGGCTTTCATCCCGGAGCCTTGTTCCAACACCAGCCGCAAGTCTTCGTCGGTCGTCCCCGGATAGGTCGTGGACTCCAACACCACCAGCGTGCCCTTTTGCAGATGCGCAGCAATGGCCTTCCCGGTATCCACAATGTAGGAGATGTCCGGTTCCCGGTTCTTGTTGAGCGGCGTCGGCACGCAGATGATCACCGCCTCGACTTCCCTGACACGGCTCAGGTCAGCCGAGGCAGAGAAACGGCCCGCTTTCGCTTGCTCGGCGATGGCCGCCCCGTCAATGTGTTTGATGTAACTCCTGCCAAGATTGAGCGCCTCAACTTTTGCCGGATCAATGTCCAGTCCCAATACGGAAACGCCTGACCGGGCGAACTGAATCGCCAACGGCAAACCGACATAACCCTGACCAACGATTGCAATATTCATAGACCTCAATCCAACGCGACGAGCGCAACGCACCCAGATCTCCTCACAAACCTTAAGGGACACACACCGATTCGTGAAGCCCGAACTGCGGCCGCTGTCGCACGGATGGACGCCGGCAGATCGTCCCGGCGTTTCCGAAGTTCACCCTTGGCCGTGTTTGACCGGACTCGAACCGCCCGAATTCTGTGCGAACTCCACATTGAGCGAACATTTCTTCAAGTCCAGCGGTTCACGGTATCGTCGCTGTAGAATCCGGCGGGCTGTGCCCAGAGTGGATTTGAGCTTCTCCTCAAATGGCAGGCGCAGCCACAAGCGAAACAACGGAAAACCCCGTAATCGCGTCACAGGCAAGCCGAACACTCGGAAGGCCAGTCGCCGTCCCCAGATAGCGCACCGTTTGTTGATCAGGTTCTTCTGTGACGCGGTTACCTTCTGCGGCTCC
>JBAZIR010000469.1:0-4483 GCA_041651735.1 Verrucomicrobiia bacterium | reverse complement strand
GGGCGCGCATCGGCTACCACGACGATCCGATCAACTGGCATTGGGTGGAAAAGCAGAAAGGCGTGTTGAAGATTGATCCCGAAACCGACGCCGCCGTCACGGAACTGGTGTCGCACGGCGTCGATATCGTGATGTCGCTCAATTTCGGCAACCGCCTGTATTCGGGTCCCGCCGAACGTCCGCTTCCGCAGCTATGGGAATGGAACTACGACATGCCCGCTCCGCCTACCACGCCCGAGGCGCTGGCCGCCTGGACGCGCTACGTGGAGTTCATGGTCAAACACTTCCGCGGTCGCGTGAAACACTTCGAGATCTGGAACGAGTGGAACATCTCCTGTTATTGGGGCGCCAAGCCAGACGCGGAACACTATCTGGCCGTCGCCCGGGCGGCGATTCCCGTCATCCGCAAACACGCGCCCGAGGCCAGAATCATGATGGGCTCTTGGGCTGGTTTTCCCCACGGCATCAGCAGCTGGACTCCTTCCCAACTTGCCGACCGAGGAAAACAGACTATTTACCTGGCCGCGACGCGTGAGCTGGCGCGCGAGGTGGACGAGATCGGCTGGCATCCGTTTTACCAGACCGATCCTGAGCGGTTGCGGCATTACACGGCCGATGTGCGTGCGCTGCAAAAGTGGCTTCGCGACGTCGGTTTCCGGGGACACTGCATGGTCACAGAGTGGAACTACAGCGCCCTCTATCCGCCACTCACCGAAGCCGAGACCAAACGGGCATGGTGCGGCGGGTTCAAGGCGACCGAGATCGAAAAGGCCAAGTATGTGGCCCAGGTCTTCACGCGTCACACGGCACTGGGCCTGGAGTCGTTCTTTTGCGAAATGTATTTCCCGTATTTTGCCATGCTCGACCTGAGCCTGCTCCGGCGTTCCTTCGATGCCGATCCCATCTCGTCGCTCCAGCCGCAGGCTGCCTACTACGTCACGCGAAACCTGGCCACGATGCTCGACGGGCTGGAACCGGGCGAACTGGATTACTCGGTCAACGGCGCGCCGCCGAATCTCGAAGCGTTCGCTTTGAAGGCGTCCGAAGGTTCCGCCTTGGTCCTCTGGCTCGGCGGCCACGCCAAAGACCACTGCGACGGCATTCCGGTTGACGTGCGTCTCAAAGCGCCCTTTCGCAAGGCGACCGTCTACGATCCGATGAATGGCGTGACCCAGGAATTAAACATCACGCAGACTCCCGACGGCACACTCCTTAAAGGCATCCTCGTGCGCGATTGGCCGTTTGTGATTCGATTCACTGATCGCTGAACGGCCGGGCTGCTTCTTGCCGCGCTAACCCGGCTGTTGCGAAATGTGTGACAGCCGGTACTGGCGGGGACTGCAGTGTTCAAAGACACGAAAGACACGATTGAAATGTGTCAGGCTGTTGAAACCGCACGCGAAGCAAATGTCGGTAATGGAGTTGCGCGTGTCCATGAGTTGTTTCTTCGCCTCGGCGACGCGACGCGCCTGGACGAAGCGAGTGAAGCTTGTCCCGGTGGTTTTGCGGAACACATACGAGAAATGGGTTGGAGCCAGACAAGCATGACGGGCTGCGTCGTCGAGGCAGAGTGACGCGTCGCGGAAGCGGCTCTCCACGAACTCACGGCCACGCCGGACTTCGACGCGTTCCAGTTTCGCCTCCAGATCCCGAATCCTTTGGGCGCTTTCGCAAAGCTGCCGCGCAAACAGTTCCAGCAGCCGCAGGACGCTGGCGAGTTGTTTCCGTGGCAGATAGATGGCACGGGCGTAGGCGGCGCGCAGGTCGCGGTCGGGAATCTTCAGCCAAGCCAGCCGTTTCCGCAGCCGACTGAAAGCCGCGGGCGATTTTGGCTGGCGCAAGACCTGCCCGGTGAAGATGGTGGCCACGTGGCGCCCGGAGGCGAAGATCGGGACGGCGATGTCCTGGAAACCGGCGTGACAAACGTAAAATTGCGTCGTGCCCGATCTTGCTGCGAGCGCATCGTGTTGCAGATTGCACGCGAGACAGCGGCGCAATCCGACGGGATTCGCGCGGATCAGCAGGCAGACTGGATTCCATTCCGTTTCCGAGATCGTGCGCCGTATGACCCCACCTGCCGACTTCAACGCCATGACCAAACCGGTCAGCCGGTTGAGGATCGCGGTGAACTCGGCGAACTCGGGCGAGTCTGCCATGTGTTCAAAATCAACGCTGGTAGTTTGGTTTGAGTTCATGCGCAGTGGCCATGGACAAGGACTTTGCGAAAGCCGCATAAGAAATGTAAAACAAAACTAATAGGATGTTGAGACTAATCTCGCGTCGTATGGGATGTTGTGATGCATGAGCAACAAGATCAGCCACGTTCAACGTCTCGGATCCGTCGTCGCTTTCACTCTCTTTGCAGCAGGACTGATTTGCCTCGGCACATTGTGGCCGGCGAACGCGCTGGCGAAGGACACGAAAGTGGTGTTGCTGGCCGGCGTGAAGAGCCACAAGCCCGGTGAACACGAATACGAGAAGACGTTGGACCTCTTCCGGCATTGTCTGGATACGGGGCTGAACGTCCGGCACGTGATCGTCGAGATTCACACCGGGGGCTGGCCGCAAGATGAAAAGACCCTCGACGACGCAGATACGATTGTCATTTTCAGCGATGGCGGCAGCAAGGCAAACCAGCATCCGCTCGTGACTGGCAACCACATGGCGGCGCTGGAGAAACAGATGCGGCGCGGCTGCGGTTTGGTGCTGATTCATTGGACGCTCAATCTGCCGTCGAAAATCGGCAACGAGACATTCTTGAAATGGGTGGGTGGCTTCAAGGACTACGAGAACCCGCCGCGTCCGATCGGTGAACCGCTGCGCCCCACCGACTGGTCGAAGCAGGCGAAGCATCCGATCTGCCGCGGACTGAAACCATTCGAGATGCCGGAGGACGAGTATAAGACGCCGGAACGCATTTTGTCGGACAAGCCGGGATTCGTGCCGATTCTGCCATTTCCGGGCAAGCCGGGCGCGCCGTTGTGGGCGTGGGCTTGGGAACGCGAGGATGGCGGGCGCGGGTTCTGTTACGTTGGCGGACACAAGCACGCTATCTGGGGAATCGAGGACCTGCGCAAGGCGATGCTCAACGCCATCCTCTGGACCGCCAAAAAAGCCGTGCCGAACGACGGGGTGATTTCGTCTTTGCCGGTCGCCTCCACAACTCCGGCCGAGCCGGTGTTCATTCCCATCAAGATTGATGGGCCGGTTCAGAATCCGGCCATCGGGAGTTACTGGTATGGCCCATTCAACGAGTCCTGCTCGCTGGTGGATGTCAACGGCGACGGGTTGATGGACATCACTTGCGGCGTGAACTGGTATGAAAACTCTGGTCCGCGCGGCGGCAAATGGAAGAAGCACGCCAATTACTTTGTTGACGCGGAGAAACGGAATTTCCTGCACGGCCATTGCCACGAATCAGCAGTGGATGTGAATCGCGACGGGTTTATGGACGTCGTCAATTCAGGTTACCAGCCGGGTATCGCCGGTGTGCTGTGGTATGAGAATCCGGGCCGGCGCGGCGGCAAGTGGAACGTGCATCGTGTTCATGCCTCACCGTTCGTGGAGGGCGTTTTGCCGGTCGACATCAACGGCGACGGCCGCCCCGATCTCGTCGTGAATCACTTCCGCAGATACGGCGGGGCTGAGGGTGAAGGTTCCGTCGCACGGGTCGAACCGATTGTCTGGCTGGAGTCCATCGACAAGGCCCCGTGGCTCGTCGTGCATGTGATTGCTGCCGAGGCCGACGATCACGGCGTCGGCGTGGGCGATATCAATGGCGATGGCCGCCCGGATGTGGTCACCAAGCACGGCTGGTATGAAGCGCCGCCGAAACCTGCCGAGGGTCCCTGGCGTTTCCACAACGACTTCGAGATGCTGATCCGCGCCTCGCTCCCCATTCTGGTTACCGATGTCAACGGCGACGGACTCAACGACATCATCGCGGGCAACGGCCACGGCTACGGCTTGTATTGGTTCGAGCAACGGCTCCGCGACGGGAAGCGAACGTTCGAGCGGCACGCCATCGAGGAGCACTACGGCGAGTTCCATACGATGACCCTGGCCGACGTGAACGGCGACGGCAAACCCGACCTCGTGACGGGCAAACGGTTGTTGGGCCACGACGGCCGCGACGAAGGTGAGTGGGACCCGCTGTTCCTGTTCTGGTATGACATCCAAGGCGGCAAGTTTGAGCGGCACGTGATCACGTTCAACAATCTCCAGTTCTATCCGGGCCACGAAAACGCCAACGAGCCGCCGCAATACGCGCCCAGCACCGGCATGAAGGTCGTTGTCGGCGACATCAACGGCGACGGCAAGCCCGACATCGTGGTAGCTGGCCGCGGCGGGTTGTATGCTTTTGTTAACCGCGGTGTGACGCCGCGACCGAAATCCATCAACCCCAAAGTGCCGCTTGTCGGTGAGAAGTGTTTGGACACAAAGTAACTCGCCTCCACAAATCCATAACGGAGCCCATTATGAA
>JBAZIR010000468.1:0-4484 GCA_041651735.1 Verrucomicrobiia bacterium | reverse complement strand
TAGTTTAGGAAAGCAAACATAACAATAATAAATATTCGGAAAAAATTTCGAATATATCTTTTAAGCTCGGGCACCTGTCAGGGAGATTATTTTATTGTTTAAATAACTACAACAAATGGTGAAATTGGTGCAATTGGTTATTGGTTTATTGGTAATTGAAAATCCAGTGTTGGCTGCAGGGTGTCGATGTTTATTAACTGAAAGCCTTCGCGGAGGGATTCGTCCAGATGATCAAGGTCGGTGGTAGTTAGAATTATCTGAGAATCTTTAAAAGACTCTATTAGATATCGGCGACGGCTTTCGTCCAGCTCACTAAATACATCATCTAAAAGTACAATTGGCAAAATGCCGTCCCGGGAGGCGAAATAATCCCTCTCACAAAGCTTGAGAGCCAGTATTAGCGTTCTTTCTTCTCCCCGCGAGGCATAACCCTCGGCCGGGAGATAATCCAGCCTAAGCTCCCAGTCGTCTCGGTGGGGGCCTTGATTAGTATTTCGATCACGGATATCTTTTTCACGTCCGTCTTTGAGCTGACTTAGCATCTCGCCCAATTTTATAGACGGTAAATATTTAAACTCCACCACTCTTTCTTCCCCTGAGAGCTGATTGTAATAATTAGTAATTCTTTCATTAATAAAATCCGCCAACTCTCTTCTTTTTTTGGTGATATTTTCTCCATACTGTGCCAAGGAGACGTCCCAAACATCAATTTCGGATCTAATTGTGCCCAAATCATATTTTTTTAATAACTCATTTCTCTGACGAAGAATTTTTTTGTAATTCAAAAGGTCGTAAAGATACTGTCTGTCCTTTTGGCCCACTGTATAAGAAAGGTAGCGTCTTTTTTGATCCGGTGCCGCCGAAACCAGATTGATATCATCCGGTGAAAAGATTATGGCAGAAAACTCGCCCACAAAATCTATTGCTGGCCTTTTGCGTCCTTGAATCTTAAACTCTTTTTCCAAACGTTCTCCGGTTTTTAGCAAAACTTCTACCTCTACCGGTCCGTCTTTGGCAATTTCGGTATTAACCCTGGCAAATTCCTGACCATTTTTAACCATCTCTTTATCTTTGCCTTTAAAAGAGCGGGAGGTTGCCGAAAGGTAGATTGCCTCTAAGACGTTTGTTTTCCCTCTGGCATTTGGGCCGTATATCAAAACTTTTTCAGAGAGATCAAAAGATCGCTCCTCCCAATTCCGGAAATTTGTTAGAGACAGCTTACTAATTTTCAATTATCTTGTTCCTGATTTTGGTTAATTTTTTTTAAAATTTAAAAATTAAGTCTTGAATTAAAATTTAGAACTTAAAATTTAAAATTCTGAGAGCTATGCTCTCAGCGGCATAATCACATAAACAAAGTTTTTGTCGTCTTCTTTATGAATCACGCCCGCATTTAGACCACCGCTAACCTCTAGGCTTATTTTATTAGAACCAACAGAATTAAGAACATCTAAAATATATCGAGAATTAAAGACGATTTCAGTGTCTTTACCATCTACTTCTGCTTCACAAGCAGCACTTGAATCTCCTACCTGAGAAGAGGATGACTTGGCCTCAACTTTTCCTTTACTCTTAATTTCTAAAGTAACACTTCCAACCGCTTCCCCAGAAAAAAGAGCCGCTACTTTAATAATTTTTCCAAATTCACTTCCTACCATAACAGCCTTTGTTTCGTGTCCAGCTGGAATAATATTCTTGTAATCAGGAAACTTACCCTCAACCAACCGAGAAATAAATTCAAAGTCTTCGGTTTCAAACATTACCTGATTGTTGTCCAAATAGACCGCCACCTCACCTTCGTTGTCTCCAAGTAAACGCGAAAGCTCAATTAAGCTCTTGGCCGGAATAATAACCTCGATGTTTTTATTCTGATCATTTTTTACTTTAACGGTTTTTTCTGCTAATCGATAACTGTCTGTGGCAGCCAAAGTTAAACTATCTTTTGTAAGATTCAAATAAATACCAGAAAGAACTGGTCTTGTCTCATCAATCGCCGCTGCAAACCCAACCAATCCAATAATCTCTCTTAAATCACCAGCAGAAATAGTAAAGTTTTTTGATTCTTTAATTTTCGGAATCAAAGGAAATTCATCAGCGGAGAGCCCTTTAATATGAGACTCAAAATCTCCTGATTTTAAGAAAATATTACTTTCCTCTGTCTCTAAATTTAATTTACCGCTAGGTAATTGAGAAACCAATTCACTAAAAAGGCGAGCGGGAATTGTGATGGAACCTTCTTCATCAACTTTTCCACCAACTTTGTAATTTACCCCTATTTCTAAATTAGTTGCTGAAAGTTTAATTCGTCCCTTTTCTGTTGAGATTAGAATATGAGATAAAATTTCTAATGTTCCCCTTGTTGCTACTAGTCTTGATACAAGCCCTAGTCCTTTAGAGAGATTTTCTTGAAGACATGATATTTTCACTTTTCCTACTTTCTCCCGACGCTTTCTTTAAATCTTTTAAGTGGGTCGGGATCCCAACTTTCTGTTGGGACTTTCTTAATAATTTTTTATCCACTATGTTCTTTAATAATATATTATTTAATTAATTAGTTACTGTAGTTATAGTTTATGTGGATACGGGGTATAACTGATTTTTTGCCTTTATGTAAGTATTATTTGTTAGACTAAAATTTGATTATGTTGTGGTTGGGGGACCTTTTCGTTGGGTGGTGTATTGTGGTAAAGTATTCAATATTTATTAAATGTAATTTACTTATACCCAGAAAGCCACACTTTTCCACAGATTTGCCCCACCTTATCCACCATTTTGGGTGCTCAGAGTTAATTTTTACATATATAGACGTTCCTTTATCAAATTAATCTCTTGCCTCAATCTCTCGTTAGAATCTATTTCATGAACTATTTTTTCAACCCCGTGCATAATGGTGGTGTGGTCTTTTCGTCCAATCTCTTTTGCTATTTTGGGATAGGAGAGATGGAGCTCTTCCCGGATTAAATACATAGACACCTGACGGGGCAGAACAATCTCTTTATCTCTTTTTGAGCCAACTATTTCATCAAAATCGACATCAAAAAAGTCAGCAGTTTTTTCAATAATTTGTTTGGAGTTAAGGGTGCGTCTTTTTGTCCCGGCCAATAGGCCGCCTAAAATATTTGTAACCCCATCTAGGTCAGGCTGGGTGTTATTAAGCTCACAATAGGCGCAAATTCTATTCAGGGCGCCCTCTAGCTCTCGAACGTTATTGGGAATCTGTTTTGCAATATAATCAAGCGCCTCAAGCGGGATGTGATAGCCTTTTATTTTGGATTTTTGGTCCAGGATGGCAATTCTGGTTTCTAGGTCTGGCGTCTGAATATCAACCAATAGCCCCCACTCAAAACGAGAGCGTAATCTTTCCTCAAGGGTAGGAATGGCGCGCGGGGGACGGTCAGAGGCGATAATAATTTGTTTCCCGGATTGATGAAGGGTGTTAAAAGTATGAAAAAACTCTACCTGGGTCTGTTCTTTGCCAGCCAAAAATTGCATATCATCTACCATCAAAACGTCTACCCCTCGATATTTATCCTTAAAGCCACTATTTTGTTTGTTTAGTGAGGCGATAAAGTCGGTGGTAAATTTTTCGCTCGAGATATATTCAATTTTCTTTTTAGGGTCTTTTTTTAATATTTCGTGGCCGATCGCCTGCATCAGGTGGGTTTTACCAAGACCAACCCCACCGTAGATAAAGAGGGGATTATAGGTGGTGCCGGGATTTTTGGCTACCGACTGGGCCGCGGCATAAGCCAACTTAGAACTGTCTCCAACCACAAAATTCTCAAAAACATATTTAGGATTGAGGTTTCCGGCTTCTTCGGGCGCAGTCTCGGCTACTTCCTGATTCGTTACTAAGGCCTCTACTTCTTCTGGGATATCCTCGGGTGGTGGAGTACTACCACCAACCTGGTAAACAATTGAATCAACTTGGGGAAGGGCCTTTCGAAGCGCCTCGGCAATTTGTTTGTTATATTTATTTTCTAGCCACTCTTTGGTGAAGATATTGGGAACGCCAATCACAACATGACCGCCGTTAACGGATATGAGCTTGGTGTTTTTAAACCAGGTCGTAAAATTAGCCTTAGAAAGACTAACCTCTAGTTCCCCCAAGACGGTTTGCCAGGCACTAGACGTGTCCAAATTTCCTCCTTAGCCCCCAATTCCTGTAAGTCTTATTATAATCATTTTTATAACTTGTCCACAAGGGTTTTATAATTTGGGGACTTATCCACTTTTTAAGAACGAAATGGCTCAATAACTTAACAACAAAATAGCGAAACAACAAAATAGCGAAACAAAAAAACAAACACCTCTGTTATTGAATGAGGCAATTTAAAAACCACGGAGTTCGTAACTCCGTGCTCGAAAAGGTTGATTTATAAGCAAAAAAAGGCTAGTATAGATAGGCAATGAAAAGAACATATCAACCCAAAAAACGAAGATCAGCTCGTGTTCACGGATTTATGAAGCGCATGGCCACCAAT
>JBAZIR010000467.1:0-4494 GCA_041651735.1 Verrucomicrobiia bacterium | reverse complement strand
CCGTAGCCGAGGCCGCCTTTGCGGAATCGCTCGGCCATCTCCGCCGCTTCCGCCGATGTCGCGAACAGCTTGTAGAGAGCGTAGAGATGCGATTTGTCCGGGTCCTTCGGCAACTCCATCGGCAGGGAATCGGTGACGATGTTCATCACCTTCTTCTTCAGCGTCTTCTCGTCGGTAAAAATTTCAATCGTGTTGTTGTAGCTCTTCGACATCTTCTGGCCGTCGAGACCGGGCACGGTTGCCACGTTCGCGCGAATCTCCGACTCCGGCAGTTTCAGAATAGCCGCGCCGCCGCCATATTGCTGGTTGAACTTGATCGCGATGTCGCGCGTCACTTCCACATGTTGCTTCTGGTCCTGGCCCACCGGCACCAAGTCGCTCTGGTAGATCAGAATATCCGCCGCCATCAGCACCGGATAGGCGAACAGGCCGTGATTCGGCGCGATGCCCTTGGCGGTCTTGTCTTTGTAACTGTGGCACTTCTCCAAAAGCGACATCGGCGCGACATTTGAGAGGATCCAAGCCAATTCCGTGTGCTGCGGCACATCGCTTTGGCGGAAAAACACCGTGCGCGCCGGGTCCAACCCGCACGCGAGGAAATCCAACGCCACGTTCAACACGTTTTGCCGCAAGGTTGCCGCGTCGCCTACCGACGTCAACGCATGGTAATCCGCGATGAAATAAAAAGCCTCGCCGCGCGTCTGCAGCTCGATCGCCGGCTTCATCATGCCGAAGTAATTGCCGATGTGCAGCGTGCCGCTCGGTTGTATGCCTGAAAGTATCCGCATGTTCGTATTTGGTTGTCGTGAGACGCTAACAACACGCCCCGCCGGAATCAACGGTTTTGTCCGCGTGGACGACGCATGAAAACGGCTTCATCCAGGCTCGGAATCAAGAAAGTTGTTGGTGTCTGCTGGAAGAATTGCAGAGAAACGGCAAAAAATCGGTTTCCGGCACGTCACGCGTGTGCTTTCATATCGGCGACACCTATGAATACGCTCTCACGACGCAGTTTCCTTCACGCTTCAACCGCGCTGGGTCTGGCGGCTGTGCCAGGCATTCAAGCGCAACTCGGCAGCGGCGCGCGGCCACCGAAGATTCGCATCGGCCAGATCGGCACCGCCCACGCCCACGCATCCGGAAAAATGGATGCCATGCGCCATTCTGAGGAGTTCGAGGTCGTCGGTATTGTCGAACCTGACACAAGGCGGCGCGCTGCTGCCGAGAAGAGCAAAACCTATGCGGGCCTGCCGTGGATGACTGAGGAGCAGTTGCTCAACGTATCGGGTCTTCAGGCGGTTGATGTAGAGACCGAAGTCAAGAATCTGGTGTCCACCGCTGAACGGTGCATTGCCGCTGGCAAGCATATCCACCTCGACAAACCCGGTGGCGAGTCGCTCCCGGCGTTCAAAAGGTTGCTTGATGACGCCGCTCGCCGGAAGCTTACCGTGCAGATGGGCTACATGTTGCGCTACAACCCGGCATTCCAGCTTTGCCTCCAACTCGTGCGCGACGGATGGCTCGGTGACGTGTTCTCCATAGACACTTGCATGAACAAGGTTTCGGGGATGGCTGAACGAAACAACCTGCTTCCATATCGCGGCGGCGGGATGTTCGAGCTTGGCGGTCACGTCATCGATGCGGTGGTCAACATCATGGGCCGGCCAACGAAAGTCAGTGCTTACAGTCGCGCATCTTCGCCGCTCAAGGACGGGTTTGCGGACAATCAACTGGCGGTTCTGGGGTATCCAGGGGCCACCGTGACCGTGCGTATCGCGTTGGTGGAGGTCGAAGGTGGCGCGCGAAGGCAATTCGTTGTATGTGGCACGAAGGGGACGTTCGACATTCGCCCGCTCGAACCGCCAAAAGCGCGGCTCGCGCTTGACGCGCCGCGTGGTCAGTACAAGAAGGGTTATCAGGACGTGAATTTCCCTCATCCTGGCGGGCGCTACGACGGCGAGTTTGCCGACCTTGCCAAGGTTATCCGGGGTGAGAAACAGTTTGGTTTCTCATGCGCGCACGATCTGGCTGTGCAGGAGACACTGTTGCTGGCAAGTGGATTGCCGCTGGGTTGAAGGCGGACCGGGTCTTCACTGCGCGGTCGAACCCGTGAATCTGCTGGTGGCTGAAAGCGCCCGGTCGATTAGAACCGGACACGGACACCCGCGCTCACGTAAAACAACTGATAATTGCTGGGACCAAGCTCTGTGTCGAAGTTGACATAGGTGCCGAGTTCGCGCGTCCATTGCACCGACAAGCCGGCTCCCACCACCGCGCTATCGGATCCGAGCACTGGTCCTTGTGTGGTGAAGACGCTGCCCGCGCCGTTCGCAAACCGTGAATCCAACGACATGTCCGGATTCATATACTCGTGACGCCATCCCAGTCGCACCTCGGGCGCGAGTTCAATGGTGTCCACCTTCATCAGGTAGACGCAGTGGGCTCCGATCTGTGTATGCAATGAGTCCATGCTCTGTGATTCAATGTGCAGGGGCGCCAGCGAACCACTTTCATCGAAACTGTCCATGCTCAGGCGTGTATACTGCACGAAGGCTTCCGGTCCAAATCTCCACGGTCCTTGCTTCCAGTCGTAACCGGTGCCCAGCAATCCTGATAGCATCCAACCATCCGTGTTGCCGGAGGCTGTCCCTCCGAGCGCCTCTCGCCGGGTGTCGTAAACATTGCAGCCGCCGCCCACCATGCCCTCAACGTGCAATCCTTCCCTGAACCAAACCGCGTAGGCATTCGCCTGGGCGCCGTTGACGGTGATCCGCCCATCGCCTGCCAGATCCGAACTGCTGTTGGCATAACCCATCGACCCGCCAACGACGAGTTGGTCAAACGGATAAGTGGTGTTATCCATCACGCGGTAGTCAGCGCCGACGGTAAGGCCGGCAGTGGTCACATGGTAGCCGCCAGCGTTCTCGTTGCCCTTCACGCCAATGAACTGGCCCGCGCCGTCCACGAAGACGCCCCACGGATTATCCGCTGTTGGCCGCAGGGCGCCTGAGTACAATGTTCCCTGGCTCATTGCCAACAGGTCTTGCGCCGGGAGGTTGGCGGCAAACTGGGGCAGGGCGTTGAGGCCATCGAGCGTGCCGTTCGGGTCGAACAAGCTCAGCCCGCCGGCACTGAATCCCGTGCTGCCGCCGCGCAGTTGGCTCAACCGGTTTTGCAAGTTGTATCCTTGCACGTCGGCGTTGGCGAAACCCATGGTGAACATCGGGGCCAATTGCTGGGGCGAAATCAAATCGAACGCGTAAGGCAACTGACCGACGCCACCGGGAAGGTAGTCCAGGTAATCAACAACTGCCTTCATGCGCGGATCATTCAATACCGTGTCGAGATTGCGTGCAACCTCCTGTTGGTTCGGCGTCAGCGCATAGGGACCGAACGGCAGTTGCGACCACTGCAACGTCAGCGTCGTTGGGGAGTAGATCAGGTTCGTTTGCAGCAACGCACTCACCGGAGTGGCACCGAGATGGAACGCGGAGTCATCGAAAACGGGATACGTCCCGACCAAGCCGCCCGCCGCAACCAACAACGGCACCGCATCGCCCTTCTTCGGCTGGTAAGTGCCAAATGGCACTACTTTCAGCGTGCCACCGGTGATCGTCGCAACACCCGTCACGTTGACCTGGTCGTAGTCAGTGCCCGCCAGCGTGGTTCCGCCGATAGCCATCTGCAATGTGCCTCCACCCTGGGTATACGTGGCGAAGTTCATGACCAGTGGATCGGCTTTCAACACGCCACCGTTGAGAATGACGGGACCGCTGCCCAGGGCAAAGGAGTTCTTCAAGGACAGCGTGCCGTTGGTGATGGTTGTGCCGCCACTGAATGAGTTGGAGGAGAGAAGCACCAACGTCCCGGGGCCGCCTTCAATCAGGCTGCCGGTGCCGCTGATGACATTCGTGACGGTGATTGTGCCCGACGGGTTGAATGCCAGCGTGCCGTTATTCGTGATCGCACCGGTACCCAGCGAACCGCCGCTGGTCACCTGTAACTCGCCACCATTGTCAATCTCCACTGCGGCGCTGATAAGACTGCCGCTGTTCAAGAACAGGGAGTTGGAGCCAAGCTTGAAGGAGCCAAGCACCTCCACCGTGGCACCGCTTCCTACAATGAGTTGGTTGCTGACGCCCATTGCACCGACGCTAAGGCTTCCCGTGTTCAACCAGAGCGAGTTGGTTCCGGTCACAGTGACGATGTTGGTGTTGGCAGTAGCGGAGTTGCCTATGTAGCCGTTCGCATTCACCACATGGCCACCGTTGCTTATAGTCAGACTGTTGAAGGAGCCAGCGTTGCCAACGATCAGATCACCGCTGTTGCTCCAAAGCGAACCGGGGCCGGTGACCCAGACGGAGTTGTTGCTGGAGATGGCGTTGTTACCGACGACTCCGTAAGTGTTGAACACCTGACCGCCATCGGCAATCGTCAGACTGTTGCTGGCCCCAAGAGCGCCGACATAGAGAACGCTGCTGTTGTTCCACACCG
>JBAZIR010000466.1:0-4512 GCA_041651735.1 Verrucomicrobiia bacterium | reverse complement strand
GCCGTGATGGAACATCTGGAGGATCCCACTGTGGTCTTCAGAGAGGCTCATCGAGTGTTGGTTCCGGGCGGTTCGCTGATCGTCACGTGGCCGCACGACTGGGTGACTCCGGTGGTCATTGCTCTTATGAAGCTCGGCATCGTCAGTCCCACGACCGAAGTTGACAAACATCAACCCGGGAAACCTGCGGCCCACTGGGTTCATCTGCTGGAAGACATCGGTTTTCATGCGGTCACGCACCGCACTTTTGAGTTCGGGTTGAACAACTTGCTGGTTGCCTGGAAGCCGTCGGAGAAATGATGAGCAGCTCCCGTCCTTCTGATGTTGATGCTCGTGGTTGCGACGCCGGTTTGCCTTTGCCGGGCGCGGCAACGAACTGGCACTCGCGATGGCTGTGGCCACTGGTGAGTTTGCTGGTTGCAGGCACGATTTGGTATCTGTGGGTGTATGCGTTGCATCCTGTCTTGCCGGGCAACAGCCTCGCTGGGACTTCGGGTTGGTGGGGGTGGTCGGATCAGGGTTATTACTGGCGATCGGCTCAGGAACTGTCGTCCTTTCGGCTCAGCCAGGAGCACTACTGGTATCCGCTGGGTTATCCGGCGATGGGAGCCGTGTTCTTTCGCCTGATGCCGTCCCATGCGTTTCTGATTCCCGACCTTCTGTGTTTCGTGGGGATCCTCAGCCTCTTCTACCGCATCTGTAGAGAGTTCATGTCTCCTTGGGAAAGCGTCGCGCTGACGGTGGCAGCCATCCTGCTTCCCAAGAGCGTTTTTACCGATTCGCTGGTTGTGCCGTGGACCACCACGCCTGTGCATTTGATGATCTATTCCATTATCGTCCTGCTCGTGTTCAGCAAACCCCGTCTTGCAAACTATGTGGTTGCGTCATTGTTGCTGGCACTGATGCCGTGGTTCAGGGGAGGCGATGCGATTTTTGTGCTGCCAATCTTTGTGATGCACTTGTGGAATGAACGCCGCCGGGACGGCATCGGCACGTGCAGCGCCAAGATTGCGCTTACGGCCGGCCTGCTTGCGCTTTCCGCTGGAGGCCTTGCCGCGCTCAACTTCCATGTGTTCGGCAAGATCATGACACCTTACATGCAATTGGCATCCGTGACTGTCGGCGCGGGGCTAGATGGGTTCTTGACGAAGGCGTATGCGGTTTTCATATCGGCGGTGCCTCTCTCTGAGAATCGCGAGACCATGATGATTCATCGTTTCCCCTGGCTCGTGTTTGTCCCGACGGGCGTTTTCTACTTGTTGAAACAGTTCTCTCTAAAACATCTCGGCTGGATGAGTGCCATTGCAGTCTGCATAGGTTTCTATCTCAGCTATAACGATTTTGGGTCCGGCAACATTTTTAAGTACCTGACCATTCACTACTGGGCTTGGTGGCTTCCACTGGCGGCGTTGCTGGCTTACCTCGGCTTGGTGAAGGCGTGGAAAGTCCTGACGGTTCGGGGCGTTGTCCTGGCGGCCGCTCCGTGTCTGCTCCTGGTCGTCGCCATCGGACAAACATCTGTGCGGTGCCTGCCAGATAACAAACGCATTTGTGCCCAATCTCCCGGCAGCGGAGATGCCAATGTCGGCGCAGGAGAATCTTCCCGGCGGCTCAAGCTGGTGTTGAGCGAACACCGCCTTTGGCCGGTTTCAAGACTTAAGATCTTCGGCGCCCACCTCACTGCGGAGGAATCAGCGAGCGTTGTGGTCACGCGAAGGGGCCAGCCGCTCAAGCGATTCCGCGAATATGCCGTGGAGCCCAATGAGGCGGGGCTGCACATCATCTTCCGCCGGGACTTGACCGGCGACGATCCTCTCGTCGTGGAACTCAATCTCTCCTCAACCGTCGCGGACAAAAGAGAATTCAGCATGGTTCCTTATTACCTGAAGTTTCGTCTGGGAACCGGGTTGTTCACTCCAAAGGCGGCGCGGTGGATGGATCCGTTGAGTCTGCCACCCGGGCGTAAGTGAAACGCGCTGCCGCCCGGGCCGGTCGAAAGACAATGGCCGATCGCCACGTCGGGGACGTGGCCTCCAACACGCGCTTTACATAATATAGTGGCAGGCGGAGAATGGTTCCGAAGCCGGACGCGGAAGGAAACGGAGGAACAGAACATGGCGCAAATGGAACATTTCATGATGGCCGATGGATTGCCGATCGTGTGCGGGCTGTTCTTCATTGGGTTGGGAATACAAATGCGCTTCTTCCCGCAGTTATTTACGAAGCGTGATCTTTCTTCTCCAGAAGGCGCGGCAGAAGCCGATCAGGCGCGTCGCTATTCATTGTTCTTCTTTGCTTTTGGGGGTGCCGCGATGTTGCTGGGTTTGTGCTGCCTGTGTTTCTCATAGACCTGATGTCCGAAACAATGAACAACCATACAAGGAATGAGGAAGGCCGAGAGGATTGAACCACAGATGGACACGGATGAATAACGTCCCGCGAGGGGCGTGCGAGCAAATCATATGAGAAATGTCAGTTCATTGTTCTCACTTAGAACTGCGAGACGGTCCGGCAGCATTCTCCTGCCCTGGGTGATCGCGGCCACCGTCGCGGGCGCAGCCGATTGGCCGTCGTGGGGCGGACAACCGTCGCGCAATATGGCCTCCGAAACAGAGAAGGGACTGCCGGATGGGTGCTCTTTCGGGACGAAGAATGAGCGCGGCGAGATCGATCCCTCCACCACGAGAAACATCAAATGGACTGCCAAGCTCGGCAACAAGACCTACGGCAGCCCGGTCGTGAGCCAGGGCAGGGTGTTCATCGGCACGGCGGGCAATCGGTCCACAGATGCGGCGATCGTCTGTCTTGATGAAAAAACAGGGCGTGAGTTGGGGAGATTCAACTGCGGTTCGCGCAATTTCTATGGAGTGTGCTCGACGCCCACCGTCGAGGACGATCGCCTCTATTTTGTCGGGCCGGAATCGGAGGTGGTGTGCCTGGACCTGGCCTCATGGCTGAAACCGTCCGGCGCTGCGGCGGATGCGGGTTCGGTCCGGCACGTTGTGTGGCGGTATGACATGGCGGAGAAATTGCATGTCATGCAGGATCATGTGGCCAGTTGTTCGGTGCTGGTGCATGGCGACTTCGTGTATGTCTGCACCGGCAATGGCCGGTTCAAGACCCCGGACAGGCCGTTCTATCCGCTGACGCCCAGTCTGGTTGTGTTCAACAAGCGCACCGGACAGTTGGTGGCGCGCGACGACGAGCAGATCGGCGAACAGCTTTGGCGCGGGCAATGGTCGTCGCCGTCGCTGGCGATGGTCAACGGAAAGGCCCAGATCCTCTTCGCCACGGGGAACGGTTTTTGTTATGCGTTCGAACCGGCGGACCCTGCGGCGAAGGTCGCTCCCGACCGTTGGATCACGGCCACGCTGCGCGGTCCCATCGTGTATTACATCGATGTCAAAGGCAAAGACACCGGCGGGCTTTCCCCCGCGGAATACGCCAGGAAGTTCACCCCGCTGGACTCCATGCAAAAGCCGGCGCTGCCGGTGGAATTCCGTTACTCGATCAACCTGCCGGTCATGACGCCGGTCCATGCCATTCCCACGGCCAAAGTGCCCGACGTGCCGATCCTGAAAAAAATCTGGTGGTTCGATTGTCTTCCGCCGGAATACAGGAAGGCGCCGTTCTACGCCCGCGGGGGCAAGGGGGATGGCGAAAAACATCCCTGCGATATCATCGCCACGCCGGTGTTTTACCGCAACCGCGTTTACGTGGCGATCGGCGGCGATCCGGTTCACGGCAGCCGGAACAGCCGGGGAAACCTTTTTTGCATCGATCCGACCCGGACCGGCGACATCACCCGGAGCGGCCGGGTCTGGAACTACGACGAACTGAATGCGTCGATCACCACGGTGGCCATCACCGGCGGGTTGGTGTTCGTCATTGACGAGGCCAGCGTCATCCACTGCCTGGACGCCGACACCGGGCAGAAGTATTGGACTCATGCCCTCAAAGGCGAGACCGGCCAGTTGAACTCCGCCGTGCTGGCCGTGGACGGCAAATTATTCGCCGGCAAGACCATTCTGGCGGCGGGCAAGACGCTGAAGATACTCGGTGTCATCGAGGGCAACAACGTCACCAGTTCCAGCGCGCCATGCGTTGCCAATGGCGTGCTCTTCAAGGTGCAGGGCGACAGGTTATGGGCGGTGTGTGACAAGGGGGAGAAAGCGCCGTAGCTCGACGGTGCGAGGCTGCGCATTGCAGTCTCATGCCGTCAGGTGTTACAGTCCTTGCCCGTGAAGCTGCAACGATTCCTCGCGCGCATGGTGCTCCCAACGCTTGTGGCTGTCGTTTGCCCGACCGCAACCCTCGCCGCCGCCAAACCCAAGCCCGCGCCTGCGTTTCCACCGGCCGTGGCCGAGAGTTTTGAGGGCAAGGATCCCGCAAAGGTCACAGATCTGGACTTGAGGAACTGGGAAATCCGTGACAAAGACCTTGCCACCCTCAAGCCGCTGACGCAGTTGGAGGGGCTTGACCTCACCGGCACGCAGGTCAGCGACGCGGGAC
>JBAZIR010000465.1:0-4513 GCA_041651735.1 Verrucomicrobiia bacterium | reverse complement strand
GGCAGGAAGCCGACATCCGCAACCGCTTCATTCGTTACATGGCGTTCCAGCGGCAATCGTTTCCCTCACCATATCAAGGCCGGGAGGGCCAAGGCCGCCATGGGCAAATTCTGCCCTCAAGTATTTGTCACGACGCGCCGATAACAAGATACGATGAAAAGCAATGTCGTGGTTGAGCAATGCTGTGTGAACTGTCTGCAATCAACCAACAAATAATCGAAAGGAATGGCCATGCCTACCACCACCTTGGATGCCTCTTCTGCGACCCAGCAAGCCGTCGCAGGCAAGTACCTTACCTTCACGCTGGGTCAGGAATCCTACGGCATCAAAGTACTCAAGATTCGCGAGATTATCCGCCACACCGACATCACTGCCGTGGCCCAGATGCCCGCCTACGTCAAGGGCGTGATCAACCTGCGCGGCAAAATCATCCCGGTGGTGGACCTGCGCATCAAGTTCGGCATGACCGTGGCCGAGACCACCAAGCGCACTTGCATCGTGGTGGTGCAGGTGAAGTCCAGTTCAGGCTCCATCATCCCGATGGGCATCCTGGTGGATGACGTGGAAGAGGTCACCAATCTCGCCGCCAGCGACGTCGAGGAGACACCGGATTTTGGATCGCACGTGGATACCGTTTACATCCTCGGCATGGCCAAAGTCAAAGGCGCCATCAAGACCTTGCTGGACATTGACAAGCTGGTGACCGCCGAGACTCTTGAAGCCATCATGTCCTGATCGTTCCGTCAATTTCAACACGCAGCACCTCATCAACCGCAACAACTCAGACTCAGAAGGAAACAAACCATGTTCAAGAACCTCAAACTCGCAATGAAAATCTCCCTGGGATTCGGCACCGTGATCGCGATGCTCATCCTGGTGGCGGCCGTGGGTTACATGGGCGTCAGCCAGGATCTCCAGGGCATCGTCGACTATCGGAGCATGGCCCGCGACAACATCAAGGCCGCGGCCCTGAACGCCCAACTGCTTCTGTGCCGGCTCGACATCAAGGAGTATTTCGTCACCAAGAGCGACGAAACGATTCGCAAGTACGAGGCGAACAAGCAGGCGATGAGCACCCTGCTGGCCGAAACCAAGAAACAGATGACCGATGGCAAGAACGATACCGCGCATCTCAAAATCGTGGCGCAGTTTGAAACCCGGTTTGCCGAATATGACAAGGGTGTGCGCGAACTCATGGCCCTGCTGCGTCAAGCCGACAGCGCCGGGCGCACGAAACAGTTGGAAGACTCACTCGTGACCATCGGTATGGACATGGCGGCAGCCACCAAGGAGTTGACGGCTTCAATCACGGATGCCCAGATCAAACTCGGCGCGCAGTTCGAATCGCGCGTCACCCAGACCAAGGTGGCTGTTCTGGTCATCTCCTGCATCGCCGCCGTTTCGGGCGCGCTGCTGGCCTTCTTCCTCATCCGAACCCTTACGCGAGGATTGAAAGCGGTCATCAGCGACCTTTCCAGCGGCGCTGAACAGACGACCTTTGCTGCCGGTCAGGTGTCCGCATCCAGCCAGTCCCTGGCCGAAGGCGCGAGCGAACAAGCCGCGTCACTCGAGGAAACCAGTTCCTCGCTGGAAGAGATGTCCAGCATGATCAAGAAGAACGCCGAGAACGCCCAGAAGACCAAAGAACTCGCCAATCAGGCCCGCATGGCCGGCGATACCGGCTCCGTCGATATGAAGGAGATGTCCTCCGCCATGAGCGCCATCAAGGCCTCCAGTGACGACACCGCCATGATCATCGAGACCATCAACGAGATCGCCTTCCAGACCAACATCCTGGCCCTCAACGCCGCCGTCGAGGCCGCCCGGGCCGGTGAGGCCGGCATGGGCTTCGCTGTCGTGGCCGACGAAGTTCGCAACCTCGCCCAGCGTTGCGCCCAAGCCGCCAAGGAAATCACCGGCAAAATCAAGGATGCCGTCGCCAAGAGCCAGAACGGCGTCAACATCGGCGGCAAGGTGGCCAAGAGCCTCGAGGAAATTGCGACCAAGTCCCGGCAGGTGGACGAACTGGCGGCGGAAGTGGCCGCAGCGTCGAAGGAACAGGCCCAAGGCATCATGCAGGTGAACACGGCCGTGGCGCAGATGGACAAGGTCACGCAGAGCAACGCGGCCAGCGCCGAGGAAAGCGCCAGCGCGGCCGAGGAACTCAACGCGCAAGCCGAGTCGTTGCAGGACGCGGTGGGCCAGCTGTTGCAGTTGGTGGAGGGCAGTGCCGCTACGTTGGCACGCGGCAGCAAGGGTGCCGTCCCCAAGGCTTCACCAAGGGCAAAGGGCAAGACCGTGACTCTCAAGCCCGCCAAGAATGGCAACAACGGTCATGGTCATGGTGACGAAGAAACCTCTGCCCATCGCGAACCGGAGCTTGCGGCAGCAGGCGCCGGTCGTGGCGGCGACATCCCGATGGAAGGCGACTTCAAACGGTTCTAGCAAGCAGGCTTCATTCGCCTCCTCGCATCCGCTGCCCGCGCGAGTTTATGCAGTGCTCGCGCGGGCAGTGTGTCAGTGGGAGGAACACAAACTTGAGATGACAACATGACCCGGCTTGATCGCAACGCAAACGCCAGCGTGCTTCTGATGATTCAACTCCAGGAGGAGATCCTGAGCAACCAAGACGCGGGAAACGTCCGGGCGCCGTCATCGACCGTCCATCGCCTTCGCGAGCGAATCCCGCAGGAATATCTGGTCCAGTTTGATCAGCTTATCGAGACCGGGTGGGTGGCCGTGGCGCCGAAGGCCTACGATACGTGTGAGCGCCTTCTGCCGGCAGCCGATGTGTGGATGCTGAGCCAGATGTCCGAACTGCCTGCCCACTGTCCGCAGTACGACTGCCACCTCCATCACGATTTCGGCCGCACCAAGTCCAAGGTCATGACAGGCCGGACGGTGAAAGGTCACGCACGATATAAAACGCGCCGGTGAAGACGTCTTCACGAAAGACACCTGTCCGCCGGCGCGAATAGAAAAATTTGATTGGATCGTCCACTGAAAAGCACAACCGAATTAAAGGCCCACAGCGAGGGGCCCATCGGTTGTGCTTTTCGTCTGTCGTCAAAAGCGTTCTCCCCAACATCCGGCTCTGGCTGCGACTGTATCGCGTTGCATTTCATTTCTTTGGGCGGGCGAAGGCTGTTCACCACACTCAAGTTGTAATGGCCGGTAATGAATATTGATTCCAGACAGGCCCGGTGGTAAGGATATGGCGTAATGCTAAAATTGAAGTTTGAAAGGGAATCTGCCGCTAATCTCTCAGTGAGGGGCTGCGGTTCCGTCTGAAAGCTGCCATTGCTAAGTTCCTATGAACGAGAAGAATAAGGCCAAGACAAGCCCTGTCATGATACTCATCGCGGAGGACGATGACGGCCACGCGGAATTGATTCAGGATTCTCTCCACGATGCGGGCGTGAACAACCCGATGCTCCGGTTTCGCGACGGCCAGGAAGTGATGGATTTCCTGAACGGCAAACGCAAGCAAAAGCTGGAGAATGGTCACTCTTACCTGCTCTTGCTGGACATCCGCATGCCACGCATGGATGGCATGGAGGTGCTCCGGCGCATGAAGTCGGATGTCCGTTGGAAGAACATCCCGATCATCATGCTTACCACCACGGATGACCCGCGCGAAGTCAAAGGCTGCTATGAGTTGGGCTGTAACTGCTACATCACCAAGCCCATCGATTTCACCAAGTTCAGCGGCGTGTTGCGTCAGCTTGGGCTGTTCGTGACGATCGTCCAGTTGCCCGAAGTGAATGGGGTCTCGTGAGGTCCCCGGGTGCCTAGAGAGCACGATGAGGATTTGCTGTTTCGTTGAGCCATGAGCGCCGGCCATGTATTTATAGTGGAGGATGATGCCGGCCTTGTGGAGTTGTTTCGAATGGAGCTGGGCCGGCACGATTTGTGTTGCGACTCGGCGGGCACCGGCCGGGAAGCAGCCGAATGGCTGACGACCCACAAGCCCGATCTGCTCCTGCTCGATTATTCCCTGCCCGACACGTGCGGCACAGACCTCATCACGAAACTGACGGCTGCCGGCACCCTCCCGCCATTCATCATCACCACCGGCCACGGCGACGAGAACGTGGCGGTGAGCCTGATGAAATTGGGCGCTCGCGACTACCTGATCAAAGACGCCACACTGTTGGAACGTGTGCCGGCTGTGGTCTTGCGCGTTCTACAGACCATCTCCACGGAAAAGAAACTGGCCGCCGCCGAGCAATCCCTGCGGGAAACGGAAGAAAGGTATCGCGGCCTCTACGAGACATCGCCCGTGGCGATCTTCGAGGAAGACTTCACCGCCGTGCGAGATTTCGTGGATAGATTGCGCCGGGAAGGAGTGACGGATTTCCGGCGGTATTTCAACGATCAGCCGGAAGCGGTCACGCAGTGTGCCAGCCAGGTGCACATCCTCGATGTAAACACGACCTGTCTGCGCCTCTACGGTGCGGGCAGCAAAGCCGAGATGCTGAACCACTTGGAGGACGTATTCACACCGGAGACC
>JBAZIR010000464.1:0-4552 GCA_041651735.1 Verrucomicrobiia bacterium | reverse complement strand
GACACCAACGAGTGGCATCCGAGCGTGGACAACAACGGGATGCTTGTCTACACGCGCTGGGACTACGTGGATCGCGACTCCGATGTGGCGCATCACCTTTGGCGCTGTTATCCCGACGGACGCGACCCGCGCAGCCCGCACGGCAACTACCCTGACGTGCGCGAATCGCGGCCATGGATGGAGATGTCCATCCGCGCCGTTCCCAACTCCACGAAATACGTCGCCGTCTCCGCGCCGCATCACGGCGAGGCTTACGGTTCGCTGGTGCTGGTGGACTTGCGGTTGCGCGAGGATAACAGCACCGGCCAGCTCCGCCGCGTCACGCCGGAGGTGCCTCTCCCCGAATCCGAGAGCGCGCCTGGCAAGGCTCACATTGGCCGGGGCAAGCACACGCCCAGAGCCGAGGTCTATGGCACGCCGTGGCCGTTGAGCGAGGACTTCTACCTTTGCGTCTACGACAACGGCCAAAGCAACTATGGCCTCTACCTGCTCGACAGCTTCGGCAACCGCGAGTTGCTCTACCGCGACCCGGCCATTGCCTGCCTCGACCCGATCCCGCTTCGCGCGCACACGCGTCCGCCGGTGATTCCCGTCGCCACCACACAAGCGAAGGCGGAGCGCGGCGGCAACGCCGAGGCTTCCACGGGCACCGTTGCGGTGATGAATGTTTACGAAAGCCGCCAGCCGTGGCCCGAAGGCGTGCGCATCAAGGAACTGCGCGTCGTCAACATCTTCCCGAAAGACAGCGCCGTCTCCGACGCGCCCGACGTGGGCGTGGCGGCGCAATCGCTCTGCCGCGGCGTGCTCGGCACCGTGCCCGTCGAGGCCGACGGCAGTGTCCACTTCAAGATGCCCGCCGGCGCGCCGGTTTATTTCCAGCTCCTCGACGAGAACGGCCTGATGGTGCAGACCATGCGCTCGGACACCTACGTGCATCCGGGCGAACAACTCACCTGCGTCGGCTGTCACGCGTCGCCGCAAGCCTCGCCACCGCAGCCGGGCAAGAAGACACCGCTTGCGTTGCGCCGCCCGCCGTCGTTGCTGAAGCCGGAAGCGCCGGGTTCGTATCCGCTGAGTTTCGCGCGTCTCGTCCAGCCCGTGCTCGATGCCAACTGCGTGGCCTGCCACGACTGTGAGAAGAAAGCGCCCAAGCTTCACGGGGACCGCATCGCCAAGAACGGACGCTCCGAGGCGTTCGAGTCGTTGCGAGGGCGCGCCTGGGGCATGAGCGGCGGCAACGGCGTCGCGTTGAAGGAACGACAATACTCCATCCCCGGCAAGGATGGCGCGCGCGTCTCCAAACTCTACACGCTGCTGGCGCGCGGCCACCATGACGTCAAACTTTCCCCCGCCGATTTGCATCGCGTTACGCTCTGGCTCGACTGCAACAGCAACTTCTTCGGCGCTTATCAGGAAGCCGACAGACAGGCTCGTGGCGAAATGGTGCCTCCCCTGTTGGGCCTGCCGCCGTGGGTGGATTTCACAACGCTGGCGCGGTGAGGCGTTTGCTGATTCCCCGCATCCGCCTAGTCAATTCCCAACGTTTCTGACCCAGCCGATTCGAACAGAGAAGTGTTCTGCATTCGCCTGAAACGAGAGCCGTCCTCGATCGCCTCGACCAAATTCAGTCGAAACTGGACAAGCTTACCCAGCAGCAGGACAAGAGGGAGTAGCAACTGCCGCATTCAAAATTTGCAGTGTTTCGCGCGCGGCGTCAACAGCGCCAGACACATCGAGCCGATCCCGTGCGATGGCGGCAACAAGCAGATCGTCACACAACAGTGAGTCGTATTTCTCAAACTGTTTCACCGGCATGAGCCGAGCCAGTTCCAGCGGTGTACGCTGGGAGTTGGCGATTTCCTGAAGGTGACCGCAAAACGCTTCCTGTGATGGCAAACGGTATCTGATTGAAACGGCATCGGTGGTGGCTTCAATCTTGCAGCTCTCTGCATAAAGCGACAGCGTTTGCAGCCCACGCGAGCCAAGCCACGGAAACCATTGGATGACGCCAGGCCGGATCAGAACGTCGCTTCGCAACAAGCCGCTTATCTCGGCCGTGCGCTGTGCAGCTCGCAACAGAAGCCTGGCCGGCTCATCGAGATAGGGCGGCTCAGCGGCATCGTGCAACACGGCTTTCATTTCCTGCACGATGCGCGAGTGAATCTCGCCACCGCTGCTCTGAAACTTCGGTGGTTTGCCGCCGCGTGAAACGCTCACGAATACACACTTCGACTCGACCACGATTTCGTCCACACGCCAGCGCCGGCCGGCAAGAATCACGTTCTCTCCAACTGGTGGAACCAGTGATGACTGGAGCATCCCAATTTCCTCTGTGCCGTGACGGACGGAGTATTCCTCGCTGGCTTGAAACGCTGCGTAAAAATCGAACGACGCTGTAAGCTTCTCGCCTCCGGGTGCCAGGATGAGTTCGCCTTGCGGCATTTGTTCGATGAGTTGTGCAACGCCAAGATCGCGGAGCAACTGCGCAAACTGCGGTGGCGCGACGTTTCGGAACGGACCATTTACGATCAGCGTTCGATGCAGATCGTCGGCCCGCATCCCTCCGGTTTGCCGTAAACAGCTCAGGATTTGGTGAACCAGCGTGCTGAGGTGCATCCGGTCGGTATCGAGCGGTTCGAGCCATTTCGCAACCATCAGCCGCACGATGGCGATGGCGCGCAGAAGGTGCGGAAAAATCAAATCCGACAGGCCGCTGCCTGCGTGCGGTGAGTGGTCTCGAACATACATCCGCATGATTGCGGGCTGCCCTTCACGCCGGCCAGAGCGGCCAAGGCGCTGCACAGTCGAGGCTACGCTCCAAGGCGGATCGAGTTGGCCCACCGCACGCACCGAGCCGATGTCCACGCCGAGTTCGAGGGTGCTGGAGCAAAGTGCGGTGGCAGGCCGGCCGCTCTTTAACACCTCTTCGGTTTCTTCGCGCAGGTCTTTCGCCAGCGAACCGTGATGCACCATGAAGGGGTCGGCTGGTAGGTGCCGCGCGCGAACGAGTTGATGCAGACGATCGGCGAGGATCTCCAGAGATTGTTTGGCGTTGCCGAAAACCAAGTTTGTGCCGGTGCTGAATGCTTGCAGCACGTCCTCAGCAATCTCATCAAGTTCGTCGCGCTCGTCGTTTGCGGGTGATCTGCTCTCAAAACTGTCACTCGGCATTCCGTTAGCAAGCTTCAGCGATTCCTCCGGTGTCAATCGTGCCGGCTTGTCGGCGCTTGGGTCGGCTTGCAGGTAGGCTCTGATGCCAAGCCGGACTTCCTTGGTGCCGCCAGTGTCGTTAACGATTGCAACAGTGTCTGGTTGGTCTACCGCGATAAACGCACGCGCCGCGAGCGGGTCGCCGAGTGTGGCGGACAAGCCAACGACGCGCGGTTGCCGGCCCGTTGCGGCACTGAGTCGCGCCAGCAAGCTGCGCAGGTGGATGCCGCGAACGTTCGAGAGAAACGAGTGCAGTTCATCTATCACCACAAACTCCAAATCGCGGTAGATGCGTTTGAGATGCGTGCCGTAATTGATGAAGTTGCTTTCGAGCGATTCCGGCGTGATCAGCAGGATGCCGGCCGGTGCGTCGCGCAGTGCCTTCTTCTGACTGGCGCTGACATCGCCGTGCCAGCGATGCACGGGTATGTCGAGGTGAGCGCAGAGCCGATCGAGCCGCTCAAACTGGTCGTTGATGAGCGCCTTTAACGGGCCAACATACATCGCCTGCACGGAATCGCGTGGAGCAGAAGCGAGTTTCGAGACAATCGGCAAGAACGCCGCCTCGGTTTTTCCGCCGGCAGTCTGCGCGCAAACGATGAGGTGGCCGTCGCGCTCAACGATGTGGTGGATGGCTTCGACCTGGATTGGATGGAGTTGCTTCCAGCGCATCGTCCAGAGCGCCTTCTTCACACCCGGATGCAGCAGCGAAAACGCTTCCTCGCTCATCACAGTCGAAAGCTTTGCAGGTCGTCGGCATTCTCTGGCGGCGGCACCGCGCCGCTGGCAACTTCTTCCTCGACCGACGCGGGTTTGGCGGCCTTCTGGATGAGACCGCCATCCACGAACGATTGCCACGAGCGGCCGGGATTCTGCTCAAGCACACTGAGCAATCCGACAAACGACCGCACCACATCGCGCGGCGTTTTGTAATAGTCCGCGCCAAGCACCTCGTTGGCTTTCTTCAGCACAGCCACCAGCGCGTCGTCGGGCACTAGATGTTTGGTGCTGTCACCCATCGCATGGACGTTGCGGATGTTTTGCAGCAGCACAAACAAATCTTCCGGGCTGAGATTTTGCAGTCGGACAACTGGGCCGGAAAAATCCACGACGCCTTCGCCAGCAAACCGGTTCTCGGCCAACCGCGAGCGCAACGCTTCATAGCTGTAGAGGCCGCGACGCTTGTCTTCGATGCACTCGTCGGTGCCGGCAAGCAGGAAGCCAAGCCCCGTGACACTCCCTTGCAGGCAGTCGTTGAGCATCGTCAGGATTGCCTCGTAGTTGGATTGGCGGGCGCGGGTGCTGGGCAACCGGTGCGAAAGCACGACCATTTCGTCAAGGT
>JBAZIR010000463.1:0-4559 GCA_041651735.1 Verrucomicrobiia bacterium | reverse complement strand
CTTTTGGAGTAGCGCGATGAGACGGTGTCATAACTCACTGCCGGTGATGTTGAGTGTTGCTCTCGGTTGGATTGTTGTCAGCGTGACATGCGCCGATGACTGGCCGCAGTGGCTCGGCCCGCAGCGCGACGGCGTCTGGCGCGAAACGGGGATTGTGGAAAAATTCCCCGCAGGTGGCCCGCTGGTACGTTGGCGCGCACCGCTCGGTGGCGGATATGCGGGACCGGCGGTGGCGGGCGGGCGGGTGTTTGTCACCGACCGTGTGTTGCCGGAAGGTGTCAGCAACCCGGCCAATCCGTTTGCCAGCGACGCCATCGCAGGCAAGGAGCGCGTACTTTGCTTTAACGAAACCGACGGCAAGCTGCTTTGGACGCACGAATACGAATGCACCTACACCATCAGCTATCCCGCCGGGCCGCGCACAACGCCATTGGTTGCTGGCGGCAAGGTTTACACACTCGGCGCGGAAGGCCATCTCTGCTGCCTCGATGTGACGTCAGGGAAGGAAATCTGGTCGCGTGAGCTGAAGAAGGACTACGGCATCAAATCGCCCCACTGGGGATTTGCCGGTCATCCACTGATCGATGGTCAACGGCTCATCTGCCTGGTCGGCGGTGACGGCAGCACGGTGGTGGCATTCGACAAAGACAACGGCAAGGAAATCTGGCGCGCACTGACGGCGCGCGAGCCGGGTTACAGCCCGCCGATGATCTATGAAGCCGGCGGCCAGCGACAGCTCATCGTCTGGCACCCGGAGGCGTTAAACTCGCTCGATCCTAAAACCGGCAGGCTCTATTGGTCGGAGCCGTTCGCGGCGCGATACGGCCTGAGCCTGGCCACGCCGCGGAAGCTGGGCGATCTGTTGTTCATCACGGCGTTCTACGATGGACCGATGATGTTGAGACTCGATGTAACGAAGCCGGCAGCGACAGTGCTCTGGCGCGGCACGAGCGGCAACGAGAAGAACACCGACAAGCTGCACAGCCTGATGAGCACGCCGTTCCTTGAAGACGGCCATATCTACGGCGTGTGCAGCTACGGGCAGTTCCGCTGCCTGCGCGCCGACACGGGCGAGCGCATCTGGGAGAGCATGGTGCCGACCGGCGCGGCCGATGAGAAGAACAAGCGCTGGGCCAACGCGTTCCTCATCAAGAACGGTGACCGCTTTTTCCTCTACAATGAGAAAGGCGACCTGATCATCACCAAACTCAGTCCTCGTGGCTATGAAGAGATCAGCCGCACGCACCTGTTGGATCCAACCAACACTGCCGCCGGCCGCAAGATTGTCTGGTCACATCCCGCGTTTGCCAATCGCTGCGTCTTCGCGCGCAACGACAAGGAAATCATCTGCGTCTCGCTGGCGCAGTAATCGCGTCACGGTGTGGCGCGACTGCGGCTCAACTCAACCCGGTCGCCTGGCCGTTGGGCAGCACTTTGATTCGCGCGGCAGCCGGAACCTTCGGCAGACCAGGCATCGTGACGATGTTGCCGCAGATGGCAACCACGAAGCCCGCACCAGCCGAGACGCGCAGTTCGTTCACTGTGATGCGGAAGTCGCGCGGCCGTCCGCGCAGCGCGGGATTGTCTGAGAGCGAGAGCGGTGTCTTGGCAATGCAGATGGGCAGATGTGCGAAGCCGTGCTCCTGAAGAAGCTTGAGGTTGCCCTGCGCACGTCCGTCGAAATTCACGCCGTCAGCGCCATAGACGCGGCGGGCGAGTGTTTCGATCTTCTTCTCCAGCGGCGCGTCGAGCGGGTAGAGAAAACGCAGTTTGGTACGACCTTTCTTCTCGACGGCACGCAGCACCGCCTCGGCGAGCGCGGTCGCGCCCTCGCCGCCTTTGTCGTAGTGCGCCGACGGCACCGCCTCGACGCCTTGCTTCGCGCAGAACCGCACGATTTTTGCGACGTCGGCCGGCTGGTCGTCGGGGAAGTGGCTGAGACAGACCACCGGTTCCAAACCGAAAAGGCGGATGTTCTCGATGTGTTTGGCGAGGTTGCCGAGGCCGCCGGTCTCCTTGAAGCCGCCGTGATAAGCCACGGCCTTCAACGTCGCGACGATGACGGCGGCGCTCGGGTTCAGGCCGGCCGTGCGGCACTTGATATGGAAAAATTTCTCCGCGCCGAGATCGGTCGCAAAGCCGGCTTCCGTCACGACGTAATCCGCCAGCTTCAGCGCCAGACGCGTGGCGACAGCGGTGTTGGTGCCTTGCGCAATGTTTGCGAACGGCCCGCCATGCACGAACGCCGGCGTGCCTTCGAGCGACTGCACGAGGTTCGGATGGATGGCGTCCCGCAAGAGCACCTGCATGGCGCCGACGGCTTGAAGCTGGTCGGCGCGAATCGGCTCGCCCTTGTAGGTGAATCCGACCACCATCTTCGCCACGCGCTCACCGAGGTCGGCGTAGTCCCGCGCGAGGCAGAGTATTGCCATGACCTCCGAGGCGGGCGTGATGTTGAAACCGTCGCGCCGCGGCACGCCATGCTGCGGGCCGCCGAGGCCGATGATGATGTCGCGCAGTGACCGCTCGTTGAAATCAATCACCCGGCGCAGCACGATACGGCGCGAGTCTAGGCCGAGTTCGTTGCCGTGCTGGAGATGGTTGTCGGTCATCGCAGCGAGGAGATTGTTGGCTTTCTCCACCGCATACATGTCGCCGACGAAATGCAGATTGATATCCTCCGCCGGCACCACCTGCGCGTAACCGCCGCCGGTGCCGCCGCCTTTCATGCCGAAGTAAGGTCCCAGCGACGGCTCGCGCAGGCAGAACATGCTGCGTTTGCCAAGCCGCCGCAGCGCGTCGGCCAGGCCGATGGTCGCGGTGGTCTTGCCTTCGCCTTGCGGTGTCGGCGTCATGGCGGTGACGAGAATGAGTTTGCCATCGGGTTGGTTGGCGCGCGCCGCCAATTCACCGATGGGAATCTTCGCGATGTAGTGCCCGTGCGGCAGGATGCAGTCGGTGTCGAGATGAAGCTCCTTGGCCACCTCGATGACGCGGCGTGGCGGGAGGCCATTGATGGGGGCACGTTTATCAGCCATAGCGCCGTCAACGCATACAGAAATTTCACCCTCGCTGCAATTAGTAAGTCAGCGATGTGGCAACTCCGTGGTTGACGCGGTTTCGTCCGGCTGGTAGCCAGCATGTGAGCGTTTCTCCCGTAAATCATGAAAACCATTCTTTGGAAGTCAGTCGGAGTCGTTTGTGTTCTCACCATGAGTGTCGTAGCGGCGCAGGCTGCCCCAGCGGTGTCCGGGGCGAGTCTCTACGTCGCGACGGACGGCAATGACCAGTGGAGCGGCAAACTGGCCGCGCCAAACAAGGAGAAGAGCGACGGGCCGTTCGCGACGATTGCGCGGGCTCGGGACGCAGTGCGCGCGCTGAGAATCCAAAATCCGCCAACGGTCGTTGTTCGCGGCGGCGTTTATCGTCTCACGGAAACACTGACGTTTGGACCGGAGGATTCAGGTGTGGTTTACACGGCCGCGCCGGGCGAGCGACCGGTGTTCAGCGGCGGGCGCGTGATCACGGGCTGGAAGAAAGGCGGGGGGAAACTCTGGACGGCGCAGGTGCCGGAGGTGGCGGCGGGGAAGTGGTATTTCCATCAACTTTTCGTTAACGGTCGGCGCGCAACGCGTGCTCGGACGCCGAACGAAGGTTACCTGCGCACCGAGGGTACTCTGGTGCCGCTCGTGCGCGACCGGAAGAAATGGACGCCGGAGATGAAGATCGGGTTCAAGTTCAAAGAGGGAGACCTGAAGTGTTGGAGCAACCTGGACGACGCGAATATCGTCGCGTTTCACGCATGGACGGCGTCGTGGCATCACATCGCGGAGGTGAACGAGCAGGCGCGTACGGTGCGGTTTGTCCAACCGAGCGGCTGGCCGATGAGCTATTGGGAGAAGGAGCAGCGCTACTACGTCGAGAACCTTCGCGAGGCACTCGATTCGCCGGGCGAATGGTATCTTGACCGCAAGACCGGTGTGCTGAGCTACTGGCCGAAGCCGGGCGAGGACATGCGAAAGGCTGAAGTGGTTGCACCGGCGTTGATGACGCTGGTGCGATTCGCGGGCGACCCGGACAACGGCAAGTTCGTCCGTGGCGTGCGGCTGGCAGGGCTGTCGTTTCAGCACGGGGACTGGGAAATTCCGCGCGACAAGCCAGCGGATGGCCAGGCAGCGGTGACGTTCCTCGACGCGGCCATTTCCGCCAACGGCGCGCTCGATTGTGTCCTCCAACGTTGCGAAGTTGCGCACGTCGGCCAGTACGGCGTCAACTTTGCGCGAGGCTGCCGCGGCAACCGCATCGAGCAGTGCCACATCCACGATCTCGGCGGCGGCGGCGTGAGGCTCGGCGAATACATCCGCGGTAACGACCTGCCGGCTGGCGACGCGGTGCGCACCCGCGGCAACATCGTTCACAACTGCTTCATCCACGACGGTGGGCACGTGTTCCACGCGGGCATTGGCGTCTGGGTTGGCCAGAGCGCGAACAACGTCATTTCGCACAACGAAATCTGCGACTTCTATTACTCCGGCATGTCCATCGGCTGGACATGGGGT
>JBAZIR010000462.1:0-4582 GCA_041651735.1 Verrucomicrobiia bacterium | reverse complement strand
CGTCGCCGAACACCAAGTACTCCATGCCGCCCACCACGCCGCCCTTCGCGTGCAAGTTCAACCAGAGCGGCTTGCCTTTGCCCGCTCCGGCCGCGGCCGGCGCGCCCTTCCCCTGCCAAATGGGTTGGATGTCCATCGCCTCGACGGCGACGCCGTCGCGCAGCGAGTTCTCGCCAGCGACGAGCTGCACGTCCTCCTTCCCTGCCGCATCGCGGCATGTCACAGCAAAGAAGAGCCTGTCACTCGCGCCTTTCCTGATCGTGTGAACGAACAACCCGTCTGCCGGATTCAGTCTGTCGCTGCCGTTCTGGATGCGAAACCCCACTGGCTCGCCAGGTTTCACGTCTTTCTTGAACGAAGCCGGGTCCTCCCACCAATCCCGCGCGCTATGCCGCTCGATATGATGCGCGACGCGCGTTGCCTTCGCCACGTCGCCGATGGGAATGCCCGCCAGATAAACATTGAACGTCGTCCCCTCCGGCGTCTCGCCTTCCTTCCACGTTAAGAACACCTGCCCGTCGCGCGCCGTCGCCTTCAACTCACTGACCGGTCCCGCGCCCTGCACCGTGTTGAAAGTCAACAGCGCCAGCGTTGCGGAGATAAATCGCAATGTTTTCATGGAGTCACAGTTCGATCCTTGAGAATCATCGTCAGCGGGCTGGCGTTGACACCGACCCTACTCAACGACAAACACCCGTGTGGCATGGTCTTCAAAGTTCACGTCGAAGGAATCGATGCCGTCGCCAATCTTCGTGCCGCGATAAAAGTCGCGCACATTGGCTTTGCGGGGCAACGCGATCTTTCGCGTGCCGGCTTCCTTGACGCTGACCGCCAGCAGTTGACGCGAGGCCCAGACAACGTCCTCGCTGCCAATATAAAGGTGGACACCCGCAAGTTCTGCCACCCGGCGCAACAGGGAGGCCGGCAGCAGCGGCGCCGACGAATACACCGCCGTCCAGTCGCCATGCTCCTTCACGACGAGGCCCGGCTGGCCGTCGGGCAGCGTTCCGAGCACCTTCGTGCCGGGATCGTCCGCGTAACAAATCGGGGACGTTTTGCGGTCGCTACCGTAAGCGACACCGTCCAAGCCGGCGGTGAGTGCATGCCCGGGCTTCAGTGTGACGCGCAGCGCCGCCGGCTCGTGTGACAATCGCAATTTGATTCCCGTCATCTCCGCCATGCCGGTCTCGTCGAGTTTCCCATTGCGATAAACGCCCGGCGTCCAGAGAAACAACAGCACATGGTGGTCGCGCTTGAGGGCATTGATCGCTTTGCGGTCGGCCGCAGTGGGCGCGAAGCTCGTCGGAACAATGTAAAGTTTCCGATCACCGATGCGGGCGAGATCGGTCACCAGGTAATGCCCGACCGGCGCGCCGATGCGATGCAAGGCGGGCAGTTGTTTCACCAGAAGCGAACTCCCCAGCGGATCGGCAACGCGCAAGTAACACAGGCTCTTCTCGTCCACGACGAATGCGGTTTCATCGGCGGGCGCGCGGTTCAGCGCCAACGCCTCGCGGGCCTTGCCGGCAAGTTCGCCAATCCGGCCCATCAGCGCAGGATGGTTGTATTTGTTGCTGCCCACGTCGAACCACCACTGCGCACTGCCGTTGACGATGCAGTTGGCCAGTTCCTTGTCTTGTTGCAGGATGTCGCCCGCTACATCCACTGGCCGACCCCATTCGCCCACGCGCCCGCCCGACAGCGACGTGCGGATGTCGTTCTCATCAAACCACAGCTTGCCATGGAGCCGGACGCTGCCGAAGAGTGACATGAAGTGGCTGGTGCCCTCGCCGCCGAGCTGGCGAAACGCATAACTGGTCGGGCTGGTAATGAAATCAACGTCCGGCGAGGCGAGGACTTTTTCCAGCGCGAGATGTCCTGCGTTTTGCTGGCGCTGTTCGCCGCAAAGCTGGAGCAGGTAGCCGTAAAAGACGCCGGTGATTTTCCGGCGACCCGCAATTTCCTTCACCGCCTTAGTGAAATAGCAAATCGTGTCAGCAACGAGATCGGCGTTGTAGAGATAGTAATCAATGACGGCTTGTTCCTTCGCCGGATCACGCAGCGAGCCGGATTCGGTTTTCTGCCGCTGGGCTTTGGTCGGAATCGCCGCCGTGGCGAGCGTCACGGACGGATCGGCCCATGCGGTGCGGAGGCGCTGGTCGGCCCCATACTTCGCCTTAAGCCAACGGCGGAAGCGCGCAGTGTTCGCCGGCGAATAATCCACCCACTGGTTCTCATTGCCGCCCCACATCATCCATTCTTCTGTCGTGCCGGACGCGAGATGGTAACCGACAACGCGATCCGCGTACGGTGACGCTTCAACGTGCGCGATCAACCGCTTCAGCGCCGCCACCGTGTCGCGCCGCCAAATCTCCGATGCCCAACTCGGCGCGGGCTTGCCGCCGGAGTGGAGGAACGGCACTGGTTTGCCGTCACCGGGATCCATCAGCACGATGTCATCAGGATGAGCCGCGCTCCACCACTTCGGCGCATGCAGGTAGAGGCGCGGGAAAAAGTATGCGCGCGGATTGGCCTGCAGAAGCATCATCACCCGCTGGTCGAACTCTGAATAATCGAACTGCCCGGGCGCCACCCAGACGGTTTTTGAGAGTCCGTACCCCGCTTCGGTGGGCGTGCCGCTGAACGTGAAGAGATCGATGCCAGCCCGGCTGAAATCGTTGAACACTTCGGTGGTGGGACGATACGTGGCCCACACCATGCCGTTGTGCGGCGCGCCATTGATGAACAATGTCGGCGTGCCATTGTGGGTCTTGACCTGTGCGAGGGTCCGGGCGCATTTGCGTTGCTGAATCGTCACAGTGCCCGGCTCTTTCTTCGCACGCTCTCCATCCCGCTGAACGCGCGCCTCGCCCAACTGCACCGTCACCGACATCTTCCCGCCGAACGCGTAGTCGGGCACACGCAGCTCCAGCCGGTCAATCTGCACCCGCTGGCCGGGCGCAATCCTGGAAAGCGGCGTCGTCAGTGCCAGCGGCAAGCGCAGCACAACCGCCTCTCCACGCTGGAAGACAAGCGAAGCCTCCTCTTCCTGACACGGCTTATCGAGAGTGAAGCCCAACCGCACTGTGAAGTTCTGGCCCGCGCGAAGATTGGCCGGCAGATCGAGTTCGTGAATTGTCGCGACAGGCCGATCAGGACGGACAACCTCGACACACTGCACTTTCAATCGATACTCAAGCCCCGGCCGCACTCCGAAAGCGATGAGCGCGAGGTGGGACAGCGGGAAGTCCAACTTGCCATTTGCATCCCGCGACCAGGAGGCCGTCTGCCACTGTGCGCATGGGAACTCGATCCATCGCCAATCGCCGCCGCGCGCCAACGGGATTCTGCCCGCCGTCCATTCCGCGCCACCGGCATCGCGCACCTTCACAGCGAGTTCGAACGGTTCGCCTTCGTTCTTGATCCGCACCCGGAGGGTATCGAAACGCCGTTCGATCGGCTTCATGAGAAAGATGTCGTTGAAGCCGATGCCGCGCGAGACGAAGCGCCACTGCAATCCGGGCGAATCTTTCGCGGCTGCCAGTTCGCTCAGCGACAACTCCTTCGCCAGCCGCTTGTCGTCGCGCGCGGTGCTCCAGTCGCTGGAATGGGTGCCGTCGAAAAGCGTCTCGGTCTCCAGCGCCAAAGAGGCGCCGGATGTCAGGAGCAACACGGTCAGGACAGTCAGTAATTTGGCGTTCATGGATTGGCTCTTTCTTACTTGCGCGACGACGGACAGTAAACTCGCAATTCCAATCATCTGGAAGGCGAGACAGGCACGGACCGGCCTTCGCGCTGAGCGAGTTGGAATTCGAGGTCGTAGGTGCCGTAGAACGGAACGTTCGCGTCGAGCCAGAGATAGAGCCTGCGCCGGTCGGAGTCGGCCCAGTGCACTTGCGAGCGATGCGTTGCATCGTCGAGAATCGCCGTCAGCGGACTGGCGTCGGCGCCGATGCAGCCGGGCTGCGTCGCGATCTGGCTGATACTTCCACGGCCCCATTCATACCAACGCAGGTGGGGCTTCAGATTCTCGTAAGAGCGCGTGAATGTTCCGGCAGGTTCACCGGTCAAGGCCAGCTTGCTCTTGCCGGGCGCCGACTGGCCGTCATGGCAGCGCACGCAGTGGCGATCCAGCACCGGTTGCACCAGCAACGGATAGCTCATCGGCCGCGTTCCTTCGGGTCCGGACTTCAGGCGCGAAGGCGCGCGCCGCATTGCCAGTGTGGGACGGTTCGTTACTGCAGTGCCGGGTGCTTCGTGGCAGCCGACGCAAGCGCGGCGTTCACCCGGTTGCAGATAGACTTCGCTGCGCATGCTCTGCACGGCGCGGCCCGCGGCGTCCACCGCCTGAAAATACAGCGGCTCGCCCGCCGGCGCACGGAAGTAAGCCGAGCCATCCGCCTCCACCGGCACCGTGCCGAGCAGCACGCGGGCGTTCTCGGCGTTCGCGTGGCCGATGCGCGGATGGTTGGCGGCGTGAAGTCCGGTCTTCGAGAGCAGTTGAAAGACGCGCAGTTCGCGGATAGGCCGGTTGGGTGGCATCGGCATCAGGCTGCGTCCCACGTCACTCAGGAGAAACTCG
>JBAZIR010000461.1:0-4591 GCA_041651735.1 Verrucomicrobiia bacterium | reverse complement strand
AATACATCCGGCTCGACAGCAAGCCGGTTTCCCAGATTTATGCAGAGGACGCCGCCATTTGCCTGGAAGACGGCTTCCACGAACTGGCGCAAGGTGCCAGTACCTGTGTAGTTGCCACAGGCTTCATGACACAGGTGGCGCATCGGGCGCTGGCGCAAACGGCCGCGCCGGTCGGTTTGGTGGACTTGTTCTCTTTCAGGCCGCTGAACGAAGGGCGGTTGTTCGATGTGCTGAAGAAATACCGCCACGTTGTGACTGTCGAAGAAGGCTTCATCCACCGGGGAGGCCTCGACACCTTGATCGTGGGCCTGCTGGCCAGACGCGGGGCAACAATCCGCGTGCATGCGCTCGGCGTAAACGATCGTTTTATCTATGACGTGAGCAACCGTTCGCTGCTGCACAAACTGGCCGGCATGGATGAAGAAAGCATTCTTCAGACCGTAAACCAGGCGGGCGCAGCCTGACACCGAGAACCCATAACTATGACTACCGCAGAATCCCTGAACTGGCCGTTGATGAACGACAACATCACGCGCGAAGACCTTGACGCGCTGATCGCCTACCTGCAGCAACCCCAGCCGCGCCTGACGCACGGCGAGCAAGTCCGCGCCTTCGAGCGCGAATGGTCGGAGTGGCTCGGCGTGAAATACAGCGTGCTGGTCAACAGCGGCGCCTCCGCCAACCTCCTGACGATGGCGGCGCTGCGCGAACAGTTCGGCGGCGGCGAAATCATCGTGCCACCGCTGACGTGGGTGTCGGATATCGCGGCGGTACTCCAGAACGGATTCGAGCCGGTCTTCGTGGACATTGACCGCCGCACCCTCGGCATGGACCCCGAACAGGTTCTGCAAGAACTGACTCGCAACACCCGCGCCGTATTCCTCACGCACATCCTTGGCTACAACGCGCTCACACAGCGGCTGCTCGACGAATTGGCGGCGCGCAACGTGCCGCTCATTGAGGACTGCTGCGAGTCGCATGGCGCGACGTTCAACGGCCACAAGGTCGGCAGTTTCGGGCTGGTCTCCAACTTCTCGTTCTACTTCGCCCATCACATGAGCACCATCGAGGGCGGCATCATTTGCACGAACGACGAAGGGCTGTATGAAACCGTGCGAATGCTCCGCTCACACGGCATGGTGCGCGAATGCACCAACGAGACGCGCCGGCAGCAATACGCCGGGGAGCGACGCGACCTGACGCCGGACTTCATCTTCGCGTTCCCAGGCTACAACGTGCGGCCAACCGAGTTGATGGGCGTGCTCGGCCGCGCACAACTCAAACGCCTCGACACCAACAATGAGGTCCGGCGCGAGAACCTGCGGCTGTTTCTGGCCGGCCTCGACCCAGCGAAGTTCCAGACGGATTTCGCCGTGGAAGGCAGCAGCAACTACGCCTTCACGCTGGTGCTGCGAGAGCCCGACGCGGCGCTATGGAACCGGGTGGAAGCGGTGTTGCGAGAGAACGGCGTGGAGTTTCGGCGTGGCTTGTCCGGTGGCGGCAACCAGTTACGCCAACCCTACCTCCGCCGCGTCGTTGGCGACGAGGAATGCGAGAAGTATCCGAACGTCGAGCACGTTCACTTCCACGGCTGTTACATCGGCAACTATCCGGGTCTCGAACAGGAAAAGATCCGGAAGCTCTGCGTCATGCTCAACAGCCGCTGAAGCGGACTTTGTGTGTTGTCTGGCGTGAACATACACATGTCACCGCTACAGCAACGATCACCGGCAGTTGAGGGCTTATCTCAGGAAGGAAAAGAAGTTTGCGGACTTGACAGCATGCAGGACCACAACCATAGTCGACCTTCAATTTTCGGTGGCTTGACCGAGTTTAGAGAGAGATTCGATGTTAATGTTGTGTGGACACAACTTAGAGGTCGTGAGGTGCCCCCTTTCTGTTAGGAGTATGAACCGGGCCGGGTGTACTGGGGGTGCATTCCTACCGCTATTTGGGTGGTTCTAGTGCCTGTTGGAACCGCAATCGGCGTGAGGGAAATCAACTATGCAATTGGAACAACGACAAACATTGGAACGTAAAGCGCATTGGGTGCGCTGCAAGGTTCTGGAAATGGCTACCCATGCCAAGAGCGGCCACATCAGCAGCGCCTACTCCCAGACCGAGTTGTTGGTGGCCCTTTATCAGGGCCGGCTGATGAACTACAATTCCAAGAACCCTCGCTGGGAAGACCGTGACAGGTTTATCCTGAGCAAAGGCCAGGGCGGCATCGGTCTCTATCCGATTCTGGCCGACGTCGGTTATCTCCCGCACTCGGAACTCGATAATTTTGCCGGTCGCGACAATCTTCTCGGTGTGCATGCTGAACATCATATCCCAGGCATGGAGATCTTCAGCGGATCGCTCGGTCATGGATTGCCCATTTCCACCGGCTTTGCCCAAGTCGGTTTGTTGCGCAAGAAGGATTGGTTGGTCATTTGCCTGCTGGGCGATGCCGAACTTGCCGAAGGCTCCAACTGGGAGGCCGCGATGTTTGCCGGCTCCAAACGCCTCAGCAACCTCATCTGTATCGTGGATCGCAACGGCGCCGGTGTCACGGGCTATACCGACCGCATCGAATTCCCTTGCGACGGCCCGCAGCTCAATCCACTGGACAAGAAATTCGAGGCATTCGGCTTCGACGTGCGCACCATAGACGGACACGACTTTGACCAGATTTTCGCTGCCTTGGGCGACATTCGCCAACGGCAGGGCAAGAAACCGTTGATGATCATTGCCAACACCCACAAGGGGAAAGGCGCTTCGATCATGGAAGACAAGCGATTGTGGCACTATCGCGTGCCTGCCGGCGAGGATCTCGCCGTGACTCGCGCCGACCTTGGCTTGAAGCCGTTGCGAACCAACAAACGCGCACTTGTCGATGCCGAACAAGGAGAGTAACCATCATGGCCAGCACCAAATTCATCTTCGGCATGCGTGACGCGTTTTTCAGCGCACTCTACGAGATCTTCAAACGCGATCCGGAAACGGTCTTCATCAGCGCCGATAACGGGGCGCCGACGCTGGATCAGTTCTACCAGAATCTGCCGAACCAATACTTCAACGTCGGGATTGCCGAGCAGCAACTCATTGGCATGGCCTGCGGCATGGCACTTGAAGGCAAGAAGGTCTATGCCTACGCCATTGCGCCCTTCATCACTGTGCGCTGCTATGAACAGAACAAGGTTGACATCTGCGCGATGAACCTGCCGATCGTCAACGTGGGTGTCGGTGCCGGCTACGCGTATGATATCATGGGCCCCACCCATCATACCGTCGAAGACCTCACCATCATGCGCGCCCTGCCAAACATGACCGTCCACAGTCCGGCTGACTCATATTGCGCCGAAGCGCTCGCGGAGATTTCCTACCGCAATCCTGGACCGCAATACATCCGTTTTGACCGTGCCGGCGTTCCTGAAATCTATGGTGATGGCAGGTTCAACTTCGCCGACGGCGTTTTGCTGACGCGTCCGGGCGGATCGCTCGCGTTGGTGGCCACGGGCATCATGGTCCATCAGGCGATCAAAATCGCCGACGAGCTCGCCAAGGTCGGTGTGCAAGCCCGTGTGATTGACCTCTGTCGCATCAAACCCGTCAACACGGAACGGCTGTTTGAGTATCTCAAAGGAGCCGAGCGCGTCGTCACGATGGAAGAACATTTGTTGGCGGGCGGCCTTGGCGGTTTGATGGCAGAGATTTTTGTGGATAACGACTACCGGTTGCCTTTGCTGCGTATTGGCCAGAACGACCGTTACGTCTTTGATAATGGTGGACGCGAGGTCATCTGGGAGAAATACGGCCTCGATGTCCGCTCAATGACGGATCGGATTCTGCGCTGGATCAAGTGATAGAAGGTCATGGCCGCAAACCAGAAACTTGACGCGCTGCTGGTTAACCCCGGTAGCCGTGCGCAGATTTATCAAGGTCTGGGGTCGGAACTGGCGGGCATCGAACCGCCGATCTGGTGCGGACTGATCGCGACCTACCTGCGACAACGCGGATTGTCGGTGGCGATTCTCGACGCCAATGGCGAAGGATTGACTGTCGAAGAAGCCGCTGCTCGCGCTCTTCGAACCTCCCCCCGTCTGGTTGCGGTCGTTTCATATGGCCATAACCCGTCGGCCTCCACGCAAGTCATGCCCTATGCGGGTGCTTTTTGCACCACGTTAAAAGCCCTTGCACCCGAACTGCCCCGTGTCATGGCTGGCGGCCACGTGGCAGCCTTGCCAGAACGCACCCTCCGCGAAGAAGCTGTGGATGCTGTTTGCACCGGTGAAGGCCCTGTCACGTTGTTCGAACTGGCCGAGGCAATCAAGACCGGTCAACCCGACTATTCCAAGATCCGTGGTCTCTGTTACCGCGACGGCGACACTATTCGCACCACGCCGCCTGCCCCACTGGTGACCAAGCTTGACGACGAGATGCCAGAACTCGCGTGGGACTTGCTTCCCATGGACCGTTACAAGGCGCACAACTGGCACTGCTTTGGCCATCTGGACAAGCGCAAACCTTACGGGTCTATCTACACCACACTTGGATGCCCCTATCACTGCACGTTCTGCTGCATCCAGGCGCCTTTCAAGAGTGGCGA
>JBAZIR010000460.1:0-4596 GCA_041651735.1 Verrucomicrobiia bacterium | reverse complement strand
GGGCCGATGATCAACGCGAATAGAATCAGAATGCCCGCATAGGCGCGCGCGGGCACATCGCCGACGCCCTCGATGGGCAGCGCAAAACCTCTCGTCCACCTCCGCGGCGTGCCGTCGTCCAACAACGAATCTATGCCCCACCGAAACCCGCCGTCGGGATCGGTCCAGACATGGCCGAGGAAGCTCGTGAAAAAATTGCGGCTGGCGTCTGCCGCGCCTTGGGACCGGAACAGATCGCGGCCATTGCCTTCGGTCATCACCAATTCGCCTCCGCAAGCGACCCACCGGCGCAGGGCATCCTTTTGGGCCTCGTCGAGTTGTTGCCATGCACCGGAACCCATGACCACGTTCTTGATCGAACTATAGCCGAGCCAGTTCGTCGGCAGTCGGTCCGGACTGAGCTTGAGATCCGAACCACTGCCGCGCCGGCTGCGAGTGCTCATCTCGGTTCTTTCGGAACTGGAGACGACCAGCGATCCAACCTGTTCTCTGCCCGACGAGGCGCGCCGGAAGTGCATTGAGTTCATCATTGCCAGAGTGCGCCAGCCTTCTTGCACTCGGATCGTCACAGTCTCGCTGTCAATGTTGACGGGCACAGACAGCGTCAGTCGCTGCCGGTCGCCGCGCCTCAGAAACAGCCGCTGGCTGACCTTCAACTCACCACGGACGTAATAGGATCCCCCACCGCTTCCCCATCGGGTGCCCAACCCAAGGATCTCGATCTGCCGTGCCTCGCCGAGGTTCACGATCTCGACGCGGATCGGCACGTAGCCCGGCGCGCCGTGCTCGACCCATTCGGTGTCCACGCTAACTTGGAGCGATTCAACATTCTCAACCTGCTTGTTGCCTACGCCGGCATTGCAGCAGCCAATCATCGTGAGCCACGCCAGCCATGCGGTTGGTAAACGACGGCGCTTCATGCGGCACTCCCCTGCGGCTGGAGCGTGGAAGGTAGCCCGCGCTCAATCTCCGGAACGGCTTCGAGCAGGGCGGCTACGATGCGGCGGCCGTCCCATCCTTCGAGCTTGGCGGTGTAATCGAGCACCAGCCGATGCGCCAATGCCGGTGCAGCCACGCAGCGGACTTCGTCGAAGCCGACGTTGGGCTTGCCGCGCAACAACGCCAGACCGCGCGCGGCGGCGCCGACCGCGATGGCGCCGCGGGGCGAAGCGCCGTATTTGACGAAGCTGCGAATCGGCGGCGGCGCTTCGGCGGCACTGGGGTGCGTCGCTGCCACCAGCCGCGCAATGAAGCCGGCCACCGCACGCGGCAGATGGACTGCATCCACCACCGCAAACAAGCCGTGCAGTTCCTCAGCGCTCAGCACCGGCTCCAGTGCCGGCGGTTCGCCGTGGACGCGCGTCAGCACAATCTCCTCCAGCACGGCGCGATCGACGCCTGTGACTTCAACTTTGAAGGTGAAGCGGTCGAGTTGCGCCTCGGGCAAGGGGTAGGTGCCTTCGAGTTCGATTGGGTTTTGCGTGGCGAGCACGAAGAACGGCTCCGGCAATGCGCGCGTTTCGCCGAAGACGGTCACGCGGCGTTCCTGCATCGCCTCCAGCAACGCGGCCTGCGTCTTGGGTGAGGCGCGGTTGATCTCGTCGGCCAGCAGCAGGTGCGTGAAGACCGGGCCGGGGTGGAAGACGAACTCGCGACGGCCATCGCGTTCCTGAAGGATCGGGCTGCCAACGATGTCGGTGGGCAGCAGGTCGGGCGTGAACTGGATGCGGCGGAAACTGAGCGAGAGCAGTCGCGAGAGGGCCTTGACCAGTTCGGTTTTTCCAAGGCCGGGCAATCCTTCGAGCAGGATGTGGCCGCGCGCGAGCAGGGCGGCAATGACTTCGTCAATCATCGCTTCCTTGCCGAGGATGACGCGGCTCAACCCAGCGGCAAGGCGGGCTATTTTCGCCTGCGCAGCGGCGACGGTTTCGGGAGTGGGGAGCGTTGGGGTGTGGCTCATGGTTTGGTTTCCGTTCCTTGGAAGTAGTGGCGCACAACACTGCGGTGCAGCGGCGCGAGCGTGCGCCGCCAGGCAGTCTGACCCGCCGTGTCGGCAAATTGGACCGCCGTTCCCGATCCGCCGCGTTCAGGAGCTGTCTTCGGCGCCGACGGCAGCACCGCGACCGGCGCCCAATCATCGGGACTGCGATAGGAGCCGGTCGGCAACGCTTGCGCCTTGAACCGGTCCGCGGGCAACGACTCGCGTCCCCAAGTCAGGTCAGCATCCCCACGGCCGCGATTGACGCCGCCGCGGCCGGGCTCGCCATCGCCATCGCGACCGGGGTTGGGATCGAACTCGCTGGGATACTCGGTGAGATCAAGTCGGCCGGGGTCTTTTGCAAACTGCGCAACACCGGCGTACTGCTTGCCGCGCTTGACGGCGTGGGCCGCAACCATCTCGGAGAGTCGGCGCAGACTTTCGGGATCCGTCGGCAAATGCATGCGGCCGTCAGCGAGGGCCTGTTTGCCGCCAAGGAGTTTTTGAAGTTCCTCGGGCGCGCCCTCGAACAGCCCGCATTGGGAGAGTTTTTCGAGCGCTTTACCAAGTTCGGCCGTGGCGTCGGTAAGAGAGGAACGCGAGGCTTCTTCCGCGCCGACGGCGCCAGAAGCGGCCTGAAGTGCCTGGTTGAGACGCTGGAGGCTTTCCTGCGCCCAAGCCAGCGCGTCGCGTTTTTCGGAGAGACTGGCGGTCATCTTTTCACGCAACGCATCGGCGGCTTCCCAGGAGGAAGCGTCAAAGCGCTGGGCTGCGGCTAGGCGCAGGCGTTCGACTTCCTCTTCCAACTTCTTTTGTTCCTGGGGCGTGACGAGATCGTCCTTCTTCAGCTCGTTGATCTTGTGTTGGAGTTCCGAGGCTATTTCCTGGGCCATCGCCGGTGCGCCACTGGCAGCCTGAGGCCGGTGCTGTGGAAGCAGAAGCGCAACAAACAAGAACACCGCAGATGACAACAACGGCGCCAGTGGCCGGCGCAACAGCAACCGCAGGCGAGGTGGCGGCACGGCCGCCCGCCAGTGTTGATCGCCGGTCTCAATAACGGACAATAACAATCCGCGTCCGCCAGCAAGCGAGTCAGCGAGCGCAGCGACCTCATGTGGCCGATACGCGCGCCGCAGATACTGGACTGCCGCCGGGACCACCGCCGTCAACGGGGCCAGCCACAACCACGGCAACAGGTGAGCCGCCTCGATGAACAAGAGACGGCAGATGACCACCGCCACACCAGCGACAAACAGGCCACCCGTAGCCCAACGCGGCCAAATCTCCAGAAACAAGCCGAGCGCGAGCCGACGCCGAAGCAAAATGAGGGATCGGTGCGGGTCATTAACAGCCCCCGCAGGCGGTTGAGACTGAGCGGCATCCTCTTTAGCGCTCATGTGGCCGTGACCCTAACGGGTTTGAGATGACGTTTTCAAGTCCGCAAATGCCCGCAACCGATGGCCGTGCCGATACGGCTGCTGCATGAACCTTTCCCGTCTGCGTTGGTCTTCGGTTCCAGTTCGCGGACCGTTACTGTCCTCGTCGCACACGGTCGACGGAACGCACGGGCAATTGCGGGCGGAGGCTGTCGCGGTAGGGGCCGATCTCGTCGAACGGAATCGGCGCAAGGCCGGCGGCAGCGACGACGGATGGTTTCAAACGGAAATCACCTTTTGAGGAGTTCGCAAAGCCGGGATCGCCGCCGACCGACTGATTGTCCGTGAAGTCGTTCACGCCGCGGTCGCGAACAGCGAACTTGCCGCAACGGACAGCGAAGTTGCGCCAGATGTGGTTGGAGTCGGCATTTTCGCAGAGCGTGGCCAATTCAGGATAGCGCGTGCTGTAGGGTGGCTGCGTGATGTCCACTTGTTTCAACGCGCCGGCGGCCATGGGTTCGCCTAGGAACTTCTCCCAACGCTTCTGACCCCACGGCGAGAAGCTGATGGCTTGTTTGCAGTCCACGAAGAGGTTGTTGTCCACGATGTTGTCCTTGCCACCATGAATCTGCACGCCGCCAAAATTGCCGTCAGCGCAGCGCCAGAAGACGTTGCCGTAAATAAGCGTGCCGCTGATGGCATCGTCGAGCCGGATGCCAGCCGAACCGCACGAGCGGCCACTGCCGATGTCGTGGAAAAAGTTGTGGCGATAGACGTTGCCGCGGAAGGTCGGGTTGCCGAACACGTCCACGCCGCCCTGGTCATCACTTTCGAGAACAGCATGGTGGACTTCGTTGAACTCTACGAGGTGATCGTTGCCCTCGACGCGCATGGCGCTGCTTCCGATGTGATGCATCGCGTTGTGCGCGATGTGAATGCCGACGCCGTTGGCCAGCACGGCGGGCGTGTAGGTGTGATCAATCCGCGAGAGATGATGGATGTCGCAGTTCTCGACGAAATGACCGCAGGGGGTCAGTGTCTTGCGGTCGCCGCCGCGCAAGATCAAGCCGCCGCGGCCCATTCCGTGGATATCGCAGCCGAGCAGCCCGTGGCCCTTGCCGCCCTCAACCACCACCCCATCGCCGGCCAGATTGCGCACTGTGCAGCCCGCCAGCAGGCAACGCTCGCCGCCCTTGATGCTCAATCCATCGGCACGGCCCGTCTCCCACGTCAGCCCTCGGA
>JBAZIR010000459.1:0-4600 GCA_041651735.1 Verrucomicrobiia bacterium | reverse complement strand
GGCGCAGGCCAACACCAGACGATGGGCGCGCTCGGTTGGAGACGTGTGGTGCGTTACGGTCACAAGGACTTCTGCGGCCCCGAACGGATGAGGGGGACTGGCGAGCAGGTATTGGCGGATTGGCAAACGCAACCCCCAACCGGCGGCTGAAAGCGCGGCGAGAACGGTGAGCGTGACGATCCACCTCACGGTGGGAGGAAGAGCTGCAAATTGTTTCCTCCAGCAGTCAAGGGGTGACGACTTGAGATTATCACGATTCGCGCTTGCCTGTCGTATTGCGACTTCGTGAAAAAAACTTTCCAGACTCATGCAACGTTTTCCAACTTCGGGCTCCGGCGTGATTGTAGGAGGACGTGCAGACACACGACAAGGGAAAACGAGAAGGGGAAACAAGTTGCCTGCATCCGGGCGGTCGCGTATAAGACGCCACCCCGGCGATGACGACGGCGATCGCGCGCATTGGCGGATCGGTATAGCGAATATAGAAATCTGACAATCATGAACCAGACTCCTCCAGTTCTCCAGTCAGCTCCCGCCACTTCGCCGGACGCGCCGCGCCGCCGTCCGCGGGGATGGATCGCGCTGGCCATCATGGCCATGGCGCTGTTCGTCGTGAGCCTGTTGGGCAACGCACTGCTCGGCTCCTGGATTGTGATGTCGCCGTTGTTCGAGACCGAGAGCCCTACGACAGGATTCCGAGAAACTCGCATCGGTGGCGACGCGGGCGCGAGGGAGAAGATCGCTGTGATCTACGTGCAGGATATCATCAGCTTTTCAGTGCCGGGCAGTTCCGTCGAAGAGGGCATGGTGGGCGACCTCAAGGAGCAACTGGAGAAGGCGGCGCGCGACGAGGCGGTGAAGGCGATCATCCTCGCGATTGACTCGCCGGGCGGAGAGGTGACGGCGTCGGACGTGATTCATCACGCGATCATGACCGCGAAAAAGAAAAGCGGCGTGCCGGTGGTGGCGAGCCTGGGACCCTTGGCGGCCAGCGGCGGCTACTACGTCGCGACGGCGGCGGATTGGATCGTGGCGCATCGCACGACGCTCACGGGAAGCATCGGCGTGATTTTTCGTTTATGGAATTACCGCGGGTTGATGGACAAGGTGGGCGTGAAGCCGGTCATCTACAAAAGCGGGAAAATGAAAGACATGCTCAGTCCGGAGAAACTGGAGAGTGAAATCACTGCGGAGGAAAAGGAAATCGCGCAGCGTCTGGTGATGAGTGACTACGAACGTTTCATTGAAGTGGTTGCGGAGGGCAGGCACATGAAGGCGGCTGCGTTGAAGACCGGGCTTGCGGATGGGCGCGTGCTTAGCGGCCCCGAAGCGTTGGCGCACAAGTTTGTGGACCAACTGGGTTATTTTGAGGACGCGGTAACAAAGGCCAAATCATTGGCGAAGATCGGGGAGGCGAAGATCGTGAAATACGAGGCGTCGTGGTCCATGCGCAGGCTACTGTCGCTATTTGCCGAATCGCGCGGGCCCTTGGGGAGGCTTGTGGCAACGCCGGGAAATTTCCGGCTGGAGAACGGCCGTTTTTATTTGCCGGGAGGTTGGATGGAATGACCGGCAGCGGGCCGCAATAACCAGCTTGGGCCGGAACGGATGGTCGGATTCCAACGGGTAGTGTGTATGTGTGACCAAGTGCCACTATATGTGGCCTCTTGGGTGAGCCAAACAGACCCACCTTTTGTATGGACAGTTTCTCGTCGCGATGGCTATATTCCGCGTGTTGTTGATCCAGTGGTTAGACCGAGGTAGCAGAACGCGCGTTTAAAATATTTCTGCGGAAAAAACTGTTCAGGTGTGCAAACGACCCAAGGATGTCGAGTCCAGTCACGCTTAGGGTGTAGTGTATCTTCACAACGAGGTTGTGTGTTTACGGACACAGGCGTTGCGGTGTGTTTGCGCGCGATTTTTCCCTCATGTTCCACGTCCTGCAACTGTCACTGGATATTGTTCTCAGCGGTCGTCTCGGATTGCCGGTACTGAAGACCGAGAGTATTTTGCGGTTCGATCAAGCCACGTCATGAAGACAGAAACAGCAGTTGGCCCGAACGGAGCGAGTCACGGAACCACGCCGCAAGTTTTCGCGCGCCGAAGCATGAACGGTTTGACACGTGCATGGGCGCGGTGTGCCCTGGTGACGACGCTGTTGCTGGCTTCCGGCGCGCAGGCGCAAACCACGAATGTTTTCACCAACCAGACGACGGGCTTTTGGACCGCCGCGGGCAGTTGGGTTGGCGGCAACATGCCCGTCGTGGGTGGCAGCAATGACTACATCATCATCTTCAACAACACCGCGACGGACTGGAGCACGAACAACCGCGCCTCAGTCAACACGTTCTTGCTCAACCAACTGGTCTTCAACGGCACCGCTGCCGTCAACATCACCAATGCGGGCAGCACCAACCTCGTTTTCGTCAACGACAGCCTGAGCGCGCTGCCTCAGATCAACCAGAACAATAACCTCGCCAACACGATCTACAGCGGCCTGACGCTTAATAACAATCTGACCGTCGGCGGCAGCGGCGGCAGCCCGGGCTTGCTGGCCCTGCGCGGCGCGGTGAGCGGTTCCGGTTCGCTGACCATGACCGGCGCGTTCACGCTGCTGCTCACCGCCAACAACACCTATACTGGCGGCACCATCATCAATGGCGGCATCCTCCGGTTGGGCAACACCAACGCGTTGGGCGCGCCCAGCGGGGGCACCGTGGCGACGGTCAACGCGGGCGGCTCGCTTGACCTCAATGGTTACGCGATCTCTTCGGCGTATAACACGAAGACCCTTTACATCGCTGGTTTCGGCTCGGGCGGTTTTGGCTCGGACTCCGGCGCGGTTTACAGCGCGGGTGCGAGCGTGGTCAACATCGGGCTGGCCAACGTCACACTCACGGGCGACGCCGCCATCGGCGGCGGCGCCGGCCGCATGGACATCACAGGCATTTTCAACGGCGGCGGCTTCACTCTCTATAAGGTCGGCATCAACGATACATTCTTTGCGGGAAGTGCCTACCTGACGAACACGCCAACGGTCATCATCACCAACGGTGCCTTTGGCCTGCAGAGCAGTGCTCATCTTGCCGGCGCGGGCAACACGACCTTCATCGTCCAGACGAACGGCGTCCTGCGGACCTACAGCAACCTCACCTTCACCAATGCCATCGTTGTCAATGGCGGTCGCGTGCAGCAACAGGGCGGCGGCACGCCAGAAATCGGTTCGGTCTGGAACAGTCCGGTGACCCTCAACGGCGTCTCCAACCGGTTTGATGTTTACGGTGGCGCACTTACGATAGGCGGCCCCATCAGCGGCGCGGGTGACTTGGTGAAGATCGGCCTCTACAAACTTTCGCTCAACGGCACCAATACCTACACCGGCGGCACCCTCGTCACCACCGGCCTTTTGCAGTTTGCTTCGGTGGATTCTCGGCCAGCAACCGGCGTGATCACCATGGGCAGCAACGCCGCCGTCACTATCGCAAACAGCGCCACATTGAGCAACGACCTGCTGCCCTTCATCGCCCAGTACTCATCGGGTGCGATGGCGATCCAGGCGGCCAACGCCAATGAAAACTTCGATTTCAACACCCTCCCCTACACCAACCTCAGCCTCGGCGCAGCATCCACCCTGACCTACACGGGCACCTACACGCCATATCAGAGTTCCAGCGGCGCCAACTATTACCGGCTGGCCGCCTACACCAATGTCGTTTTTACGTTCACCAACACCATCGCCGACGACTTTAACGGCGGCTCTCAGCCCGCTTCACTCTTCATCAACAGCATCCACGGCAGCATCTCCTCCTCCTACGAGCGCGGCGGCATTGTCCAGATCACCAACGCCAACACCTACACCGGTCCGACTCTGATCAGCAGCGGCGCGTATCTGCGGATTACACATTCGGATGCTTTGGGCTCGACCAACGGCGCTACCACGGTGCTCGTTAGCGGCCAGTTGATGGTCGCCGGTAATATCACTGTCAACGAGGCGTTGACGCTCAATGGAGAAGGCATTTACAGCGGCGCACTGCGCAACGACAGCGGCACCAACGTCTGGGGCGGCAGGATCACCGTCGGCACACTGGCGACGCCGCGCATCTCGATCGGCTCGGGAAGCTTGATCATCACCGGCGGTGTGGATTACGTGAGTGGCACACCAGGGCTTAACCTGCAGGGCGGCGGCACGGGATTGATCGTCACCGGTCAACCAATCGTATTGTCGGCCGCCAGCACCATCAGCGTATATAGCGGTCCGGTGCTTTGGGCGGTGACGAACAACACGTTCGGAACGATGGCAATCAGTTGGGGTGGCACGCTGCAACTCCTGTTGAGCGACTCATTGCCTAACAACGTGGTCTTGCAGCTCGGCAGCGGCGGTTCCGGCGCGGAAGGGGCCGTGTTGGATTTGTTCGGCAACAACCAGACTGTGAGCCGGTTCTTCGGCGGCAACACAAGCAATTTCTCCCAGAGGATCACCAACAGCTCGTCGGTCATGTCCACGCTGACGACCTTGCAGACGGCGAACACTTACTACGGTGGCAACATGGGTGGCGCGCTGTCGTTGGTCAAGGAAGGCACTGGCCTTCTCACCCTCGGC
>JBAZIR010000458.1:0-4600 GCA_041651735.1 Verrucomicrobiia bacterium | reverse complement strand
CGTTGACATTGAGTTTGGCTTCCGCCATGTGCAGCGTGCAGGCGTCGCACCAACACGGTTTGCAGGCCTCGGCGGGGATTTCAAACTCCAACGCATCGCACGCCGGGTCGGCTGCGGCCCGAGTCATCCACGGCCAGACCACCTTGGCCACATAGGGGCTGTTCAGGCAGAGGGCACGGCGCGGTTTGCCGGCGGCATTTCGCTGTTGCCAGTCCGGGTGATGATCCACTTCCGCGAGATCACAACAGACAAGGCAACGCGCTTTCATGGGCGCCTGTTTAGCGAACGCTGTGGCAGATGTCGAGGGAAGTTGAGTGTGGAAAGATTATCGCGGCTCAAACATGCCGGTGGGGCTGCTGCCAAACTGGCCGCCCCCGCCGAGGCCGCGTGACAACCGGTCCGGGACGTTGGCTTCGCCTTCTTTCATCTCTGTGCACGCCGTCATCTCAAGCGCCAACGCCGTCAGCGTGAGCAAAACCACCACCCGAAACAACCGAACGATCTTCATACCGGTCACTATACCGGCCTCAAAAAAGCGCGCAACTGTTTTTCAGTGGCAGCCTTCCAACAGCCGGCACTGCGCGCCCATCTCCCCAAAAAACACCCCCATAAAAATCTCCCGGAGCTATTGACAGGCACTGGCGACCTCGCTAAGGTCTGCGCGCTTTGGGGCTGGGCGCGTAGCTCAACTGGATAGAGCAGCTGACTCTTAATCAGCGGGTTCTCGGTTCGATTCCGAGCGCGCCCACCAATTCCTTCCGCGAGAGCGGCGCAGGTTGCACACCTGCGCCGCTTTTCGTTTATCGGGAAAACCGCGTTTCAATCTCCGGAGCGGAGACCCCGTCAGCAACATCCAGTTGGGCGATGTTCGTTTTGAGATTGCGCAGTTGCGGGGCGACCGCGCTGCTTACTTTTCTTTATCCCAAAGCGATTCAATCAGCTCAAGAGTCCGGTTGACCAGCACCCGGCCGCCTTCAGGGCCTATCAGGGTGCTCTGGGGAATGGCGCCATAGGCGCCTCCCTCAACAGAACGTTGGGTTGGGAGGTAGCCACTCCCGCCGGGACTGGCAAGCTCAACCACGAATGTCTGGACCGCCTTGCTTCGAGCTTTCATCTGCATGCCATAATCCAGATAGAGCTCAAACGGGTTGGTGGCAACAGCCACGTCGCCAATCCTGATCACATGGACTTGGATCGGCAATGTGAACTGGGTCTTTTGAAGCTCATAGCGTTCCAATGTGCGCCATGCCCTGGCCAGCAGCCAGTGTGTTCCTGTGATGGAACCATACCAGCGCGGCTTTTGCTTGAGTTTCGGGTGTTCCTCGAACTCCTTGTATTTCTTTTTGTATTCACCCAACAACCGATCGAATGTCTCCCGCACCGATTCAAGTTTCTTGTTATGAAACGTGCTGCGGGGAGTCGTGATGTCCTTCTCGGTGATGACCCTCCTCTTGAGTTCCAGTTGTTCAACCCGATGCTTAAGAACAGGACTCCAATCGATATTTTCTTTCATGAAAGGCAGGATGGAGGTGACCCCGTCTGAAATACGCACGGCGATCTGTTCCATCTGGGTGCGCTTCGTGAGCTTTTCCATGCGTTTTTGCGCCCGTTCATCGATCATGAATTTTGGCGACTGGTCGCCGGCAGCAGAAACCTGCGGCAGGATGAAAATCTTCTCGCCCAAACGCCTGCGAAGCTCATTGCGAGTCTCGTGCCAGAAATCGGCTGAAATGAGATACCCATAGGCCACTTGAGATGGCATGGCGATGTTGATGACTACACCCGTCAGGTTTCCTTTCGCGTCCCAGGCATAGAGCAGGCCAAGCGAATGATCCTCGTAACCTTCCATGTGGCTGAAGTCGGGTCGGTTTGCGCTGCCATACATTTCTGACTTGCCGTCATAATAGGCCGTCAGACGATTCTGGCCCGTTGTAGCGTAGGACAGGCCGAAACTGATTCCGCTTGGTTTCCTCTCCTTCCATGCCCGCACAATTGCCTGTGCAATCTGATCGGCTGCGAACTCGACATACTCCTCTGCCGGCATGACGCCCAAATCAATGCCCCATTTTGCCCAGGCGGGTGGGACTTTGATGCCATACTTCGAGTGCATCTCCACCAAGTCTGGTGCAACCGCTTGGTCAGGTGCTGTATGGGTGTGCGTCGCATTTAGGATGATCTTGTCAGTGTTAATCCCCGGTGCGGCCTTCTTCACCTTGTCCTTGACCCGATCGAACAAAAAGTCGGTTACTCCCACCAGATCCAGTGAGACCATGATGGCCACATCAGATGCACCGTTGTCCCTGATGGATTCCATGACCAAGGCAGTTGCAGAGATATGGTCCCGAACACCCTCGGAGACTCGCGCCGATGATCCCCCCGTAATGACCACGGGCCTGTCGGGTGTTATGTCGGCAGATGCCCACCCGATGTTAAAATGGCCGGTTGCTTCCGCAGCGTGCGACGATAGGCCTGCCAGCATCAGCCCCAGACTCAAGTGGATGAGGAATTGTTTTTTGGACATGAGCGTAAACCCTGACGGTTGCGGCGTTGTTTGGTGCGATTGCCGGATGACAACACACGCTCGGACCGAACGTCAATGCAATGTTTTCAACCTTGCGGGAACCTATGGACGCGGCCAGAGCAACTGGAAACGTTCCGCTTTGAGATCGGCGGTCTGGAGTTGCGCCTCGTATTTCGGTTCGTGATAAGCGATGGCGGCGCGACGCAATAAAGCGCCCAGCGAGGGGTCCGGATGGTGGATGTCCTTGATCTGTTTGCCCGGCCATTTTTTGTCGGCGCTGAAATACGGCGCGACGTAATCGAGCGCGGCGCGAATACTGCGGCCGTCGGTGGTGCGGTAGGCGAAGAGATCAACACCCGCCTTACGGCCGAGTTCGGCAAGCGTGAAAAACGCATCGAGACAAAAGAGCGTGTATCCATACGACTTCGTGCGCTGGAGTTCCTGCGGCTGACGTCCGTCAGGTTCGATTTGTTTCCCAATGCGCTCGCGCCCCAGTTCGGCGGATTTGCGGGCGCGGTCGGCGTCGCCAACGAAAAGCGCATACGCAGCGGTCTGAGCGAGATACCAAGCGCCGTGATTGTTGGGAGCTTTCGCTTCGGCGAGGCCGTTCTTGCTGGTGAGAAGCCATTGCAGGTAGGCGCGGAACCAGTCTTGCATCCCGCGTTTGAGTTCCGGTGTCCACGACGGCGCGCCGTCGAGGAACGTGACAGCTTCGGCAACGCGAATCAACCGGACCGTATCAATGATGCCAGCGCCGCGGCCCGTGTTGCGGCCGGGGATGCCTTGGGCATAGTCGAGGTTCGGATTCATTTTCGTCGCGGCGTCGAGGAACCAGACTTTCAGAATCGTCGCGGCTTTTTCGCCATACACCGCTTTTTTGCTGAAGCGATACGCAAGCCCGAGCGTTTCGACGTATGAACACATCCTTCCAAACGCTTCCGTGTCGGTGCCGCCGCGGTTGGGATTCACCTCCCCATCGCGCCGTATCCACGGCAGCCCGTCGGGTTTGGCCGGGTCCGGCCACCAATACGGCGCGAGACTGAGGTAATCGTGTTTGTCTCGGCTCGGCGGAAGCTGTGCTTTTTCCATGACAGAACCCGGTGTGGCTTTGAGCGCCTTATCGGCTTCACGATACAGACGCGCGAGGGCCGGTGAATCAGCTTTTTCCGCACCGAGGACGACTGCCGGGAAGACAATGAACAAAATGCTGGTGACAATCTTGTTTTTCATAGGATGCAAGTAAAACACTCGATTCCGACCTGCTTCAGCAGTTGATACCACATCCCACGCCGATGCTTCCATGTTTTCCAGAACACGGGCTGATAGAGCGTTTCTGAAGAAGTTGCTGGAGGAGGCTTCTGGTAGAGGTCACCAGAATTCCTTGCCGTCCCGTTTCGACTCTTCTTGTTCCAACCTTCCTCCAGAACTTTGATGCAAATGCGTTGTTGCTGAAAGCAAACCTAGTATCTCCAAGACGTCCGGGAACCGACCGACAAAATCCCACGCGCACGCAGAACAACTGTCAGGAATTGGAACTGTCCGCGACGATTCAAGCAGGCATTTGCCACTCGCCCCACTCTATTCGAATTTGTCTTCGAGTCCCCGCGCAATCTTCCTTACGTTGCTGGTGCAAGTTCCCACGCCACTGATACAAGCCTGCAATTGGTCGCACTGCTTGAGCAATTCATACACCGCCGTGAGCAGCGAGAACTGATCGGCCGCCTGCTTGACCGTCATCAGCAGCAATTCGTCACAACAAACATCCTTGCAGAGGTATTGGAACGCACCGGCTCGCATGCACTTACCCACGTTGCTGACCTCAGCATAGCCAGTCAGTACAATCGGCACGATCCAAGGGGACTCTTTCCGCATCAACTCGATGAGCTTCAGTCCCGCCTCACGTTCAGTCCGCAACCGCATGTCCACCAACGCAATGCTGATCCGTTGTTGACCTTGCTGTGTAAGTTTCTGCTGAGCCTGCTCTACAGTTGTCGCCTCAATCGTTTCATAACCTTCCCTTTGCAGAAGTTTACGCACCTCTTTTACAAATGGCTCTTCATCTTCAATAATTAGAACTTT
>JBAZIR010000457.1:0-4615 GCA_041651735.1 Verrucomicrobiia bacterium | reverse complement strand
GCCGCATTGCTCGAAGAACGCGGGCGCCGCCGACATCCGTTCCTCCTCGCGCAGCGCCGGCACGCGCAGTTCCTCCGGCCCCGGCAGTTCGCGATAGACCGGCTCCACCGGATGTCCCATCGTCCCGTCGCCGCTCTTCACCAGCCGGTAGCCCCACTCGTTCAGCGACCAATCCCACGCGTTGACCGAACCTTCGCCCGGCGCGCCGAGTGCGAGGTGATAGAGCAACACGTCTCCCTCGGTCTGGTCGCGGTTCCAGAACACGATCGGCACCCGATCCGGCTGCCGGAATTCGATGGCGCGGCAAACACATTCCTTGCGGTCTATCATCGTCGTCAACGCTTTGAGACTACTACTCTGCCATGGCGAATCGAAACCGTATTGTGCCCGCGCGACACCGGCTATGCCAGACCCGACAACATATGCTCATCGCAAGGGCGGAGGGATGCCACAACCCCTGCGAAGTGATGTGTAGCGGCTGCTAGCGGGCTTCCTGCCCGGCGAACCGCCCGATTTGCGGCATTGCGGTCGTGAACTCCACTTTCTCGCCTGCCGTGCCGAGGTGACCGCCCCACCCTATTCGAATCGCAGCCACCGCGGAAAGGTTCAGACGGCCGCCGCGATCTTTGCTCCAGCCGGCAAGCTGAAACTGGTTCAGGAGCACAAACGACCGGCAGTGTCCCTCCTGGCTCAAGGAACGGCCCGCGTGAGCGATGTAGTCGCTGCCATTCTTGTCGCGCAAGATCACCAGCAGTTCCGTCGGCGTCTCCTGCCCTTTCGGCACCCATGTGTCCAGCGCCAGCACTTCGCCGTCGCTGAGATCCAGCGGCTTCGGGAAGTTGAACGACATGAACAAGTGCGTGTCCACCTGCCCCTTCGTCAAAGTCGCAGCCGCGCGCCATCGTGGCGGCTCGCTCGTCAGTCTCGCTTGAACAAATTCGCCCTTCCCGATTGTTGGTGCTGCCTCCGGCAAGGACCGAAGCGCCAGGCCGGGCAATCCGCCGCTCGCAACCGGCAGCCGTCGCGTCAGCTTTGCTTCCGCGTAGCGCAGCAGCACCGCGCCGTAAGGACCGAGCCGCAGCTTTGTCTTGCCATCGGCAGCCAAGGACGTCACCGCGCCTGTCGCTGGATCCCATTGTTCTCCCTTGCCACCTGCCGCCACACTCACCGGTCCCTCCCACACATCAGCGCTGTCGTTGATCAGGAAGTAAACCTCCTGCCCGTCAATCCGCCGATGTGTCGAATGAATCGGCCCGCGCGCGTCACCTGCCAATACATCCGGCTCCAACACTCCCTTCAACACCAGCGGCAGCAACGCTTCCGTTCCCGCTGGCAGGAACACACCCGCCCCGCCCGCGCCACTCGCCATCAAACGCGCGCCACTCCCATCGCCGAACATTTCCCGCGCCAGTTTCCTCACGCGCGCCGATGGGAACTCCGTCGCGCTGTTCGCCGGCAACGCACCGACTGCGATAACCACTCCACCCGTTCGCCAGAAACGCGCAAGTTGTTCCCATGCAGCCATCGACAACGTATCGGCGCACGGCAATACCATCACCCGCCAACGAAGCTTGCCGTGAACCAGCGTGCCCTTCTCGATCTTCGCAGTGGTGATCGCGCGCGAGTCCACGTAAGTGAAGTCACGATTCGCGCCATAGAGACTGTCGCCCACCAACCGGTAGGCGTGCTCCACCCGCACCGCGCCTGGCGAACCCCTTGATCCTTGCGTCGCCGGCGTGAACCGTGGCCAGACACTCTCGACTGGATAGAGCACGGCGATGTCGGCCACCTGGTGCCCGCCGGTGAGCATGGTGCAGCATCTGCCCACGTGAAGATTGAGCCGCTGAAGTTGCTCGATGGAAATATCCTTGAACGCATAGTAGCTCGTGATGGTGTTGATGCCGCCGAAGATGAGGCGGTTGCATGTGCCGCGAATCTCGTCCTCGGTGACAACGCGAACAGGACGCGTATCGCCCGCACGCCGGTAACGTTGGGAGTGGTCGGAGGTTTCGCACATCGTCACCGTCCGGCCTTCCAGTTCCGCAACGCTGCTGAGCAGCCGCGCGATAAACCACGGCACCTGCGCAGGCAGGCTTGTCAGGCAATCGATGCTCGGCGCGTCGAGCCGGCGCGCGCAACGGAAGAAGTCGCCGTAGAGCGGCACGTGGCCGGTCAGGCTTTCCTCCATCAACTGATGTCCACCGGAGGCGATATTATGGCGGTGGCACCATTGCTGGATCTGGCCAAAATAATTCTCCGCAACAAGTTCGCCCACCGTGTTCCAGAAATCGTAGCGCGCGCGCCGGCCTTTGCCGTCCGCATCGGTCACGAGCGCGGGTAGGACCGGTTCCAGAGCGTAACCGCGGCGCTTGCGAAACTCCGCCGCCAGATTCGGCGCCCAGGGCAGCACACGGTAAGGCATCGGCCGCAGGAACAGGCTCATCAGCGATGGTTCGTCGGTGAACGTGGAGACGAACCAGCGGCCGAGGTCGTTGCCGAGGCGCGCCGCATATTGATCGTGCGTCACCTCCAGAAACCGCGCCGTTGCCTCCGGCATCAACATGTTGATGTAGGGCAGTTTGTCCGCGAGGCTCAAAGCGGCGTGCGTGCCCTCATAAAGCGTGCTCTCGGTCATCGCCATCACATGCCAGCGGCCCGACGGCGCCTGCCATTGCAACCGGCCATCCTTCACCTGTGCCGCCAGGTTCACCGCCCTGTCCATCGCGATGACGCCGTCGCGCACAGGAAACGCCGCCGCCAACATGCATTTGCCTGGCGGCATGTCGAGTGCAACCGGGCCGCCGTCGCTTGTCGCGTCTGCGATCAGCAAGCCGCGCGCCTCATACTCCGGATGGCCGCGCATCGTGATGCCGCCAGCCAAGCCCGATGGATAGCCGCGTTCGTCGTAGAGCCACAGCGACATGCCCGCGCGCTTGGCCTCCGTGACGCCACGGACAAATGCGCGCCAGTGTCCCTCGTTCTCCAGATAGTCGTGAAAGGAGACATTGCTGACGAAACCTCCGAAGCCCTGCCGGATGAGCGTCTGCAACTGCGCGTCCTGTTCGGCAGGCGTCAGTGGCAACCCGTGGATGATTCGGATGATGCGCGATGCCGCCGGTGGATTCGCGAACCGCTCCGCCAACGGACGATCAGCCTGCGGTAATTGCCCGGCGTAAAGGGCCGGGGCTGCAAGCATGGCCAAACCCAGTCTCAAGACAGTCAGTGTTTTCATGATTGGAAGGGATGCAGCGCCGCAGCGTCCGCGATCCATCCGCAGGGGCACCGGGCCGGGCGGCGCAGTGCGCCGTCCCTGCCCGCGCTATCGACTGATTCCGCGTTCGCTCTTCTCGACGAACGCCACCAGATGATCCAGATCAGGCGAGTGCGGCAGCTCGGCTTTGATCTTCTCCAGCGCGTTGCGGACAGTGTCGTCGGAGCGGAAGAGATACTTGAACGCCTTGCGAATCTGCTCATGCACCTCGCTGCTGACACCACGCCGCTCCATGCCGATCTTGTTGACGGCGCGGCAGACGGCGGGATTCCCATCAGCCATCATGAACGGCGGAATGTCCTGCACCACCTTCGAGCAGCCACCGATGATCACCATCTTGCCGATGCGGCAGAATTGATGCACCGCAGCCAGGCCGCCAACCACCGCGTAGTCCTCCACCGTCACGTGGCCGCCGATGGTGCCGCAGTTCGAAAAGATCACGTGGTCGCCGACGGTGCAATCGTGCGCGACGTGGCTGTAGGCGAGAAAGTTGCAGTGCGAGCCGATGACGGTCTTGAGGCCGTCGCCCGTCGCGGTGTGGACGGTCGTGCTCTCGCGAAACGTGTTATCGTCGCCAATCTCCAGATAACACTTGTTGCCGGCCTTCCACTTCAGGTCCTGCGTCTGCAAACCAATGCAGGCGTGTGGATAGAATCGGTTGTTCTTGCCGATGGTCGCAAGACCGTCGAGGACCACGTGGCTGTGCAGCCAGCAGCCCGCGCCAAGCTTCACGTTCTCGCCGATGACGCAATACGGCCCGATCTCGCAGTCCGCGCCGATCTGCGCCTTGGGATGAATGACAGCAGTGGGATGAATTGCCATTGTCTATCCGTGGATGAGGAACATCAGTTCCGCTTCGCTCACGACTTCGCCGCCGACTTTGCAGGTGCACCTGGCGCGGCCTATGTTCCGGCGCTGCGCGGTCAGTTCCGCCTCGATGAGCAACTGGTCTCCCGGCGTGACCGGCTTGCGGAACTTCACGCTGTCGGCGCTCATGAAATACGCGAGCTTGCCGGCGTTCTCGCCGCCCTTGAGCAACATGATGCCGCCGCACTGCGCCATCGCCTCCAGTTGCAACACGCCGGGCATCACCGGATGGCCGGGGAAGTGTCCCTGGAAATACGGCTCGTTGATCGAGATGTTCTTGATCGCCACCGCTTTCTTCTCCTCCAGCTTCAGCACGCGGTCGAGCATCACGAACGGATACCGGTGCGGCACCATCTTCAGCAGCGCCACCGAGTCCACCTCGCCCGCGTCGCTCACCGGCGGCGGCGTCACCTTCGCAGGGATCTCGACAACCGGAGTCGCAGGACGCTTGGCGGCCTTGGCCACTTTCTCCGCAAG
>JBAZIR010000456.1:0-4628 GCA_041651735.1 Verrucomicrobiia bacterium | reverse complement strand
TGACTGGTTTGAAGCTATAACCGGCCGGCCTGTTCGCGCCGTTACCGGTTGCCACAACGGTTATTGTTTCTTGCTGGTCGTATACTTCGACCATTCGTAGTCGGCGTAGAGCGTCGTCATGAACGGCGACTCGTCAATGCGCATCAACAACCCGGCCTGCGGCGTGAACTGCTGCCACCACTGCTTGCGGGTGTGTTTGGTGTCGTCAAAACTCCACAGCCGGCCCTGCACCCATATCTCCACACCCACGTCCAAGCTGGCCTGGCTGGTGGTGCCCATCCACCGCTCCATCACCAAGGGATGCATCAACATCCCCGCCACGTGCCGGCGGCCTTTCTTCACATAAACGTAGATGTCATTGCCGGTGGCCAAGGTCTGTTGTTTGCCGGCCATCAACACATACCATTTGACCTCGACTTCATCCGCCCATTCCGGCTGGCTGTCAAACTCGCACTCGAACAACTTCCACGGCACACGTCCCGCTTCCGAGCCACCGCGACCACTCTCCCCGCTGCCACCTCGCGGATTGTATGCGCGAGTCTCAATCCGCTTGATCTGGAAGTCCGCTCTTGGGCCGGCAGTAGGTCGTGCCTGCGCGAACACTTCACTAACGTCTGAGACCAGCAGCGCAATGATCGCTGGCGTCAACCACCGTAATGACTTCGAATAGATTTTCATCGCGATCTCCTCTTCCTTACCCGTCGAGATTCCTGCCACCATCTACTCCTACGGAAAAATTCAACCGTTCGCGCACCTTACTGAAAACACCACATACGGTCAACAAGAACAATTCTGATCAATCAGAGACGGGCGTAACTCGGCACACGCGCCAAGAAAGAAATGTGCGAGGCAACCCCTCACCCGGCCTTCGGCCACCCTCTCCCCATCGGATGGGGAGAGGGCAGGGTGAGGGGGCTTCGGAGTGCGATTCGCGCATGATTCAAATGGTGCGTGTACCGAGTTGCGCCCATCAGAGACTGCGCGCCAGGATCTCGCGCAGTTCAGACTGACTGAGCAGGATCGGGTTGCCTTTCATGCTGCTGGCGGCGGAAGCTTTCTCCACAAGCGCCAGGAAATGACGCGGTTTGACTCCACAGACGCCCAACGGCGCGATCTCCAACGCTTCGCACAGTTCACTCACCCATGCCACACCATCGTCCGCCGTTGCGCGCAAGTTGCCGGTGAGAAGCTGCGCCACCTCGTCGTAACGCCGCAACGTTTCGCTGCCGGGACGGCGTTCGCGCAATGCCCGGATATTCACCTCCATCACGCGTGGCAACAACCTTGCACAAACCGCACCGTGCGGCGCCGGGAACATGCCGCCCAGCGGCGCCGCAAAACCATGCACCGCTCCGAGACCGGCGTTGGCCAGCGACAAACCGCCGAGCAGACTGGCAAGCGACATGTCCTCGCGCGCCGCCGCGTCGTTGCCATCCTCACAGGCGCGGCGCAGCGAGCGCGCCACCCGTTGCATGCCCGAGCGACAAAGCGCATCGGTCATCGGGTTGGCTTTCGCCGACACGAACGGCTCGATGAGTTGGCTGAGCGCGTCGAGGCCGGAGTTGGCTGTCACCTGGCGCGGCAGGTGGTGCGTGAGAATCGGATCCACGATGGCGACGCGTGGCAGGATCAACGGGCTGCGAAGGCTGACCTTGACGCGATATTGCGGCGAGCCGATGACGGCGTTGCGCGTGACCTCTGCGCCACTGCCGGCGGTCGTCGGAATGGCGATGCACGGCGCAGACGGCAAGGTGATGGGTTTGCCGCGGCCGATGACCTCCAAATAGTCCAGCAGGTCGCCGCCATTGGTGAGCAGCGCGGCGATGGCCTTGGCCGCGTCGAGCGCACTGCCGCCGCCAAAACCGATGATGACGTCGCAGCGTTCGTCGCGAGCGCGCTGCGCGCCCTCGCGCACGGAGACCGTCGTCGGTTCGCCAGCGACGGGAAACGTCGCGCACTTGACGCCCGCCGCGCGCAACACCCGAAGCAGAGGTTTGGCGCGCCCTGCCGACCGTCCGGTCACGACCAGCGCGCGCTTGCCAAATGCCTTCGCGACCGGTCCGGCCTCACGCAGCGCGCCGGGACCGAAGAGAATGCGAGTGGCGGTGGCAAACTCGAAGTTCATCGCGGGTCACCAGCCGGCATCGGGCGGAAAGACATTGGCCAGCTTCACGCTCGCGCGCGGCTCGGCCATCATCGGCGCCACCGCATCGCGCCATGCTGCGTAATGCGCCGTTTCCTTGTGTCTGGCAGGCGCGTCCGGCGTGCGATACACCTCCACGAGGATGAACCGTGTCGGGTCATCGCCCTGCTGGCAGACATCAAACCGCGCGATGCCCGGCTCCTGAAGGCTGGCACGGGCGTTTTCCAGCGAGGCTTGCTTGAAGGATTCAACGCAGTCGGGTTTTACGTGAACGTGGACATGAACAATCAACATGCTCATGCCTCACACGCTATCAAAGTCCGCGATGCCCGGCAAGTCTCATAGACCCGCCTCATGAACCGCAAGACACAACACAGTATTGCCACGCGGCAGCCAACCAAGTAGTCTGTTCCGACAGAGTGATTACCCGATGACTTCCTTGGAACATTCGTATCGGCACTGCCAGCACGTCGCCTCCAAACAGGCGAAAAACTTTTACTACTCGTTCTATGCGCTGCCCAAGGAGAAGCGCGACGCGATGTGCGCCATCTACGCATTTTTCCGCTACTGCGACGATTTGAGCGACCACGCGCCGAGTATCGATGTGGCTCGGGTCAATCTGCGCCGGTGGCGCGCGGTGCTCGACGAAGCCTATGCCGGCGGGACAGCGACTGCGGTGGTGCAGTCTGCGATGGAGGCTACGGCGCGCGCGATACTTCCGGCATTCTCCAACACGGTGCAGCGCTACCAAATCCCGAAGGAATACTTCTCCGACTTGATCACCGGCGCGGAGATGGACCTGGACAAGACGCGTTATGCAACGTTCGAGGAACTTTATCGCTACTGCTACCGCGTGGCGTCGTGCGTCGGACTGACGGTGATTCACGTGTTCGGGTTCGCCGACGAGAAGGCCAAACAATATGCCGAGTGGTGCGGCATCGCCTTCCAGCTCACCAACATTCTCCGTGACGTGGCTGAGGACGCCCAGATGGGGCGGATTTATCTGCCGCAAGAGGACCTCAAACGCTTTGACGTGACGGAGGAGCAGATTCTGAAGAGCCAGCCGCCGCCGGCGTTCGTGGACCTGATGAAGTTCGAATCCGACCGCGCGCACGAATACTACGACAAAGCTCATCCGCTGCTGCCGCTGATTCATGCTGACAGCCGCGCCACACTGGTGGCGCTGATGGAAATCTATCGCGGCCTGCTGAAAAAGATCGAACACCGCGAGTTCGACGTGTTTTCGAAAAGAATCTCACTGCCGACCTGGCGGAAGCTGCTGATCGCGGTCAAGAGTTTGTTGAACCGTTAGAACACCTGCGGCGCTTCGCTGGCAAGCGTGTCCGACATTCTGCCCGACGAGGGAATCGCGTTTTCAAAACCGATGAGTTGGATGCCGTGTTGGTGGAGAAGCTGCTTTAATCGAGGACTGAGCAGCGCCGCCGTCTCGGCAGCATGGCTGTAATCCGGCTGCCAGCGGCGGAGGATCGGGTCGGCGGCGGCGCCGGGATGGAAGTAGATTTCGGTCACACCATCACCAATCTGCGGGAGCAGCCGCGTCAGATACGTCTCGTCAACGTGGCCGCTTTGGAGCAGGCCGTGCATCGCATCCGGAGGCCGGAAACCCGCGCGTCGAATCTTGCGATCCAGGCCCATGCATAACGCCCAAAAGAAAAATCCCCGCACCAGCTTGCTCGCCAGAAAGCGCCGGTCAATCAACAGATGCGAGAGGAGATTCTCGCGCGGCACGCGCAGAAAGCGAATGCCCTGCTCGCGGCCGAGTTGTGCAATGATGGAAAACACCACCGGATGCGCGTGCAAGTGCATGTGGGTGTTGAGGTGGGTCAGCCGCAAACCAGTGGCGAGGAACTTCGCCATCTGCGCCCGCAGTTCCAGTTCGATCTGCCGCCGGATGCCGGGAACGAGGAAGAACCTCACGCCGGCAGCCAGCGGATTGTTGTGGAAGTTGCCGTCCGCGTCGGTCAACGCGGGGATGTCCGCGTGCGGCAATACCGCACGGCCCTGAAGCAGACAGAGATGCACGCCGATACTCAGACTTGGCGTCTGTTTTGCCAACGCGACCGCGTAGTCAAAATCGAATCCGCACGGCATGAGGCTGGCGTTGGTGAGGAAACCCTCGCGATGGGCATGAAGGATGGCGTCGCTCACCGTTCGGCTGTAGCCAAAATCATCGCCGGTAATGATCAGTTGTTTCATCGAACGCGAACCGCCCGTCCGTTCTGCATGTCCAGCACCACCGGAGGCTGGGCCGTCGAGCGAAAATGAAACGCCAGTGCCTGCGCGCCTCTGGCGTCTGCGCGGGTTACTTCGGCAATGAACCCCGGCGCGTCTACGCGCGCTCCCTCCCGCTGTGCTTCGGCGGCCACCGGGTAAATCTCCTCAATCAGACTGCGCATGAACCGGCCACCATCAACGCTCACCCGCAACGTCCCCGGACCGTCCCATCGCGTTTCGATCCTCGTTT
>JBAZIR010000455.1:0-4652 GCA_041651735.1 Verrucomicrobiia bacterium | reverse complement strand
AGCCGCGCTTCTTCGCATGCCCCATGTGCTCGACGCCCTGCTCATAGCCGCCACTCCATGTGTGCAACGCCACGAGCAACGGCACACGTTCGCCCTTGGCGTCGGGCGCGGCTTCGGGCGGGCAGTAGAAGATGGCTTTCTGCGGCGTGCCATCTTTCGAACTGGTGATGGCGACGGTGTGACGCGCTGCCTCTTTCTTCGCTGCGTCTTTCGAGTCAGACTTCTCAGCGGCGCCAACCGCGAGCGCGCATAGCAGCAGCCATCCGTAACACCCGTATTTCATGTCAGCTTGATGACCTTGCCAACGCGCGCGGACTTGTAGCATGCCGCAAGCACCTTCTGGCTTTGCAGGCCGGTGGCGGCATTGTTCGACGGTTCGCGATTCTCGATGATGGCCGCCGAGAACTCTTCGATCTCCGCACGGTAGGTGTTGATGGGTGTCGGCGCGATGGTCACGCCGCCGTCGGCTGCGCGCGCTTGCTGCGCGTCATAGCCGGCCGTTCCACCTTTCAGAAACGCCACCATTTCGCCTGCCGAGCCCTGACCGATGGTGCCTTTGGCGAGAATGCTGCCGAGCGAGCCGTAAAGTTCGAGCCGGTTCTGGCTCGCCTCGTCCGGCATGCAGAAGAACGTGTCCACCGTGCCCAGCGCGCCATTCGCGAAGAACAACGACGCAAGGGCGCTGTCCTCGCTGGTGTAGCTGTGAACCGTGCGGTTCGTGAAACAGCTCACGGCCTGCACAGGCCCGAAGAACATCTCCAGCAGGTCAATGCAATGGCCGCCCATGTCCATCAGTGACCCGCCGCCACCGGTCGCCAGATCCTGCCGCCATGCGCCGGGCATCGGCGGATACCAGCAGGAGAGTTGCGCGCGGCCGAAGACCGGCTTGCCCAGTTTGCCATCGCGAATGAGTTTCAGCGCCACCTGATGCTGGGCGAGGAAACGCATCAAGAACGCCGTGCCAAATTGGACACCGGCTTTCTTGCATACAGCGATCATCGCCTTGGCGTCGGGGACGGTCATGCCGAGCGGCTTTTCGCTCAACACATGTTTGCCGGCCTTGGCGCAGGCAATGGCCTGTGCGCGATGAACGCTCGGCGGCGAGGCAATATAGACGGCCTCGATGTCGCTGCGGAGCAGTTCGTCCACATCGGCAACCGCGAGCACGCCGAACTGTTTTGCGACCGCCTGGTTGGCTTCCGCGTTCGGGTCGAACACCGCGATCAACGCGGCGTTCGACGCCGGCACGATGCCTTCAGGAATGGTCCGCCGGCGGGCGATGCCGCCGGACCCAATGACGCCCCATTTGATTTTGCGGCTCATGGCGATTCCTTACTTCGCGAACGCGCGAATGACCTTCTTCAGCGCCGCGCCGATCTGCTCGCAATGCTGCGGCTCGAACGTCGGGTAGGCGAAGCAGGTGAACGTGTGGCTCTGGTGCCAGATGGCGTTGGGCACATTGACCTTCGAGTAATCCACGTTCGCGGCGGTGGTGTATTCCTTCGACGTGAACGGGAAGCCGGAGCGACCGAAGGCATTCTGCTTGCTGTAAGCCTGCTCGGTGTGGCACTGCGGCCAGAACACCCGCCAGCACGGCGCACCCTCGGCGCCAGCGGCCTTCACGAACTCGTTGATGTCGCAGCGCATCTTCTCGATGTCGAGCGAGAACGCCATGACGAACCAGCCGTTCTGGCGCTCCGGCGTGTCAATTGGCCGGAACTTCACCAGCGGCTCGTCCGCGATCGCGTCCATGATGATGTGCGCGTTGCGGCGGCGGCGCGGCATGTTCCAGGTTTCCATCCGGTCCAGCTCGGCGAGGCCGATGGCCGACTGCATCTCGGTCATGCGGTAGTTCCAGCCAACCATGTTGTGAATATAGGAAAGCTTCTGTTCCATCTCCAGCAGGTTGAGACGGTCCTTCACATCGTAGCCGTGGTCGCGGAAGCTGCGGGCGATCCACGCGAGGTCTTCGTTGTCGGTGGTGACCATGCCGCCCTCGCCGCCAGTGGTGAAGGTCTTGCTCTGGCAGAAGCTGCAACCGGCAATGTCGCCGATCGTGCCGGTCTTCTTGCCTTTATAGACACCGCCAAACGCTTCGGCGTTGTCCTCAATGACAAAGAGTTTGTGCTTCTTCGCGAAGGCATTGACTTTGTCCATGTCGGCGACGTTGCCGTAGAGGTGGACGGGCATGATGGCCTTCGTGCGCTCGTTCACGAGTTTCTCGGCCGACTCGACGCTGATGCAGTGGTCATCGAGATTCACGTCGGCAAAACGCGGGATGGCGCCAGCCTGGACGATCGAGAAACCCGACGCGATGAACGTGTAGCTCGGCACGATGACCTCGTCGCCGGGTCCGATGCCGAGCGCCGTCAGGCCAACGTGAAGCGCGGAGGTGCCGTTGGTGGTGCTGATGGCGAACTTGCTGCCCTGCCACTCGGCGAAGCGTTTTTCGAACTCCATGCCCTTGCGGCCAGTCCAGTAGTTGACCTTGCCGGAGCGCAACACGGCTTCGACGGCCTTGATGGCGTTCTCGTCGAACGTCGGCCAGTGGGGAAGTTTGTCTTTGACGGTGCGCGTGCCACCGTTGATGGCGAGTTTGTCGTTGCTCATGTTGTTTTTCTCCTGGTTGTCTGGTCTCCTGAAATCAATGGTTCTGAATCTCAGCCTTGCCAAAAAATTTAGCCGAACCCCAAGGTTTTAGCTACCCGCTTTAACACCGGTTCTGATACTTTTCTGACGCGCACGGTCGCAATGGCAGATGAAACTCATCTTTCAACAACTTACCACCGGCTCCGAGGAAGGATTTGCTTTCAAATCCATCCGCACCCGCCACTTCGAGTGCCCCTGGCATTTTCATCCCGAATACGAGTTGATCCTCACGCTGCATTGTCCCGGCTACCGCATGGTGGGCGACAACATCACCGCTCTGCGGCGCGGAGACCTCGTGCTCGTGGGCTCGCGCCTGCCGCACATCTGGCAGCGCGACTCGCACAGCGGGGCCGCTCCCGCACATATCCTGCTGGCACAGTTTGAGGAGAACTTCCTCGGCGACGCGTGCATGAAGATGCCCGCCATGTCCGCCGTCCGGCAGCTTTTCCGGCGCGCCGCTGTGGGGCTGCAATTCACGGGCCGCACGCGCGACCGGGTGGACGGCTTGATGCACGCGATGGCGCACACGACGGGCCTGCGCCGACTCGTCCTGTTCCTGACGGTGCTCGAAGCGATGGCCACATCGCACGAAGCCCGATCCATCGCCAGCGCCGGCTTCACCGCCGAACTCAATCCGTTCAATCAGGAACGCATGGCCGGCCTGCTGAAATACATCAACGACCGCATCGACCAGCCGATCCGCCTGAGCGAAGTCGCGCGGGTAGCCCACATGAGCGAGGGAGCCTTCAGCCGATTCTTCCAGCGGCACACGGCGCGAACCTTCCCGGCGTTTGTGAACGAACTGCGCGTCGGCCGCGCCTGCCGGTTGCTGGCGGAGACCGAGCAAAGCATCACCGACATTTCGATGGCATGCGGCTTCGCCAATCTCTCCAATTTCAACCGCCAGTTCCTGCGGCTGAAACGCGCGACCCCGAGCGGATTCCGGCGGCGGGTCAACCCCATACACGCCGGCGAGTAAGAAGCAGCCCTGAAAGAGGATTTTGTCCCATGAAGCTGTGGCGATTTGCGGCAGCGTGGCTATGCGTGCTGACAGCGGGCGCAATGGTGTTGAGCGCGGAGGCCGGCGAGCGCAAGCTGAATCTGGTTTTTATTCTTTGCGACAATCTCAGCCCGTGGCCGATTGGCTGCTATGGCAACAAGGAGATTCTCACACCCAACATTGACCGGCTCGCGGCGGAAGGAATGCGGTTCACGCGGGCCTATAGTGTCAACGGGGTCTGCTCGCCGACACGCGCAACGTTTCTCACGGGATTGATTCCGTCGCAACACGGCATCCACAGTTTCTTCCAGCCGGAGAAAGCCAATCCCGAATGCGCGATCCGGGAGTTCAAAAGTCTGCCAAAGATTTTGGCGGGAGCTGGCTACACATGCGGATTGTCGGGCAAGTGGCACCTTGGCGGCGCGTTGGCAGGGCCGCAGGAAGGTTTCAGCTACTGGTTCACGAAGAATCCCGGCAGCACCGAGACGTTCTACGGCGACGAGATGATCTGGCAGGGGAAGCTCTACAGGGAACCCAAATACACGACCGACGCGATCACCGACCATGCCGTCGAATTTCTGGAGCAGAGCCATGGGAAGCCTTTTTTCCTCTACCTCGCCTACAATGCTCCCTACGGCCTTGGAAGAATCATGCGCGAGGTTCATCAGAACCGCCACACGGACTATTACGCCAGCAAGAACATGGATTCGTTTCCGCGCGAACCCATCAGCCCGTGGCTGATGCACAACCGCGACTTCATGAACAACCTCGTCAGCATGCGCAGCTACGCCGCCGCGATGAGCGGCCTCGACGACGGCGTCGGGCGCGTAATGGAAACACTGCGGCGGCTCGGCCACGACCGCGACACGCTGGTGGTGTTCACGGCCGACCAAGGTCTCGCCGGCGGCCACGGCGGCTACTGGGGCATGGGCGACCACACGCGACCGCTGGCGGCTCGCGAACCGGCGGTGATGATTCCGCTCATCTGGCGGCAACCGGGTGC
>JBAZIR010000454.1:0-4660 GCA_041651735.1 Verrucomicrobiia bacterium | reverse complement strand
TTATTGACCAACCTGCAATCGTGGCTGCCACTGAACAGGACAACGTAGGGGCCGGCAATGTCATGGAAGGTGTTGTTGCGCGCAGTGAGCCGGAAGCCTTCGCCGGATTGGCCGCCGCTGGTGGCGCCACCGAGCGTGAGCGCGCCGTAGGTGGCCCGCAGGTTGTAGAACTGGTTGCCCTCGACGACAATGTCGGCGCAGCCACCCTTGAGCATGACGCCGTTGGTGCCCTTCTGCCGCGGTGAGCGCACCTGCACGTTGTCGTGGAACCGGCTGTTGCGGATAGCCATCGGGGGCATGCCGGCGGGCTTGGGGCCGTTGCCCGGCGTGGTGACGTCGATGGCGGACTCGCCGAACGCATAGAAGTCGCAGCCGTCTACAATCACGCGGCCGGAGAGTGTATTGAGCAGATCGCCGAAGCTTTTTCGCAACACGCATTGCCGCAGCTCGACGAATCCGGTGCGGATGACCAATCCATGAAAGCCGGTCTCGAACGTCAGGTTCTCGAAGACCAGGCGCAGGTTGCGGCAACGGTCCTCTTTGTCACGCTCCAGACTGATGAGGTTGCCGCTCGCGCCGGGTCCTCGCACGTCGCACAGTTCGATGCTGTCGCCTGGCGGTTCGCCATTGGCGGTGCAAAGATACACACGGTGCTCGCGCAAACTCGACGCCCACTCGCCGGGACCATCGATGGCCTCGGGCGGCGTGTCCTCATACCAAGACCGCGTGTTGCCGCAGAACGCGCGCCTCAACGGCACGCCGTGTTGCGTGAGGTTGGTAACGCGTGCGCCTCCGCTGGCCGGCGCGCCGAAGATGGGTTTGCCTGACTTGGTGGCGGCAACCTGTTTCCAGTCAGCGGCAGGGATCGGGCGGAGGTTGGTGATGACGGCCTGTTCGCCTGCGGGCGCCTTGAACACGATCGGGGCGGCCTGCGATGGATCGAGCTGGAGGTCAGACGTGTGGAGACTCCGCGTCACGCGGTAAATGCCGCGGCGAAAGACGACGGTATCGCCGGGTCCGGCAGAACTGAAGGCTTTCAGCGCTGTCCGCCACGGCCGGCTGGCAGTGCCGGGATTGGAGTCGTCGCACGACCCGCCAAGGCTATTGACGTCCACATAGAAAGTGCGGCCGGGACCGACGGGTTCGGCGCCAATAGCGGGGCCGATTCCCGCGATACAACATGCCAGCAGAAGGCAGAGCGCGCGTTTCACAGTCGAAACGGCAACAAACGTCTTCAAGGCCGTCGTCCTTTTCCAGACCATTCCCTGACGGCCCTGCCTGACTTCCAGTCTTTGTAGTTGCCGTTCGCGTGCTGGATAATGGTGACGCCTTGATCGTTGGGGATGTTGGCGTTGGCGCCCCGTTCCAACAACAGCCGGCAGATTTCCGGATTGTCTTTCATCAGGGCTTCATGCAGCGGCGTCAGGCGGAACGGACGCGACACGGGGTCCAGCACGGCGCCTTTGGAAACCAAAAGATCGGCGATGTCCCGGCGGTCACGCCCGCTGCTCGCTACCAGATGCAGGGCGGTGAGGTTCTCCCTCGTCGCTGCCTTCACATCAGCGCCCTTGGCCAGAAGCATCTCCACCACCTTCAAGTCGTCCGGTTGCCCTTCATCGCCGCGGGAGACAGCGTAAAAAAGTGGCGGCCACGCGTCGTCGACCGTTGATGTGGTATCCAAATCCCTGGTGCGCTGGTTCACGTCCACGTTCTTTGCCGTGAGCAACACCTCCATCACGTCCTTCATCCCCTGGCGGGCTGCGAGGTGAAGGGCGGTGTAGCCGTCCTTGACCCGCGGGCAGTTCACGTCGGCCCCCTTCTCAACAAGCATCTTCACCACCGCGGTCAACTCGTCGCCTGGCTTGGCGCCGTCGATAGCGAGGATGATCGTGTTGCAGCCGGATTCCTTCTGTTTCACCGTCGCATCCGCGCCGGCGTCGAGAAACGCTTTGACGATCTCCGGCCCTTTTTGCAGCGACAGCGCAGCCTGAAACGCCTGGCCATCCTTCATGTTGACGATCTTCGGGTTGGAGGCGAGCAACGCCTTCACCTTGTCCACCTCGCCATATTGGGAAGCGTAGGCAAGCCGGATGGATGCCTCTTCGTCGGAGAGTTTCTCGGCGGGCTTGGGCGCGGCGGCCTGTTTGGCGCGGGCGGCTTCTTCCTCTTTGGCCTTTTTCAAATCGGCCATGGCCTTCTGCGTGGCTTCCCCGGCTTTCTGGTTCGCCTCCTGCTCCACTTGTGCCATCGTTTTGCCACCCACTCCAACGACACCTTCGCCGACACGGAAGAGCACAATGGCGGTTGCGTCGGCAGCCGTCGCAGTCATCCGGTATAGCCCCGCCGCCAAAGGTTTCTTGTCCATGGTCTGGTCCAGGCGGACCTTGTTGGCGCCTTGTGCCATGATGATCGCGGTGCGCGAGTGTGGCTTGACACTGCCGTCGTCGTTCGCGGCGGTGATGTTCAGGATGATCATCTCCGTCTGTGCCTTGATGACGACCTCGGCCTGCGGGTCAACAGCCTCCCGAACGACCGCCGCCGAATCCAGCCGTCCCTCGTCTCTGGCCGGATGGCCTCCGATGCTCAACGGGAATGGCAACTCGACCGCGCTAATAATCTGAGCAACCGCGAAAACTGCCATCCCTGCGATCCACGTTCTTGCTGTCGTCATCGTGATGTCCTCCGCTGGTTTGCCGGCATGGTAGTCCCGCGCTGTCCTGCTGCAAGCGCCAAAACCTCGTTTATTTCCGAGGCTCAGCCACCTTGCCCATCACATCGGACGGTTCCTGCTGACTCACTTTGTCGGGACCGGCGAGATTCACCAAGTCTGGCAGATCGTAATGCCGCAGAGCACCGTGGACGATGTTGACGGCCTGATCGAAGGTCTCCGTGGCGCGAACGATTTCTTCCCACGACGAGATCATTCGGCGGAGCGTCACGGTGCGAAAGGCGTCGGGCGCGAGCGCGGCGGCGTGCAGCGCAGGGATGGCCGCTTCGCCGACGGCGGTGAGGTGAAGCTCGGTGGGTTTGCTGCCACCCAGGGCGGAGTCTTTCAGGAAACGCGCCCAGATCGCCGCATCCTCGGTTCTCATGCCGACGAAGCTTTTGCCCATGAGGTAGGCGAGGAAACTCTCCTGGTTATCGCGGCCGAAGCGGCCGTAGCCGTAGTCGCGTTTGTCGTGGCCGGTTTCCGTCTCGCCAATGCCGCGCAACTCGGCAACGAGGACGAGGTGGCCTTGTTTCACGAGCGCTTCAATGGGGCCGCCGGGGGCGGCATCCTGCGCCATGCTGGCGCCGTGCAGATATAGCGTTGCGGGACCGGCGGGTTTCGCGGGAACGAACGCGAGCGCAGGCAGGCGAAGCCGATCATCCATCGTCAGGACGAGCTTGTGAATGACGCAGCCGTCGCGCACAACCTTCGCGATCGTCTCGACCTTCGGCGCGGGGAGTGAATCGAGCGATCGCGCGCCGATGGTGTCGCGCACGAGCTTGCGTTTGTCGCCGTCAGAGAGGCTGCTCCACTTCCCGGCGCGCGTCTTCTTCAGCGATGCAGCGAGGCTGGCGTTGATTTGAAACACGGAGCGCTCGCCGGGCATGAGCAGCACCTGGCCGTTCGGCGTGCATTGAAGCTGTTCCTGCGTCCAATCGGGCGCGTTATAGGCGCGGAGTTGGTCGTCGGTCATCGTGTCGGGCAGCGAGTCCACTTCGCGGATGATCTTGTCCTTGCCGAGCAGCCAGCGGCTCATCCAACGTGTCACGGCCTCACGCAGTTGGATGGTGAACCCGTGAGGCGCGTCGGGCGCGACGATCTCGATGCTCTCTGAATGGCCGATGCGCGAGCAAAAGCGTTTCGCATCGAGGAACACCTCCCATGTGCCGCGAAAGTCGAAGGTCGCGTCGCGCGTGCCGGCGCAGATGAGTGTCGGCTTCGGCGCACGCATGATGCAGTAGTCGGCTTCGTCCATGCCGAACGCGATCTGGCCAAAGATGTTTTGCTCGCCGTCCTGTGGGCCTTTGCTGTCGATCAGGCGGCGGAACGTGGTGAGGTAGCAGCCGGGCGCCGCCGCGACGATGCGATCATCCAGCGCCATGAGATACGCGGTTTCGGTGCCACCGCCGGAGTTGCCCGTGCAACCGATCTTGTCGGCGATGATGTCTTTTCGGCTTTGCAGGTAGTCGATGGCCCTCATCCCGTCCCAGATGCGATACTGCGCGATGTTGCCGCCAAGCAACGCGCAGCCAAAGCCCATTATCGTGTGCTCGATGGTGCAAAGGAAACGCACGTTCGGATGCGGTACCAGCACGTGTTTGGCGTCCTCGAAGACCTTGCGCTGCTGCGTGAGATCGAGCATCTGGTAACGTTCGCCCTGGCCCACGGGATCGTAACACATCGCCGCCATGCCATGCTTCGCGAGCAGGATCGAAGCGCGCTGATACTGGCCCACTGCTTTGCCGTCATGGCTGTGACCGCACGGCACCAGCACCGCCGGCCACGGTGGCGGCGAGTCCGGCAGGTAAAGGTTCGCCGTGACATGGAATCCCGGCCGGCTCTCGAACATGACCTTCTCGACGCCGTAGCCCTTGCCCTTTGCCGTGCCAACGATGCGCGCATTCAACGGCGTGCGCTCCGGCAGGCCACCGATCTGCCGCAGGAAGAACC
>JBAZIR010000453.1:0-4685 GCA_041651735.1 Verrucomicrobiia bacterium | reverse complement strand
TCCGTGTTAATGCCATTGCGCCAGGCACGACCGAGGGTGATCGAGTTGCCGACCTGCTAACGCCGGACGACCGGGCTCGGCAGATCGCCGGCATCCCTCTCGGACGGTTCGCAACCGAACAGGACCTGTCCCGCGTCGTGTTGTTCTTGCTCTCGGACGAAGCTCGATACATCACCGGTGCAACAATCGATGTCAACGGCGGCTCATTGACGATCTGATCCGGGATACCCACTTCGTTCAACCGCGCTTGGTAATCGCCGCGCGCAGGCGCAAGTTCGCCAGACGTTGCGAGAGTTCCGGCGGGAGCTTGTTTACAAACGACCCGTCTCTCTATTTTCGCGGTTCACCGGGGCGCGAGGGGCAGGAAAGCGAATTCCCGGCGGTCGGCGCCGGGAGCACAGATACCAGGACCGCGGTGTCAGGAGCCTTGCCGGAGTAATACGAGAGGTAGTGTGTGCCCTTGATCGCGGTGGCATTCACATTGCCCGCATCGAACGTGATCTCACTACCCGTGGCGACCGCCTCGGAAGCAGGCCACTTGAGCGGATTACCGAACACGCTGACTGGGTCAACGACGCGACGCCGAAGGACACCGCCCCTGCCACGCTGATAGTAATAGTTGCTCAGCAGACCGGTTTTGGCGTCGAGGATCAGGCTCGGCGTGGAGGCAACGACATCGCCGATGTTGGTCTTCGCGCGCTTCCACGTCGCACCGTAATCCGATGATACCATCTGGAATTGAGACCGCACCGAGGCCGGCCCACCCATCTCTGTCCGTGCGATTACGAGAATCCTGCCATCGCCGAGGTAAACCGCGGAGGGCTCGGTCGGCCATTCCGCTTTGGTCAGCCCGGACTCGATGGGGGTCTGTGTCCATGTGGCGCCGTTGTCACTGCTGGTCACCGTGCCCCACGAGTGATCTGGGCCATCACTGTAGCTCCCGGCGAACCACAGCGCCATGAGCCCGACCTTGGGGACCGCAAAGACGTCGGATATCTGCACGGGCCTCACGGCGAGCTTCGGCGTCGCCACGAGCGCGAACTTCACCCCATCCTTGGTTCGGTAGAGGTCGTGGTGCCACTCCTTTCCGACTCGACGCACCCAGAGGAGCATCGCCCCCGTGGAATCCAGGCCCTTCCCGACGGCGACATCGCCGTATCCCGGCGTGTTCGCAACCACTGTTTCAGTCGTCCACGTCTTGCCGTTGTCCGTAGAGGTGCGCGCGTAAACGGCGCGGGCGTCTTCCCCGATCGAGTGCGCAGAGCCGCGGCTATACACGCAGACCAGCTTCCCTCCGATGGCCTGAATCATCGGCCACGAGTTGTAGCCGTGCACATCTTGCACGACCCGCGGCTTTGCGAGCGCGTTCAACAAAGGCGTCACCTTGACCATCGCCAGCCCCGTGGGGTGCGCGAACGTGTCTGCGGGATCAGCGGGCTCCCGCTGAACACGCACCCAGAGAGGCGCGTTTGGTGCCACTTCGTAATACGACTCCAGGACGATGGTCCGGGAGTAGAACGGTGCGGCAGGAAGCGCTGTTCGCACGGGGTTACCCAGAAAATACCGGGCCGTGAAGGCGGCATCCTCCACCATCTGCGACAGGTGGACCCTATAGACATCCTCATAGATGGGACTCGTCGCCGCGTCCGTCGTGGTCACAACGATCTCGACCTTCACGGCGACACACCCGCTGGACAAGCCGTTCACGACGCCGGCGACAGACTGCCCAACCGTGGAACCCGATAATGACCACACCGGGATCTGCGTGGGGCCGCTCGACATGAGCACCAGCGAAGGTTGGCCCGTCGCAATCGACATATTGTTCGCGGTCAGGCAAATCGGCGACGCCTCCATCCTGCCAGGAATTCGCTTTTCAACCCCTCGCGCGCCATCCTCAACAACCGCCTGAATTTTTTCGCCGGATGAATTGCCAGAATAGCTCGCCCCGAAGCTGGTGACGGTGGAGGCGAGCAACGCAATGTATAGGAGGGTTATTCGCATGTGCTGAGTTCTTATTCGTGCTGCTTTGTTTCCAGTGCCGCGCTCATCGGCGGCATTGTTGCCATTCAACAAAACCGGCGCAAGGCCAAAAGCCCTAAACCTCGTCAGCGCAATCGGCCGATGCCAGAGGCGAACCAGTAACTCCCCTCCTCCACCTCCAGCACGGCGCGGTCGGCTTCCATGCGCGGGAACTTCACGCCGGGCGTTTTCGCCAGCGGCTTGCCGCTCTCGGTGATCGCGTCAGCACTCCTGGCGGGCACGAGAATGGTGGCGGTGGTCTTCGCGAGAATCGCCTCCGGCGAGACCGGAGAGCACAGGACAAGAACCGCCGAAGGGAAAGCCCTCTTAGATCGGTTTGCTGCGAAACGGCTCCGCTGCCGGAACCACTCGTCGCTCTTCGGGAATATCGCTCTTCACATCCTTCAACTCGATCTTCCCTTTGCTCCACGTTTTGACCAGCGGAGCGCTTCCGGCCCCTTTGATCGTCACCTTATCGAGCGTTATCCTCTCGTAGTTGCAGGCGTGAATGAAAGCGACTTTGTCGAACCCGCTGCGGAAGATGAAATCCATATTCACCATTTCCAAAATCACCGGTGTCTTCGTGTCACCGTAAACGTCAAGCGGCATGCTCACGCCAGATGCCTTGATGTTCTCAAAGCGAATGCTGCGCAAAGGGCGGTTCTTCTGCCAGGGCTCATTGCCCGAGAAATTGTAGTGCAGCAGGCGGTCGGTGTTCTCGATGGTGCAGTCCCGAATGACGATGTTCCCCGGCTCCTTCCGGACCTTCAGTGTGAAGTCCGAATAATACGTGAATGCGCTGAGCATGTTGTATCGGTGCTTTCCGCCGGACGACGCCACACCCGTGCGTTTTTCCTCTTTGGTCAAGCTCCCGCGAAACAGGTATTTCGCGGGCCCGAAGAACCGGCATTTCTCAACCAGCACATCATGTCCACCGAACCGCAAGCCGCTGCACGCGGTGTTCAGATCGCAGTCCCGCACGACAACGTTGTTGTTGTCGAATCCCGCGACGCAGTCGTCGCCGGTGTAAAAGTTGCAGTGCTGGACGCTGATATTGTCGCAAGAGGACACGTGAATGCCATCGTGGCCGGCGATCACAGTCACGTTCTCTGCCGAAATGTCTTCACTGAAATAGATGGCGTGCGCCCAGTTGGCACTATTCTTGATGGTATAGCCCCGGAGGGTGATCCCTTTGCAGTTCCACATGCCGATGCAGTGCGGTCCGCGATAATGCTCCTCACCTGTCTCGTCATAACAATCGCTGCCATCTATAACCGCGCCCTCGTCCCCAATGATCGCTATGTTCTTCGCGTCAACGGCGCGGATAAGCGCATTGTTCCAACGGCTTCCCATCTTTTGCATGAACGCGTAGTCGCGATCGGGGTCGTTCGCCGGCCGCCAAACCGCCGTCGTCATGTGCGAGGGATCGAGCGGCTCGACCTTGTCGGTGCGATAACCGAAATAGTCATCCGGGTTGCGACTGCCGCATAGCACAGCGCCCTTGAGAAGATGCAGCGTTACGCCAGACCGAAGCCGCAGTCCGCCCGTGCGAAATTTCCCCGCGGGAATCTGCACCTCGCCGCCGCCCTTGAGAAAGCATTGGTCTATCGCCGCCTGGATTTTCTCCGTCTGGAGTTCCTCCCCCGTCGCCGCACCTTCACTGAAAGGGCGCACGATCAACTTAGGCTCAGCACCGAACGATTTAACAGCCAAACCACAGACCGTCGCGATAGCGATCAAACCGAACCATGTCCAACCGGTCGAAATCTTCATATTCCGCATTATCCCCCCGCCGCGAAACCGATGCACGCGCAAAACAACCCCGCGCTCGGTTCCAACGACGCGAACGCGAATCGCTCTCAACGCTCAACGCTGCATTACTTCGCCGTCTTTCCAAACTTGTAACTCCCCGCCTCCACCTTCAGCACCGCGTGGTCGCCTTCCATGCGCAGGAACTTCACGCGGGGTGTTTTCGCCAGCGGCTTGCCGTTCTCGGAGATCGCGTCAGCACTCCTGGCAGGCACGAGAACAGTTGCGGTGGTGTTCGCGGGGAGGGTGATGTCGATGGCGAGTTTGTCGCCACTCTTCTTCCATGCGCTTTCGATGCGGCCGCGGATGCTGTCGTAGCGGACGTCGGCATTCGTCAACTTGCCGCCGGGCGTCGGGGCGATGACGATCTTCTTGTAGGCAACAGAGGTGGCATGGGCTTACTGAAATGAATGAATTCAATATTCATCATCTCAAGGGAAATCCCCGGAAATCTTATGCCAGCCAGGGTCGTTCCCTCTTCAACTTGCCCGCGAGCAGGTTCCTGACAATCGTCGCATCCTCTTCCATCTCGTAGTCGAACATCCCCGCCACACACACGTCTGCCCCGCCTTCAAAGGCATACTTGAAACCTTCGCTGGGCCGAACGATCCCCGCCCCGAGAACTTTGTATGCTATCCAGGGCTTCTTCACGCTTTTCATAAACTCAATTACCTTTTCCGGGGTATCACAGTGAAAGTCAGCTCTATTCAACGTCTTGAAATAAAAATCGACGTTCACCTTTTCCTTCTCACATGTCATCGGCACTTCGAGCATATGCCCGCCGCAACCCGCAATCAGCCCGTTCATCTTTACGAATTCAACTACCTTGGCGATAAGGTCTACCTTGCCTTCTTTAA
>JBAZIR010000452.1:0-4704 GCA_041651735.1 Verrucomicrobiia bacterium | reverse complement strand
GTTGTTCGCAGAAACCGGGCACGAACGACTGCGCGCCCATGAGCAGGAGCAGATTCTGCCGTTCCGCCACCGCCTTGGCCTCCGGCGCGATCTCGGCCAGCGGTTTGCCGTCGCTGACAGCGCTGAAGTTCACGACCGCGAAATCTTCCATTGCCAATGGACGGCCCGTAACATCCGCCAGTTCCGCGCGTTGTTCGGCCAATGCCTCCAACGCCTTGGCCACGTCGTCGTCTGTGACCTCCAGCTTCTGCCGCTTCACCGGGATACCCTTGTAGTCTGGCATCGGGAATTCCGGCTCGATTTCCACCTCCGCCGTGAAGGCTAGCGGTTTCCCACGGCCAAACTGCACGTCTTTGATCTCAGGATAACCGACCGGGCGCAGTCCCTGCTTTTCCAGTGCCTCGTGGTAGGCTCGCGGAATGAGTGATTTCTGCACTTCTTGCTCGATGTCCGCCACAAACCGCTTCTCCACGATGGCGCGCGGCGCCTTGCCGGGCCGGAACCCGGGCAGCCGCGCATAGCGCGTGTAGTCGCTCGTAATGTGGTTGAACTCTGCCTCTACGCTCGCGGTAGGGAGTTCGATCTTCAAAAGCCGTTTGCACGGGCCGAGCGTTTCGCCGGACACCTGCACGGGTAGTTTCGACTCACCTGATTCTGCCATATCCAAATATCCTTTCGATTCTTCCTAAATTGAACCGCCAACTGTAGGGAGCCGTGCCGTGCCGGTCAAGCATTGCCGTTGGGGATGGGCACAGGCATCGTGCCTGTCCTTTCTTCTTGAGACGAATGAGACGGGGGCCCGGACAGCGGTTCCAGTTCGACAGCTCAAGCCGCCACCGCCAGCGGGATGGTGGCGGCGGCAGGCTTGGGCTGACGTTCACCGACCGGTTATTTCAGTTCCTCGTTAGTCTTGAGGTTGACGATCTTGAATTGCTCGAGGTGGAAGGCTGAGTCAGCCCGGAAGCTGAGTTTTCCGTAGAACTTCTTTTCCAGTTCGATGAGCAAGTGCTCGTCTTGACTGCGCAGGCGCTGGAGCACGTCGGGATGTACGAAGACGCAGAGCTGGATATCGGGCGGATTTTCCGGATCGAGCTGCGCGGGGCGATGACGGCGGAGAACCTCGCTGATCTTGCGCTGGATCTCGACGGACATGGAGAGCGCGCTCTTGACCATGCCGCGGCCCTTGCAGTAGGGGCAATCCTCGAAGGTAGAGGAGATGACACTCTCGGTCTGGCGCTGACGGGTCATTTCCAACAGACCCAGTTGGCTGATGGGCAGAATGTGGGTCTTGGCGCGGTCACGGCGAACGCCCTCACGCATCTTCTGATAGACCTGATGCTGGTGCTTGCGGTTCTTCATGTCGATGAAGTCCACGACGACGAGGCCACCGATGTTGCGGAGGCGCAACTGGCGGCAGGCTTCGGCGGCGGCTTCGAGGTTGGTGTGGAGGATGGTCTGCTCCTGGTCGCGGCCGGGCTTGTGACGGCCGGTGTTGACGTCAATGGAGATGAGGGCTTCGGTTTCGTCAATGACGATGTAGCCGCCGCACTTGAGCCAGACCTGGCGACGAAACGCCTGCTCGATCTGTTTTTCGACGCCGGTTTTTTCGAAGATCGGCTCGGGGTCCGTGTAGTTCTTGACCTTGCTGCGGGACCGGCGGCTGATCTGGCCGATCATGTCGCGGATGCGGTCGGCCTGTTTCTCGTTGTCCACAATGATCTTGCTGATGTCCTCGGTGAGGAAATCGCGGACGGTGCGCTCAATGAGGTCCGGCTCCTGATAGACGCAGGAGGGCGCGGGTTTGGACTTGATGTTTTCCTCAACCTGATGCCAGGCGGTGAGCAAGAGATGAAGGTCGCGGACGAAGTATCGCTGTTTCTGCCCTTCGCCGACCGTGCGGATGATGACTCCCATGCCTTCGGGGATGGACAGCGAGCGGAGAATCTTGCGGAGCCGCTGCCGCTCGCGGTCGTCCTCGATCTTGCGCGAGATGCCACTCTGGTCGCTGAAGGGCATGAGGACGAGGTAACGACCGGGCAGACTGATGCTGGTGGTCAAACGCGGGCCCTTGGTGCTGATGGGACCTTTGGTGACTTGAACGACGATTTCGCTGCCAGCCGGATAGAGGTTGGGGATGTCCTTCTGGGTGATGCGCCGCTGCGGTTCCCGGCGCTTGGCGCCGCGGTCCACGGCCTCAATGCTCGAATCGAGCGCGGCAGGCATGATGTCCCAGTAGTGGAGGAAGCCGTTCTTTTCGCCGCCGATGTCCACGAAGGCGGCTTTGAGGCCGTTTTCCAGGTTCTTGATGCGGCCCTTGAAAATGGAGCCGACGAGGCGTTCCTCGGTGGTGCGCTCAACGGAGAGTTCCTCCAGTTGGTTGTTCTCCATCACTGCAACGCGAGTTTCCAGAGGCTCGGCGTTGATGATGATGTCCTTGTTGGAGATGACGCGCCGTCCGACGAGTCTCTCCACGAGGTTGCTGGCGATGCGCTTGATGTGCGAAACACCGCGGGCAAAGAAATGCTCCTTCTTGGGCGCAGGTTGTTGCTGTGGGTGATGAGGCTGCTGTCCCGGCTGATGCCGGCGCTGTGGCTGTGGCTGTTGTTGTTGTGGTCTTGGATCATTCATGGTGTTTGGTCTTTCCGGTCAATATGTCGTTCGGCGCGCGCGGATGTTTTGCAGGATACCGAGCGCAATCATGGTGCTCAGCACGAACGACCCCCCGTAACTCAGCAAGGGCAGTGGCAGGCCTGTAATCGGCACCAGGCCGATCGTCATGCCGATGTTCACGAAAACGTGACAAAACAGCACGACCGTGATGCCCGTGGCCAGCAGCCGACCGAGGCGGTCGCGCGCCGCCAGGGCTGTCCACAGCCCGTTCAGCAGCAGCACCGCGTAGCCGATCAGCACCAGTCCGCAGGCAAGGAACCCGCCTTCTTCTGCGATCACTGAGAAAATGAAATCGTTCGGCGCCACTTGACGTGGCAGGAAACCCAGCACGTTTTGTGTGCCTTGGAGCCAGCCTTTGCCGGTGACACCGCCCGAACCCACGGCGATCTGAGATTGCCGCAGGTTCCAGCCCCAACCGTAGGGATCGCGCTCCGGATTGAGAAACACCAGGATGCGTTCCCACTGGTAAGGCTTCAAAATGTACTTCCGATTGAGTTGGATCAACTGTTGCGTGTAGGTGGCCTTGTCAGGCGAACTCTGGCGCAGTTGCTGGCTTTCGGCTTGGTAAGCGGCCAGGTTGGTGTAGAGCACTGCACCGAATATCACGATGGCCAATAATGCTCCGAAGTAGTAACGGAGCGGAATACCGGCGACAAACATCATCGCCGCAGCCATCGGCAGCAGCACAGCGGCGGAGCCAAGGTCCGGTTCGAGCAGAATCAACGCAACGGTGCCACCGAGCATCGCCAGGCAAACCGCGAGCGTCATGAAACTGCGCGGGTCGCGTTCGGGATCGCTCAGGTAATACGCCAGCGCAAACGCGAGGCCGATTTTGGCAAACTCGCTTGGCTGGATGCCGAGGCCCCTGATGCCGAGCCAACTCCGCGCGCCGTAGCGTTCGGCGCCGGCCACCAGCACGACGATTAACAGCATTACGCAAATACTGTAGAGCACCCAGGTCCACTTGCCGATCTGGCGATAGTCGATCGCCACCGCTGCGGCGAAGCCGATGATGCCGATGCCGATCCAGATGGCCTGCATCTTCCAAAACGGCGCATTCACCGTATCCTCGCCGCGATAGGTGGCGCTATAGATGGCAAACACACTGGCAATCACGAGCGCGAGCATCGTCACCAGCGACAGCCACGACAGGTGTTTGAATACACCCCAAGGAGTTTGGACAGACGACATGATCAGCGTCTGCCTCCTCTCTGAAATGCCAGCGACCGTTGGCGAAGCTTCGCAGTGGCATTGTTCTTGGCCTGACCGGTGGCAAACAGATGCTCGTAAATCTTGCCGGCGACTGGCGCGGCCGCCTGGCCACCGCTGTCGCCGTCTTCGAGCATGATGGCGAGCGCGTATTTCGGGTTCTCGTAAGGCGCAAAGCTGACAAACCACGCGCGGTGGCCGATGATGTTTGCTTGCGGGTCCGTCACCTGTGCGGTGCCGGTCTTGCCAGCCACCTCGATGCCTGGAACGCCGGCTTTCTTGCCGGTGCCGTCGGCGTCCTGCACGACGCCCAGCATGGCTTTGCGGACCATTTCCAATAACTGCGGTTGCACCGTGAGCTTGCCGAGTTTGCGCGGGGGAAACTCCTCGACCGCCGGCCCGACCCCGCCGTCTCTGTTTGTCTGTCGGATACTAGTCACCAACCGCGGCGCAACGACGGTGCCGCCGTTGGCGATGGCGGCGGTGACACAGGCCATCTGCAACGGCGTTACGTCAACCTCGCCCTGTCCGATGGCGATGTTGGCGGTTTCCGCCGGCCGGTGGCGATGGGTCAGGTCGGGCAGATGGCCGCGCGCCTCGTGGGGCAGCGGGACGCCGGTTCGCTCACTCAAGTGAAACTGCCTGGCCATCGCGACGATCGGTGCCATGCCGATGTCCATGCCGTGCTCGTAGAAGAAAATGTTGCACGAGTGAACGATGGCGGCGCGGAGGTTCACGTTTCCGTGCTGGCCACCCTTGGATTTGATCCAGCATTTCTTCAGTTGGCCGCCCACCTGCACCTCGCCGCTGCAAAACGCGGCAGAG
>JBAZIR010000451.1:0-4733 GCA_041651735.1 Verrucomicrobiia bacterium | reverse complement strand
CACTCGACCCATTCAGAGGGATCCACCCAATAGCCCACGTTGCCTTCGGCGGCTTTGAGCATTCCTTTGCGGTGGGCGTGCTCGACCTTGAGTTTCTTGCCGTGAAGAATCACGTCATCGGTGGCAAGCGTGATCGTGCCATCGGCAGCCTGCACGGGGAGCTGCGGCTCGATGTCGAGCCGGCCTTTGACCTTGAGCACGACCACCGAGCAAATCGGGTCGGGCGCGGCGGCGGGGACGGTCACGGTCACGCCCTCGATGCCGCGCGAGGCGCTGAGCTTCTTGCCACTGGCGAGCAGGCTCGCGGATTCGACGACGTTCTTCAAACCGGGCACGAGCAGTTTGCCGTCAGCGGGCCAGTCAAACACGTGGAGATAAAGCGTCGCGCCGCCGGCGCCGAGCTTCTTCGTGCAACGGCCCCACGCGAGGCGCTTGAATGGACTGGCACTGGTGGCATAGATCGCCTTGCTGTTGACCTTCATCCATTTGCCGACTTCCTTCAACCGCTCAACGGATGGCGCGGGAATGAGACCCTCGGCGGTGGGACCGACGTTGAGCAGGTAGTTGCCGCCCTTGCTGGCGATGTCCACGAGGTTGCGGATAAGCGTCTCGACGGGTTTCCAGCTTTGGTCGTAGCTCTTGAAGCCCCACGTGTCATTCATCGTCATGCACGTCTCCCAGTCGCGGCCGGGATAACCGGTGGCGGGAACATGCTGCTCCGGCGTCTCGGTGTCGCCCTTGAAGCCGCCGCCGAGACGGTTGTTGTGGATGATGCCGGGCTTGAGCTTCAGCAACGGGATGAGCATCTCCGCGCGCTCGGGCGTCATGTCTTTCGGCGTGTCCCACCAGAGCACGGCGGGGAACTCGCCGTAATGCGTGAGAATCTCGCGTACCTGTGGCGCGGCAACTTTGCGAATGTACTCGTCCATGCTGCCGTCCTGGGCGGGATCCCAATGTCCGCGCGCCGCGGCGCCGCCGGGATTGGTCCAGTCCTGCGCTTGCGAATAGTAGAAGCCGAGCTTGAGGCCATGTTTGCGGCACGCTGCCGCGAGCGGCTTCAGCAGGTCCTTGCCGTAAGGCGTGGCTTTCACGACGTTCCAGTCGCTGGCCTTCGAATCGAACAACGCAAAGCCGTCGTGATGCTTGCTGGTGATGACGATGTATTTCATACCGGCTTCCTTCGCGAGCCGGACCCACTCGTCGGCGTTGTATTTGACCGGGTTGAACTGTTTGGCAAACTCGCGATACTCGGCGACGGGAATCCTGCCGTTGTGCATGATCCACTCGCCGATGCCCTTGATCTGCTCGCCCTTGTAGGTGCCGGCGGGAACGGCATAGACGCCCCAATGGATGAACATGCCAAACCGCGCCTCGCGCCACCATTTCATGCGCGCGTCACGCTGGGCAGGCGTCTCGTCAGCGTAGGGATCGGGCTTCACGATCTTCGGCGCACCCTCGATGTCGAGCGCGACGACGGTGGCAATCTTGTCGGGCGCGTCGACGGGCAGCGCGACGATCACGCCGTTCTCACCGGCAATCGCGTTGAGTGGTTTGCCGCCGTCGAGCAGGCGGGCTTTCAGCGGCTTGTTCGCGAGCGCGGGGAGGACGAGCTTGCCATCCTTCGGCCAATCAAAGATGTGCAGGTAGAGGCGCGTAACGTCATCGTCGAGTTTCTTCTGCGTGCAGCGGCCCCACGCGAGCGACTCGAAGGGGCTGGCCTGGGTCGCGTAGATCGCCTCGCCGTTCTTCTTCATCCACGCACCGATGGCATGCATGGACTTGATGCTCTCCTCCGGCACACTGCCGTCACCTTTGGGGCCGATGTTGAGCAGATAGTTGCCGCCCTTGCTGGCGATGTCCACGAGGTTGCGGATAAGCGTCTCATCACTCTTCCACGCGTGGTCGTGCTCGCTGAAACCCCACGTGGTGTTCAACGTCATGCACGTTTCCCAATCCACGCCCGGCATGCCGGTGGCCGGGATGTGCTGCTCCGGCGTGATGAAGTCGCCGTATTTCGGGTCGAGTTGTGGGATAAAACCTTCCGTACCCATGCCCGACCAACCCGCTTCCTGGCTGCGGAACAGGCGGTTGTTCATGACGATCGCCGGCTGCTTGGCACGCACTTCTTTCATCAGGTCAAAGGCGCGCCACGCCTCGTCGCCTTGGAAATCCTGCGAGCTGTAATCCCACCAGAGCACGTCCACGTTGCCGTAGTTGGAAACCAGCTCGCCGACCTGCTTGTGGAGATAGTCCACATATTTCGAGTGATCGCGCTCGCCGTTGGGATACGGCTTGCCTTTGAGCGGATGCGGGAGCTGCTTGGATTTCTCGTAAGCGTATTGGTCGTGGTGCCAGTCAATGACCGAGTGATAGAACCCGACGCGCAACCCTTCGGCGTGGCAGGCTTCAACAATCTCCTTCACGAGATCACGGTGCAGTTTCGCGCCGGCGTTGTAGTCGCCCGCCTTCGAGTCGAAGAGGCTGAACCCTTCGTGATGTTTTGTCGTGAAGACGAGATAGCGGCAGCCGGCCTCCTTCGCAAGCCGCGCCCACTCGCGCGCGAAACCCGGTGTCGGCTTGAACTTCGGGATGGCCGCTTTCGCGTAGGTGTCGGTATCCACCTTCACGCGTTGCTGGATCCATTCCATGCCGCCCTTGGTGCCGACGGGCTTGCCATCCCACGTGCCGGCGAGGCCGGAGTAGAGACCCCAGTGCACAAACATGCCGAAGCGCGCTTCGCGCCACCATTTCATCCGCGCTTCGCGCTGCGCGGGTGTCTCAGCCTTCGAGGTTGCAGCGGGGGCTTTCGACGATGGCGCGTTGTGCTGGCATCCAAGCAGGGAAAGCAATCCGAGAAGAACAATGATTCGGCGCATAGGTTTCCTTTCTCCAAGCGCGGGCAGACTACCGCATCCCCCGCCGCTGACAACGAGAAAGTAAAGCCCGGCGCTTTAGCTGTTCACGGCGGTTCCAGTCTTCGCCAGTTTCTCCGCAGCCTCGCGCAACGTGTTAATTCGTTTGGCAAAGACGAAGCGCAGCTTTTGTTTTCCCAGCGCGCGGTCGTGGTAGAAACTGCTGCCCGGCACCGCCGCGACACCTGCGCGCTCGACGAGCCGGTGCGCGAACGTCACATCGTCAGGGCAACCGAAGCCACTGATGTCGGTCATGATGTAGTAGGCGCCGTGCGGCTTGAAGCAGCGAAAGCCAGCCCCCTCCAACGCAGCCTGCATGAAGTCGCGCTTCTCCACATACTCGCGTCCCAACCCCTCGTAGTAGTCGCGCCCGAAACCGAGCGCGGTCGCCACGCCCTCCTGCAACGGCGCGGGCGCGCCAACGGTGAGGAAATCGTGCACTTTGCGGATGGCGTTGGTCAGGCCCGGCGGCGCGATCACCCAGCCGACACGCCAGCCGGTGGCACTGTAGGTCTTGCTCGCGGCGTTGATGGTGATGGTCTGCTCCGCCATGCCCGGCAACGTCGCCATGCTGATGTGTTCACAACCGTCGTAAACGATGTGCTCGTAAATCTCATCCGTCACCGCCACGACGCCCCATTGCTGGCAGAGCTTTGCGATGACCGACAGCTCCTCGCGCGAGAAGACCTTGCCGGTCGGGTTGTTTGGCGTGTTGATGATGATGGCTTTGGTGCGGTTGTTGAACGCCGCGGCCAGTTCGCGCTCGTCGAAGCTCCAGTCCGGCTCGCGCAGCGTGACGTAACGCGGCGTGGCGCCGGAGAGGATGCCGTCCGGGCCGTAATTTTCGTAGAAAGGCTCGAAGACGACAATTTCGTCGCCGGGATTGATGATCGCCATCAACGACGAGATCATCGCCTCGGTCGAGCCGCAGGTGACGGTGATCATCGTCTCCGGGTCCGCTTCGATGCCCGGATACCATTTCACCTTCGCGGCGATGGCGTCGCGGAGGCGCTTGGCGCCCCAGGTGATCGCATATTGGTTGATGTCGCCGGCGATGGCGTCCATCGCGGCGCGTTTCATCGCTTCCGGCGCGGGAAAGTCGGGAAACCCCTGCGCAAGATTGATGGCGCGATGCTGTTGCGCCAGCCGCGTCATGCCCCGGATGACGGACTCGGTGAAGCCTTCGACGCGGTGGGAGATCAACGAACGATTGGAAGTTGTCATGGAAGATTTCTGAAAGCAGGCAGCGTCGGGAAAGTTCTACGCGACGTCCGATTCGATCTCGCCCTCGCGCAACCGCGTTCGGATACGCTCGCCCTTGCGGACCTGCGCCGCCGCCGTGAGCACCTTGCCGTCGCTGGCACGCGTGGTGATGCTGTAGCCGCGGTTCACCACGTTCTGCGGATTCAACAACGCCAGCCGGCCACTCAGTTCCTTCAGCGTGTGCTGCCGATCCTGCCGCCAGTTCTTTAATGCCTGCGCCTGCCGCCCGGCCAGGTTTTCCAGCCTCTGGCGATACTGCGCCATGCGCGCCGTGGGACTGAGCCGCGCCAATTGCTCGCCGAGGATTTCGATTCGCGCGTGCCGCGCGGCGAGCCACTGCCCGGCGGCGTTTTCAATCGAGGTCAATGCGTCATCCACCCGTTGTTGATACTGCCGCACCAGTTCCGCCGGCTGGCGAAACACGTAGCTCGACGCCGCCAGTTCCAGCCGGTGCCGCAGCGCGTCGAGGGCCGTTTCCGTCTCACGCTCCAGCCGCTGGCCCAGAACCGAGATGGTTTCGGCGAGTTCCAGCCGCTGCTTCACCACCAGTTCCGCCGC
>JBAZIR010000450.1:0-4743 GCA_041651735.1 Verrucomicrobiia bacterium | reverse complement strand
GAAAACTGGATGACATCATTCCGCGCAGCGTTCGGAGAAGGGTTTGGGCATCCGGTGGGCGCCGAGAAGTGGTGGTCCTTGGTGATGGTGAGAGTGTCGCACATGATCGTGGCGCAAAGTTACACGGCAGCCGAAACGCGGCGACGGCTGGCCGAGGCATTGGTGGTCGTGGTGCCGGGAGACACGGAAGGGAAGCGTCCTCGCGATTTCTGGTCATCCCTCTGGCCATTCCACGGTAAAGCGCCGAAACGCATCAGCGGGGTGACGACGCTCGATAAGGTGCTGGAGTTTTGCGATGACCTGGAGGCATTGCCAGCGATCGTAACGCCGACCGAGGCGCGGTTGCAGGCGCTGGCGTCGTTGGCGCATCCATTGTATCGCGGCGCGGTCAGAGACTACATTGATGGAATTCATTGGCTGCGAAAACGCAACGCAAAACAATTCAAGACAGCGGTGGCGCAGGCATTGCAGGAGAGCCGGCAGGCGGATCGCGATTCGGAAGCCATTACGAACTATGTCGGTTCGGTGGAGGCATCGCTTTTCCCGGAGGATCTGGCAAAACGGTTTGGGACGTGGTTCAAGCAGGGAAGAACCGGCGAAGCCGGCATGCCGTCACCAACGCCTATGAAGAACTACTTGGACGGTGTGGAATCGTCCATGCAACGACGACAATAGTCCTTGCCAAGGTTGGGTTGCGGTGGAAGATTGTTGTGGTTATGAAAGCTGGATACGTGGTTGTGGCTGTAGTGGTCGGCCTTGCGAGTATGTGCCAGCCTGTCTTTGCCCAAGGGAGGAGTACTGTTCAACCCCTCGAACAAAGACGCGCGGTCAATATCATCACGCCGGGGAGCCTGTACAAGAACCGGACGTTCAACCAGAATACGCCCGGAAATTTCAACAACGCCAATCAGCAGGGCAACCGCAGTTCTTCAACCCTGCCACAGAATACGGCGACACAGCCGCTATTCAAACCGATGACTCTTGGCACGGCCCAGCAACCATCTACAGTTGGGACGCGGCCGAACACCACGACATCGCAGATGCCGTCTTTCACGTCGTCATACAAGCCGATGCAATCCACTCCGCAGACGACGCAACAGCAGCCAATTTATACCATGGGGCAGCAATTCACGGCATCGCAGCGATCAGCATTCTCCTCTGCGCCGCTTGACACCAGGTTTTCGACGCCGATGCAGCAGCCGAGCTATTTGATGTCGCCTCAGTACATGGCTGCGTCTCCGTCACCCTTTGGCGGGCAACCCAATGCGATGTTTACGCCTCCGGCCAAACCGATTTACACTTTGGATCCATCGGCAAACACGTCTCAGATGTTCTCGCCTGCCAACACCTCAATGACTGGACTTCAACGCACACCGCCACTGCAACTTTCGCCCATGTCGTTGTCGCCTCCCGCTTCTTCCGCCCCCCTCGCGACGCCCCGAACTACGCCATTGACCACGTCGCAACAACAGCCCTTATACGTGCCGGAATCGCCGTATCTGCAGCCGCCGCCTGCGCGACGTTAGGGGCGGGAACGATTCGATTGCGCGGCGGTAGATTCTGACCTCCGTAGAGGAACGGTTTGCGGCAAGCTTGGGCGGCGGCATGCAGAGGTTGATGCGGGTTCGAACAGCGCGGCCGGCATTTGAGTTTGGTTGACATCAGATAATAGGCTCGCGAGTATATTTCCTGTGAAAGGTTCCAATCGTATCTGGGGAACGGCCGCGATTCTGATTCTGGCAATCGTTGGTTGCGCTGCCGGCCTCGTTATTATTTCCAGCCACAAGGCCAAGATGGATGTTCGCCGGAATCGGGTGGCTAATATTGATCTGGCAATCCGGCAGGCGTTGGACACGGCCAAGGAGGCGTTGAACAAACGATTTGCGGATGCGGTCGGTGTGGATTTGCCCGGGAACACACGAACGATTGACATTGAGGTTGCGCGTCAATTAGTGGACAAGCACAGGCGTGTGTTCAACTTTTGCGAGGAGGAGATTTCTGCTCTGAACAGCCAGCGACAGCAGAATGAGCGCGTGATCTACGATCTCATGCGAGGTGTGAACGAATGCACGATCCTTACGGTTGTGTGCGTGATTCTCGGGTTTTACTCCGCGTTTTGGTTGCAGCGATACGCATGAGTGTTTCGCCGGCGCGTTGATGAGGCTCTGTTCTAGGGGGCTGCCTTTGTGCCCTTGCACAAAGGACAGTCGATTCCGGTCAGCATCAGGTTCCCTGCCTTGATCAGTCCCACGTCTGGAGCATACAGCGTGTCCTCGCTGCGGCTTGTCAGGCTGCTGGATTCCCGCGTGCGAAGGCATCTCTCGAAAACCTTCGTGGGCGTGGTCAGAGTCTCGGTCGTGCTGATGACCTCGGCGCGGTCCATCGCGACTCCCGGCGCCACCTCCCTGTGATACTTGTCGCCTACGGCAGGTCGGCCCGGCATCAGAAGACCCAATCTGGCGCCGTTTGCTCCCGCCATCCATGTCCCTTCGTGTCCAATGAGTTTGCCGTTCTTGTAGGCGTCCACATCCTTGCCAAAGCAATACACGTCGCCGGTTGTTCTGCTGATGGCGACATAGCTTCTGGACACCTCAATCAGTTTGCCATCCTTCGTCCGCCGATCTTCAATCACGCGAGTCTTCACGCCATCAATGATTTTCGTTTCATTCAGGACGCTGATGGCTCGTGTTTCTTTTCCACCTTGAAGGAGCAGTCGGTAGGAAGGCCATAGGAAGAAGAAGGGGTTCTTGCCGCTGTCGCTCAGATCCGCCTTGTATGGGGAAAATGAGTCGCACCACGGGCGTTCCTCCTTTTCGACGGCGCGGTCGGCGGCGTGAATGGTTGGCAGAAGGATCAGCGTCAAGGAGGTCAGGTGCGCAATGAGCACGCGTGAGTTCATTATGTTACGTGTCCGTGCAACGCTATGATTTCGGCGGAGGAATCTTCGACGCCTTGGGAATGATTCCCATGGACGTGATCAGACACAAGGCCGTGGCGATCAACGTTCCCTCCGGCCATTTCAACCAGCCTTGCCATGTTGCAGAAATGATGACCATCAAGCACGCGAGGGTTACCTCCACGCCTTGCTTCATTCGCAGGGCGGCGGGCAGGGCGCGCCAGAATCTTCTCAGAGGATGATCAACACCAAAGTGTGACGCGATTTGACGACTGGTGTTTTCAAAACAGCATCGGAGGCACCGCAATGCCAGGAGTGCCGTGCCTTTGATCGTTGGCGCGAAAATGCAGCCGGTGGAGGTTTCCCGCTTTTCGTCGCCGAATCGTGATTTGTAGATGGATTCGCCAATACCAAAGTCGAGTCTCTTGATCCCTTGTTTGCAGAGGTCGCCGACCATGTGCAGGAAGAGAATCATGCCGGGATCGAATTCCTTGAACTCCTGAACATAGCCTGTGGTGTCGAGACGCACGGTATCCCGATACAGCGTGCCGATCCAGAAAGCGATGGGACGTTTGTCCACGTAGAGCAAATAGGCGCGCAGCCATCGGTTGCGCGAGGACAATTCCAGAAAAGCTTTTCCTTCAGCCGAGGGTCTGTAGCTGCCACCCCGGCGATACTGATAGGTTTGTCGCGCAACCTCGGTTGCGGCGGTTCCAAGCTCTTCAATGTCAGCGGGTTGCGTGAATGACCGGAAATGAACCAAACCCGGATGAGCCGCTTCCAGTTTGCGCTGTTTCTTGCGGAAGGCCGAACGATGCGCTGACGAGATGCGGCGGAGAAATTCATCCAGCGTGCCGGGCAGATGACTGATCCATTGAGTGACATGCATCTGACTGTGGTCGCGGCAGCGCAGGGGCGGAATGGAGCGAACGGCGTCGTCGAGGTGGGTTCCCTTTTTCAGCCCGCCAAACATGACGGCGTCGAATTCGCCTTGCCGAAGGTTGTTCATGACCTCCGAGATGAGATGATGGCATGCCGTGGCGGATCCGCCATCCATAACGCCACCCTCAGGAACGATCAACACGGACACAGGTTCGGGACGGTGATTCTGGGATTTCAGCCAGAACCTCCAGGGACGCTGCTCGATGCGCCCGACCAGAATGGCCGACGGGGAGGTGACGGCTGAACACACGATGACGTGCGGCCGGACAAAGGCAGGGCGCTTGGCGATGATGGTCTTGAAGAAGTCCGGGTCTGCTGCGCAATGTTGACAAAGCTCCTTCCACGCAGGACGGAGGGACTCGAGTTCATCAAGCGATCGGAAAACCGAAATGGCGGGCGTCAGAGTTCTTGCGACAGACGGTGCGCAGATATCTTTTGACGGTATGGAACCCGAGACCGCCGGCACGGGGGCGGGATCTTGCGCCATCATTGCTGGTTTCTCCATATCAACCCACCATGAACGCGAAAATAAACATCGCCCCTGTTCAACTCAAGGTGAAAACTTTTCCAGCAGTTCATATCCCACGTGCCGAATTGTTTGGACGGCACCAGGGAACAACTTCCCTATGGTTTCCTGAAGGAGTCTTCAGGCGGGGATCGGTCCTGTTAAACGCTGAATCATGGCACGATCTGTTTCCTGAGTCTGCGCAGGACACCTACGGCAGTGATGAGGCACAACGCCGCAGTCATCAAAGTCCCTTCAGGCCATTTGATCCAATTCTGCCATGTTCCGAGGACGATGGCTGCCAAACACAGCAGAGATGTTTCCACCAGGAGTCGGATTCTCACGAGTGCGGATATTTCCACTTCCGCGCGACACAAGCAGGGAGTGTTGCGCGAAAGTT
>JBAZIR010000449.1:0-4759 GCA_041651735.1 Verrucomicrobiia bacterium | reverse complement strand
CTCAGCGAGCCAACTGGCTCGCAACATATCGGCCGCAAACTTGCGATTAGTGAACTCAGCCTGTGCGTGCTCTTGGAACCAATGGTCGTTCCACTTGATATAGAAGACTGCCGTTGAGATGAAAAGCAGTGTGCCCGGAGTGAACGAAAGCAAGTTGTGCCAGTCAAATTGCTGAGTGTTCATCAATTTTGCAACGATACAAGCAACCCACCCTGCTGACAGAACCAACGTCGGAAGACAAATCCAATGAATTATGCGGCGTTTCTCTGCTGTCGTTTGAGATGCCTGCCAATTCTTCTGGTCATCTATTTGTTTTTGATACTGTGCCAAAAGGTTCCGGCGAACGAGGGTGTTGTTGCGCGCATCGAATTCCTTCACCAATTCGGCGTGCTTCTGTTCACGGGTTTCGAGTTCCTTTTCTTTTGCCTTATATCGAGACTCAAGATCGTCTGTTTTCGCTTGGTATCGCTGATCTAGGTCGGTCATCTTTTCCCGAAGCAGCCGAGTGAATTCCTCCGTTTGAGTCGCTGCTGACTGCGCAAGCTTGGCAGCTTGGGTCGCGAAATCAGAAATTGTCGCTTGCGCAAACCGAAAGACGCGTTGTTCATTCTCGGGCAGTGATGAGGCAATTAGTTCGTCGTGACGACAGAGGTTGAAATGTTTGTGGAGAATATCTGCCGTCTGGCCAACGAAATCGAGCGCACGCTCTTCTGCTCGGATTTGCAGATAGGTGGGGGATTTTTCGTTTGCGTAATAGGTTATGCCCCGCTGATCACTGATATTGGCCGAAAGTGAAATCAGTTCAAGGAATTCGCGCTTCTGAAGAGATGCCAAGGTGGTACGCACCTCAGGGTGTTCTGCTAGTGTCTTCGTCGGTAGATTGCGCGTGAAACTCTTATTGAATAAGTTCGTGCTAATGCTGAAGTCAGAGATGTTTGTAACAGTTGGAATCTCTTGCAGCGCATCAATGAACTTCTGAAAAACAACGGCGGCGGGCAAGGGTTTTAGATAAAACTTGTGTTCGCTCATGTTTTCTATTCATCCCTACAGAAGAGTCGGAGCTTGCACTCCGGCTCTCTCGGTTAATCGTGGCTCATCTTTCCTACGGTGCGCTTCCAATTTCGTTAGCCATTTCGCCTCGGCGGGCATGCACTCCCGCCGAGGCGCATTGCTGGTTGCTCAATACAGTTTGTCGTACTCAGTGCCGTTACAATGTGGACATGGAGGCAATGTATCCGTGTCATCGTCAAGTCTGACAATCTGGCTGCATTTCTTGCATTTATAGGTTCCTTTTCCGGGTTTCTCTCCTGTGGTTGGCATTTGCTTTCTCCTTTCGTTTTAATGATTCAAACACTGTGGACCACGCCTTCGCCGGTCGTTCACTCCCGCCGGGGCGTGTTGACCGTTCGAAGTTGGCCATGCGAAACATTCGCCCCACGCGATGCTTCGGCCTCCTTTTTACTGTATGGTCTGCGGGGTAACCGTATACCAATATCCATATCGCCATCCCGCACCCCCGGGTCCTCCGAGATAGCCGGGCTTACCAACATACTGCTTCTCCCATGCTCTCGCGGCCTCCTCAGAAACGAAAGGCCCTGTCTGCTTCCAGTCTGATGGGTTACCGTGTTGTTGTTTTCTCTGCGCTGGATCATCGGTTAAGCCAACATAGAGTGCCATAGTTCTTCCTTTCTATTGCCAAACGTCTATATCGCCCTCGGCAGGCGTTCACTCCCGCCGAGGCGCGGTTGATTGTTCGTTGTTCGTTTACGGGGCCATCTTCATCGCTTGGTCGCTCCAAGGGCCTTGCCGGCGGCGCCGTTGGCGGCCACGCGGAACCAATACTTAGTGCCGCTGGTCAGGTCCTTGACGGTGAAGCTGCTGTGGGTGGTGACGCCGGCTTGCCGCCAGTGGGCGTCGTTCGTGGGGCCGGGGTCGAAGTCCTCGCCGTTACGGAGTGGACGCAGATCGAAGATTGGCATGACTCGGCCCTTTCCTCATGGGTGGTTTCTATCGCAGCAGGCGAAGAAATGGAAACAAATTCTTGTCTGCGAAAGGGGAAGAATCTGTCAGTTGTCGGCCGTCAGCTTTTAGCTTTGGGCGTCATGCTTCAGACGGAATTGGATAAACCGCTAGTCTGAGTCAGAGAGCGGGGCTCCAAAAAGGAAGCCCTATGCAAAACGCCAGCCCTCACCGTCGCTCTGGTGCATCGTCAACATAGTGCGCGGCGGCTTGATGAACCAAGCCCGCCTGATCCAAATACAGAACCTCCGCTGCCCGCCGTCCAAAACTTGTACGATAATAAATCACAATACTGGACGAGCCAACCAGCACGCTCTGCAAATCGAAATGGAGATTCGGAACCTTCTGGAGTGCGGCCTGCCAATATGCTGAAACCCGCGCCTTGCCAGCCAACAAACCGGAAGCCTCACCGATGAACTGAGCGATGAACGGCGAACTCATCTCAAAATCATCCGTATAGTGAGACAGGATTCTCTCCAAGTCATGCGCGTTCCATGCCTCCACCCAATCTCGCGCAAAAGGCTCAGCCCATTGTTTGGTGATCGTCATAGCGTGTGATGATATTTATTGCTTCCCTCACAGCAAGACAAGAGCCAACGCTGGCTGTTCTCCCTGCTCAACGCCGCCAATCCATGAATGTCGCACATCTGCGCTTGGGTCTTCTGCTCTGCCGGGCAAGTTTGTCGTTGGCGGTTGCACGCACGGGGAGTATAACGCGTGCCATGACTTCGCGGCATGACAGCAATCGCTGTGGAAATCGCTGGGAGTCTCTGCGCCAGTTTATCCACCACAACAATCAGCCGGCGACATGGGTCTTTGAAGCCGGTTGTGTCGCACAGGAATAATTCCAACTCGTAAGGATCGCACCATGCAAATTCATCAACACCTCACCGGATGTGCTAGTTGTCCCATGAACCGCCGGCAGTTTCTCGGAGCAGGTTGCGCGGCGGGCGCGTTGCTCGCAGCACCGCTGCCGCTTCGGGCGGCGCCGGAGGGCGGCAAGATGCGGATTCGCATCGTCTATTCGTTGCACGCGCAGGAGCAGAACCGTCCCGACTGGCCCAACAAGGGCTTCAACTTCACGCCGGTGATAGACCGCATCAACCGCACGTTGGCGAAAGAGTGCGAGGGTTTCGAGTTCGTGCCAACGCTGGCGACGGGGCCGGAGGATGCGCAGAGGATTCTCGAAGTGGACAAATCAGTCGGTGGAATAGGTGGCTACGTCGTCTTCCAGATGAACTGTTGGAACCGCGTGGTGCAGACACTGGCGACGTCGGGCAAGCCGGTTCTCTACGCCGATTTTCAGTTCGGTGGCAGCGGCGGCTTTCTGGTTTACACGGCCGGTTTCCTGCGGGCGAAGTCGGCCAACGTCGGTTTCGTGGCGTCGTCGCGCATGGAGGACGTTGTTGCGGCGGTGAAATGTTTCGATGTGGTCAGGAAGGGTGGTTCGACAGCGGAGTTTGTCGCGGCGACAACGCAGGCGCGATTGGCGCGGACACCCCAATGCGGCAAGCTTGCCTGCAAACCGGACGATCTCAAAGCGCTTTCGACACAGGATTGCCTGCGCCGGATGAAGGAATCGAAAATCCTCGCTGTGCGCAGCCAGGAATCCGGGCCGGCAGAGCCGATCATGGGCATCCCGATGGAGAAGGTTTCGTTCGCCGAGGTCAACGACGCCTGGAAGGCTGCCGACAAGGACGAGTCGCGTGCAGTGGCGGACCGCTGGCAGAATGGAGCCGCGTCGGTGAAGGACGTGTCGCGCGAGACGCTGGAGACTTCCGCGGCGATGTATCTCGGCATGAAGGCCGTGTTGAAGAAGCACAACGCCAACGCCATCACGGTCAACTGCCTCGGCGGCTTCTACGGCGGCCACATCCATGCGTATCCGTGCCTGGGCTTTCACGAATTGTGCAACGAGGGACTCATCGGTGCCTGCGAGTGCGACGTTCGATCCACGGCGACGATGGTGGCGATCACGGCGATGACGCAGGGCCGGCCGGGATTCATCTCCGACCCGGTTATTGACACGGCCAAGCGCCAGATCATCTACGCGCACTGCGTGGCGTCGAAGAAGGCGTTTGGGCCGCAAGGCGCGACCAACCCGTTCCACATCCTGACGCACTCCGAGGACCGCCAGGGCGCATCGGTGCGCTCGATCCTGCCGCTTGGCTACATGACGACGACGCTGGAAATCCAGCCGGTCCGCAAGGAAATGCTTTTCCATCAGGGCAAAGCCGTCGCGAACGATCCCGACGACCGCGCGTGCCGCACGAAGCTATGCGCCGAGCCGGTGGGCGATATCGAGAAGCTGTTCACCGAGTGGGACCGGTGGGGATGGCACCGCGTTACATTCTACGGCGACATCAAGGAGCCGGTCTTCGCGTTGGTTGACGCGATGGGCTGGAAGATCGTTCAGGAAGCGTAAACCGCAGCCACGGATGCGAGTCCGGGGCTGTCGCCAAACACAAGGATGCCAATGAACCGACGCGAGTTTTTCAAGACAGGCACCCAGGCAGCGATACTCGGGACGCTGAGTGCGACTGAACGCAGCGCGCGCGCGGATGCCAGTCCGCCGAAGGACACCGTGTTCACGCCGGCGGTGTTGAAGAGTTACAGCGCCGAGGAGCATCGGCAGCGCTTGCAGAACATCGCCATCGGCGAGCGTGGCGTGCGCGCGTGCATGCGCAAGCACCTCATCACCGACTATCTGCCCGGGCATTGTGTCTACAATCTTGGCGAG
>JBAZIR010000448.1:0-4784 GCA_041651735.1 Verrucomicrobiia bacterium | reverse complement strand
CGCACGCTGCACAATGCCAACGGGTTTGCCGCCGGCATCGCGATGGTGGACGTATGGCGGCACGAGCGCGCTACGAATCCCGACGACGCGGCAAAGTTGTTGCCGTTCATTGACGGCGTCTTCAACTGGGCGAAACATTTCGTCTGGTCGCGCAACGAGTTTGCCGACGTGCCGGCCAGCCCGTTCGCCATTGGCGCGACGCTGCCGGCGGTGTTCCTGCTCGACTATCACTTCACATTTCGCAACACGCCGGAGCGGGCCGAGCGGGCGCGGGCTGCGCTCGACCTGGCCGTCTCCATTGCCTATCGCTACCTCGCGGCGTGGACCGCCGATAGCGACCTCACCGACAACAGTGACCCGACGTTCCTGATGGAGCCCAACAGCGGCCAGAACTGGGCCGGCGCGCCGTGCGCCAACGAAGTCGCGTGGTTCCTCGACGCGTTGGCGCAGGTTTATGTCCACAGCGGTGACGCGCGTCTCGGCTACATGCTGCGCGGCGCGCTCGACCGCTGGAACCGGCTCTACCGCGATACAGAGAAACCGTCGCTGGCCGATTACGATCGCAACGCGTTCACGGAAGGCTGGGGCGTTTATTCCGGCTGCGGGCCGGGCGCCGGCATCCGATACGATTTCGGCTGGGCCAACGACCTCATCTACGCCTGGCCGATCAGCAACGCCGTCGCGCGGGTCGTCTGCGGCGACAGCGCGAGCAACGCGGACGCCGGCAATTTTTCGTTCCTCATCACGAGCGAGCGCAAAACGCCGTTCGACCTTGCGCTGAGCTATCCGCAGGTGAATCTCGCCGGCAAGCAGGTCGTCGTGCAGCGCGGCGATGCGCGGCTTGATGGCGACGTGCGCCGGCCACCCCAAGCGCCCGCGTCGCTTTACATTCGCGGCCTCCGCGACGGTGACAGAGTCATCGTCGGCGAGCCGAAGGCCGACGCACCGCCGCTGGCCATTGCGCGTCTGCTCGAACAGGAACCGCTCGCGGAAACGGACCGCGAGAAGAATCAGGATTTCTTGCTGAAACTTGGCCCGGTCAGCGGGGACACCGGCGAGTTTGAACTGCTGCCGCTGGAGTATGACACGAAGTTGGAATCGGATTGGACAAAGCTTGATTCGTGGGTGGGGTTGCCGGGCGGCATTCGATGGGCGTTCGGAGTTCCATTCTGGCTGACGCCTCCAAACGCCGCCGACGGCAAGATCGCGCGCCGGGCGCCCATCAAGTTCCGCCGCGGCATCGAGGGGCCGGCGACGCTTTTCCTGGCGTATGCGGCGACGCAAAAGGATGCCTGGTTCAGTCTCGCGATGGACAACGGCACCACCACCATCGTCAACGCCGAGCCGGCGCTGGCGTGGCAACCGTGGCCGCCGATCTTCAAGAAACGCCTGCTGCTTGCTTCCATGAACATCCCGCCGTTGCGAACCGTCGAGCGTATTTCGGTCCGCAACGCGCTGTTGTTCGCCGCGACGCTTCATCCCGGCGACCCCAAAACGCTGCCCACGGCCACCGTCGCCGTCAAGGCCGCCATCGAGGCCTGGCGTGTCGAACTGAAAGTGCAGACCGAGATGGATTCATTGCGCGCTGAGGTGGCGAAGTTGCCGGCGGGACGTATCGCTCTGCTGCCAACGGACCCACGCGGGTCGGCGCATCGTTTCGCCTCGCGCTCCGGTCTGCTGGCAAAGGTCGACGCGCTCACGCCGCAACAAATGGTGGAGCCGGGCCGGCTCGACGCCAGCCGTTACCCGGTGGCGCTCAACCTCGGTGGCGAGCGTTATCCTTTCAGCGTCCGCGCCGACGGCGATGGTCGCGCTGCGCTGGTCAACTACGTGAAGAGCGGCGGCCTGGTTATCTGCCTTTGCTGCGAACCGTTTCCTTTCTATTACGGCGAAGACCTCCGCGATCCGAAACATGCGGAAGCCAACACGCCCCAACCGTTGCTGCCGCAGCTCGGCGTGACGCTGAAAAATGTGTTTGAGAAACCGCCGTCAGGGCACACGTTCCGCTTCGACCATATCGTCTCGCAACGCGTGCTGCCTCACGCGCCGTGGCAGCTTGTCTTTCCCACCCAAGGCGACCTGCGGTTGCGCACGATCCTCGATGAGGAGTTGGATCGCCATATCGTGCGTTACCTCCCGCTGTATTCCGTGAGCGACGAGCGCAGCAATGACCAGGGCGACGCCGCCGCCTACATCGAGTGGCTCAAGGGCGACCTCGCCAGCGGTAAACTGCTCTACATCTGGAGCGGCCTGCAGCTGGACCCCGACAACTCGTCCCTCCTGTTACATTCCGTCTTCCGCTTCGCCATCGAACAGGCGAAGAAAACGAAGTGACACGATCCCGTTGTTTCCTCCCACCTCTCCGCCGCGCGCTTGACCACCGGCGCGGCGATGCCTACACTGTGCGCCGTTGGAGATCGTTTATTTGAAACGCCATCTCTTCATCTTGCTGTTGGTGGCTGTGCTCGCCGGGCCGGGCATTGCCCGCGCATTCGGCCCCGCCAACCCGCCGCCGGGCGTGGACAGTTTCTCCGGCGGGCCGATGGCGCTCGACCTCTCTCATGATCGGATTTTCCTCTGCGACTCCGCGAACAATCGCGTGCTGGTCTATGACATCAGCGCCGGCGTGCTCGGCCCGGCGCCGCTCGCCGTTCTCGGCCAGCCCAACACGCAGTCCGTGGCGATGAACGTCACCGGCGATCCAACGCCGAACGGTTGCGGCCTGGCGTTTCCCAACGGCATCGCTTACGACACCACGCGCGACGGCCTCTGGGTGAGCGACTTTCTCAACAACCGCGTTCTGTTCTTCGATACGCACGTTCTGAAAAACCTTGTGCCGGCGGATTTCGTCATCGGCCAGAGCGGCTTCGGGCAATCCGAAATGCGTTGCGGCTCGCGCGGTCTGGCGGGTCCAGCCGGGTTGGCGCTCAGCAGCGACAACAACCGTCTCTACGTCGCCGACTCGATCAATCACCGTGTGCTGGTCTTCGACGTGGAGAAACTCGTCCATCTTCCCGCCGCCGTCGTTGTCATCGGCCAGGAGGATTTCACGAGCTACGAGCCGGGCACGAGCGCGACGGGCCTGCGCGCGCCGTCGGGCGTGGCCGTGGACGGTAACAACCAGCTCTATGTCGCCGACACCGGCAACAACCGTATTGTGGTGTTCGATGGCAACTTATTGTTGAACGGCGCCGACGCCTACGCGGTCTTCGGCCAGGAGGATTTCAATCTCGCCAAAGCCGCCAGCGGTCTCGATGGCTTGCGCGCGCCCACCCAGATTGCGGTCGACGAATTCAACTCGTGGATTTTCGTCACCGACGCGGGAAACCATCGCATTGTCGGCTACAGCGGCCGTTCCGACGAGCCATTGCAGGCTGCGGCGATCATCGGCCAGCCCGACATCGACTCTTGCGAACCGCAAGCCGCTGATGCAGGTCTCGATGCTCCCACGGGCATTGTCTTCGACCTCGTCGAGCAGAAACTCTGGGTCACCGAGAGTGGCAACGCGCGGGTGGGGTACTACAAACTCGGCGGCAACTGACCGCGGGCTGTCACGTCGCCGCTCCGGTATAAACCCGCGGCACGCGCTTTGTGATTGAAGTCATCGCCTCCCACGGAATCGTCCCCGCCCGTGTCGCCAGCTCCACCGCCGTGATGCAATCATGGCCCTGCTTGCCGACGAGCACCACTTCCTCGCCCGCGCGCAGGTTTCGAAACCGCGCATCGCTCACGTCCACGATCGTTTGGTCCATCGTCACGCGGCCCAGCACCGGGCAACGGTGGCCCCGGATGAGCACCTCGCCGCGATTGGAGAGATCGCGCGAATAGCCGTCGCCGTAGCCTGCGCCGACGATGGCCACGCGCATGGATTGCCGCGCCACAAATGTCCGGCCGTAGCTGACGCTGCGGCCCGCCGCGATGCGTTTTACCAAAAGGACGCGACTCTTGAAACTCAGCGTCGGTTGCAGCGCCGGCACCGGCGGCAGACCCGGTGGAACGATGCCATACATCATCAAACCGGGCCGCACCACGTTGAAGAGCGAGCCGAACCGCCGGCCGCGCGCGTGGACGTTCAGCACGCCCGCCGAATTGTCCGCGTGCCGCAGCGGTATCTGCACGCCGGCCTTCCGCACCACCGCCCGAAACCTTTCCACCTGCTCCAGCGAAAAAGCCGCGTCGTCCTCGGCCGACGGGAAGTGAGTGTAAGCGCCCTGCAATCGAAGGTTTGGCATCGCCGCAATCCGCCGGATCGCTTTGGCCGCTTCCGCGTGCCAGAAACCGAGCCGCCCCATGCCCGTGTCCACCTTCACGTGGACCGCGAGCGTCTTCTGCTGCCGCGCTGCCGCGCGCTGAAAGCGGCGCGCTTCGTCGAGCGAACTGATCGTTGGCATGACGTTGTGCCGCACCGCCGTTTCCACCTCCGCCGGCAGGCTGCAACCAAGCAGCAGGATCGGCCAACCCGCGCCGACCGCGCGCACGCCGAGCGCCTCGTTCAAGGTCGCCACGCCGAACACATCCACGCCGCCGTGCATCAACGCGCCGGCGATCTGCGGCAGGCCATGCCCGTAAGCATCGGCCTTCACCACGGCCAGAATCTTCACACGCGGCCCGACCCGATGGCGAATCCACGTCAGATTGTTCCGCAGCGCGTCGAAGCTGACCTCGACCCAGGTGCGATAGATTTCAGTTGGGTTCATCGACAAAGGTTAGAAGTGAAGCGCAAAGGAATGCAATCTCCCGGCTTTCAACTCTTCATTTTCTTGAAGTTCGTCTCCCTCAAGTAA
>JBAZIR010000447.1:0-4837 GCA_041651735.1 Verrucomicrobiia bacterium | reverse complement strand
GGGCGAGTTGTTTGACGTGGAAGACCGTCCAGCGCGCCACATAGACCGCGCCGCAAGCGTCAGCGATGAACGGCAGGTTGAACGAATCCTCGAAATTGCCAAACGGCATCGTGGACACCGTTGCGCCACGCGGCGTGGTGGGCGCGACCTGGCCACCGGTCATGCCGTAGGTGTGGTTGTTCACGCAAACCACCATGATGTCCATGTTCCGGCGCGCGGCGTGGAAGAAATGGTTGCCGCCGATGGCGAAGAGGTCGCCGTCACCGGAATAGACGATCACCTTCAACTCCGGGTTTGCCAGCTTCAGCCCCGTCGCAAACGGAATCGGCCGGCCGTGCGTCGTGTGGAATGAATCCAGGTTCATGTAGCCCGCCACGCGGCCCGTGCAACCGATGCCGGAGACGATGGCAACCTTGTTCAGGTCGAGGCCGGATTCCTGCAAGCCGCGGACGAAACAGTTCACTGACGTGCCAATGCCGCAACCCGGACACCAGATGTGCGGAATGCGGTCCTTGCGCAGGAACGGCATCACCGGATTATCCACCGCGACATTCGGCGTCGGCAAATTGCCGCACGTCTCGGCGATGCAACTTTGATGACTCATCGGGCAACCTCCAAAATCTTGTTCAGAATCTCTTGCGGCTCGTGCACCGTGCCGCCGGCGTGGGGCACAGAAATCACGCGGGTCTTGCCGGCCGCGGCGCGCTCCACTTCGAGCACCATCTGGCCCATATTCAGTTCCGGCACCACAAACGCCTTCACGCGCGGAGCGAGTTGCTGGATCACACTTGCCGGGAACGGCCACGTGATCACAATCCGCAAATGCCCCACCTTCAACCCCTGCTTGCGAGCCTGCTCGATCGCCGGTCCCGACACGCGCGAGGTGATGCCGAATGACACCACCACGATCTCCGCGTCCTCGAGATGCTCGCCGCGCACATCAATCAGCTTCTCGCGGTTGTTGCGAATCTTCCCCAGCAACCGTTCCATCATCTTCTTCTGCGCGGGCGGGTTCATCGCGGGATAGCCACGCTCGTCGTGCGTCAGGCCTGTGATGTGAATCCTGTGGCCGTCGCCGGCCTTCACCATCTCCGGCACCATGTCGCCATCTGCCGCATAGGGTTTGTATTGCCCCGGCGGCTTGCTCGTCCAACGCCGCTCCATCACCTCGATGGCCGAAGCTTCGGGAATCACCACCCGCTCCGTCATGTGCCCCACCACCTCATCCATCATGAAAAACACCGGCACGCGATACATCTCGGCGAGATTGAACGCCTTGATCATCAGGTCGAAACACTCCTGTGGCGAGTTCGGCGACAGCGCAATTATCTCATAGTCGCCGTGCGAACCCCACCGCACCTGCATCATGTCCGCCTGCGCCGGCAACGTCGGCAAGCCCGTGGACGGCCCGCCGCGTTGTACATCCACAAATACACACGGCGTCTCGGTGATCGCCGCGTAACCAATGTGCTCCATCATCAGCGACAGACCGGGGCCGGAGGTGACCGTCATCACCTTCTTGCCCGCCCAAGCCGCGCCGAGGATGGCGATGGACGACGCAATCTCGTCCTCCATCTGGATGAACACTCCCCCGATGAGCGGGATACGATGGGCAAAGCGCTCCACGACCTCGGTGGACGGCGTGATCGGGTAACCCGCCACAAACCGGCAGCCTGCCGCCAGCGCGCCTTCGCACGCCGCGTGGTCGCCGTCCATGAAATGGTTCCCGGTGAGAACTCCCTTGGGGTCAGCCTTCGTCAGATTCATGAATAACAGTCAGAACGAACGTTCAAGCAGCCCGTGCAGCCGCGCGCTGGGCCTCGACGCGTTTCTCCAAATCCTTCAGCCGCACGCCGAAGATGGCGAAGTCCGGGCAATACGCCCCGCACAAGTCACAGCCCGAACAATCCTCCGGCCGCGCCAGCACCGGGTAGTGATAGCCCTTCGCGTTGAAGTCCTTCGAGAACTCGATGCACTTCGACGGACAAAAATCTATGCAATAAGAACAGCCCTTGCAGACTTCCATCCGCACAAAAACCGTTCCGCGTGCCTGTTTCACTGGAATTGGATCAGCCATAGTCAAACGGGTTACCTAACCTGCAATTTTTGGAGCGCACACTCTGATCAGCCAGCCGCCAAAGTCAAGCGTGCAGTCGGGTAGAAACAAGAAGCCAAAGACGAAGCTGCAATGGGCCTCTACATCGCCTTCCGAATCAACTTCAGCAATTCGCCGTAAGCCTCCACCGCCTTGAACTGCGGAAATTGCTTCTTCACGTTCTCTGGCGCGTGGAAAAGAAACCCCACGTGCGCCTCAACCAACATCAGCGTGTCGTTGAACGAATCGCCGACCGAGATCACGTTGTAGTTGAGCAGCTTCAGCGCGGCCACCGTGCGCTGCTTCTGTTCTGGAATGCGCAACGCGTAGTTCACAATGCGGTCGTTCTCCACCACCAACCGGTGGCAGAACAGCGTCGGCCACTCCAGTTGCCGCATCAGAGGCTGCGCAAATTGCTCGAACGTGTCCGAGAGGATCAGCACTTGTGTCTGCGACCGCAATTCCCGCAGAAACTCCAGCGCCCCCTCCAATGGCCGCAGCGTCCCGATCACCGCCTGGATGTCCGAGAGCTTCAGGCCATGCCGGTCCAGGATCGCCAGTCGCCCGCGCATGAGCTTGTCGTAGTCAGGCTCATCCCGCGTCGTCCGGCGCAACTCCGCGATGCCGGTCTTCTCGGCCACGGCGATCCAGATTTCCGGCGTCAACACGCCTTCCATGTCCAATGTCACAATTGACTGCTTCACGCCGGTATAATTTCAGGAAATGGCGGCCGTGTCTAGTCTGTCGCAATACTCGACCTCACACCGCCGCCAGCACCTCGGCGGCGTGACCTTTGGGCTTCACCTCGCGGAAGATTTTCTTCAGCCGTCCGTCCGGGCCGATGACGAAGGTGGTGCGCAACGTGCCCATATACTCGCGGCCCATGAACTTCTTCCTGCCCCAAACGCCGTAAGCCTGGTGGATCTTCTTGTCGGTGTCGGTCAGCAACACGAAGTTGAGTTTCTGCTTCTCAATGAACCCGGTGTGACTCTTGAGGTCGTCGGTGGATACGCCGAGGATGAGCGCGCCGGCTTTGCGGAATCCCGCAAACTGGTCGCGAAACTCGCACGCCTCGACGGTGCAACCGGGAGTGTTGTCGCGTGGGTAGAAGTAAAGCACCACGGTCTGCCCGGTGAGATCCTTCAACGAATACGTCTTGCCATCGCTGCCGGTCGCCGAAAATGCCGGCGCCTTATCGCCTTCCTTCAGTTCGCTCATTTCAGTTTCTCCAGTTTCTGCGTCAGTTCGTCGATGAATGCGGAAGGGTCGTCGGGGGTGACGACGAAGTTGCGAAACCACCCGCTCTTCCGGCACAGCGTGACAGCGTTCCATAGTTTGAAGTTTGTCCAGTGCTCGTTCCAAAACGAACCGCCGCGATGGACATGCTCGATGTCGTCGAGCCGGATGCGCCGGACGCACCAACCCAACATGATCACCTCCACGGCCTGATTGGTGATGCGACAACTTAGCGAGGCCACCGCGTAGATCACGGTCGTGATCAAAGCGATGTCGGCTCCGATGATGAGACACGTGCGGCTATCGAGGAGGTTCATTTCTCCACTCCAATCTTTGTGCAAAGTCTGGCCAGTTCGCACTGCTCGCACTCCGGGCCACGAGCGTAACAGCGCCGCCGTCCATGCCAGATGAGCCAGTGCGAGAACATCGTCCACTGCTCGCGCGGCACCAGTTTCATCAGGTCGGCTTCGATTTTCTCCGGTGTCTTCTGCCGGGTCAAACCGATGCGCTGTGAGAGCCGGATGACATGGGTGTCCACGACCACGCCTTCGCTCTTGTTATACGCGTTGCCGAGGATGACGTTCGCGGTCTTGCGGCCGACGCCGTGGAGCGCCGTGAGCGCCTCCATCGTATCCGGCACACGGCCGCCGTGCTTGTCTGCGATCTCCCGGCAGGCGGCTTGGATCGCCTTGGCTTTGTTGCGAAAAAAACCGGTGCTCTGGATCATTCGTTCCAGTTCCGCCGGTGGCGCGGCGGCGTAGTCGGCGGCAGTCTTGAAGCGCGCAAAAAGCGCGGGCGTGACCATGTTGACGCGCTTGTCGGTGCATTGCGCCGAGAGGATGGTGGCGACGAGCAGTTCGAGCGGCGTGGTGAAGTTCAATTCGCAATGCGCGTCCGGGTAGGTCTTGCGCAGCGCGGCGATAAGCTTGGAGATGGACGGAGCCTTGATTGCCATGCCGGAGAAATTAGCCACAAAACCATGCGAAACGCACGAAAAAGTCGGCATGTCAAAGACGGAGCATGGGCTTGAGGCAACCATTCGACTCCTGTATCGTGCGGAGTATGAAGAATCCCGGACTTCGCCGCATGTTGCTGATTGCACTTTGGTTTTCGTTTGTCCTCACAACCCTTGGAGAGCAGGCTGATCCGCCGTTTTTTCGGTTTGGCCTTGTAGCGGACGTTCAATACGCGAACAAGCCGCCGAGAGGAAAACGCAACTACAGCGAATCGGCGGACAGGCTTCGCGCCTGCGTGGCCGAATTCAACCAGCGGGGTCTGGCCTTTGTCGTCAACCTCGGCGACAGCATTGATGGCGATGGCGCAAAGTCGGCGGTGGATATGACTCTGATCGCCGGCATCTTCCAGCAACTAACCTGCCCTGTCCGCCACGTGATCGGCAACCACTGCCTCAACCTGCCGCGTCCCGTGTTGCTGAAGACGCTTGGATTGAAATCGCCCTATTATGAGTTCTCACGCGAACGCTGGCGCTTTCTCGTACTGGATGGC
>JBAZIR010000446.1:0-4844 GCA_041651735.1 Verrucomicrobiia bacterium | reverse complement strand
AGGAGCCTCGCCAACAACGGCAGCACCACCGCCACGATCACCGCTGCCTTGCCCGCGACCGACTTCCAACCGATGATGCCGAGCACAATCGCCGCAATCCCACAGAGAATCAGGATGCCCTCGCAGCCAAGACAAAGCGCCATCCATGCCTGAGAACCCGGCCGCAAAGGCAGCGCCAGCAACACCAACGGGAGCAGCCACACGCCGAGGCACAACCCCAGCGCGATCCTGCCAAAGCGCCGTGCGCGCGCAGTCTTTTCCAAGGCCTGAGAACCAGCCGCGCCGGTTTTTCCATCGCCCGGAACTTGCGGAGCCGCGTTCTTCTTTGCCGCGCGCCAACCGACGGGCGCGGCCGGCGGCGGTGTGCCGTCATCAGGCTTGAGTTGATCAGCGGTGATACCTTGCGCGCGCGCCCATGCCGTGGAGGCTACAAACTCCCGCCGCATCTTGCGCCACTTTGGCAGCAACGCCAGGATTGCAGCGATGGACACGGTCGCAAACAACCTGGGCGATGGGTTCGGTGCGTTCAGCAACTGGCCGATCGTAATAGTCAGAATGATCAATAACAACCCGGCCAGCGCAAAGCGTCGCCCGTCCTCCATCCGCTCGGCTTTTGTCATGTGAGCATACGCTTCCAGAAAGCGCGGCGAGTGCGTGAACAGGATCGGTGGGTGTGTGAGCAGCAGCAGTTCCTGAAGCCGGACAACGCCGCGCACCAAGCGAGAGTGGCTCGGCGGCGGTTGCGAACCGGTTGAAGCCGGGACACCAACCTGCGGCGGCGTGGTCGCAATCGTCTCGACCTGCGTCTGCACTTCGGCGGCGGTCTGGTAGCGGCGTTCGGGGTTCGCCTCCAGCGCCCGCAACACGATCTCATCCAGCCGCACATCGATGACCACCTTCTTCGACGGCGGTTCGATCGGTTTGCCGGGCAGCTCGCCGGTGAGCAACTCGTAAAGCACCACGCCCAGCGAATAAATGTCCGCCCGATGATCGGTGCGGCGACGGGCCTTTTGCTCCGGCGCCATGTATTGCGGCGTGCCGGCTGGCTGGCTGTCCGCGAGGCCAACATCCGACCCCTCGGTGTGAAGCATCTTGGCGATGCCAAAATCCGCGATCTTCACGCGCCCTTCCTTGTCCAACAGCAGGTTCTCCGGTTTGATGTCCCGATGGACGATGCCGTGCTCGTGCGCGTATTGCAGCGCAGCGCAAACCGGCGGCACAATGGCGAGCGCCTGCTCCGGTGTGAATCGGCCCGCCCTCATTGCATCGCGCAAGTTCACGCCATCCACAAACTCCATGACGAGATAGTAGAACCCGCCCGCCTGGCCGAAGTCGTGGACCGTGACAATGTTCTGGTGGCTCAGACCCGCGAGGGCCCTGGCTTCGCGCGCGAACCGCTCGGCAAACTGCGGGTCGCCAATACGTTCGGGCGCGAGCAGCTTGAGGGCGACAAACCGGTCGAGCGATTTCTGCCGCGCCTTGTAAACAACGCCCATGCCCCCGCGGCCGAGACATTCGAGGACTTCCAGTTGCGGGAAGTGCGGAGCGATGTCTCCCGGCGGCAACGGCGGCACGGGCGATGTTGGCGAAGGGTCGCTCGGATCGGTGAAGGCGGTTCCGGTCTTCAGGTTCAACGCCATCAGGCAACGCGGACACAGTCCTGCCGGCGAGTTCGGCGTCAGGGGCGCGCCGCACTGCGGACAGCTTGGAGTGATCGGTGTGCTCATACCCTCTACTGACCGGTTCGCCGGATATTGTTACACGCCCGCCGCCGTTTCAACCCTGCGCCAGAGCGGCCGCCAGATGACGCAGTTCATCCTCCACGTCAGCGCCATCCGTGAGTGTTTGCGAAATCTCCTCGCGGTAAACCTCGCGAAATCGTTTTCGCAGGCGATGAACTGCCACGCGGGCCGCGCCTTCGTGGATGCCGAGCCGCCGCGCCACCGCCGGGTAATCGATCGCCCCGCGTCCCGCCATCAGGCACCCTTTCAGCGCCTCGAAATCATCGGGTTTGCCCGCGGCGGCAAACTCGGCTTGCAGTCGAGTAACCGTCAGGTCCAGCAACGTCATCGCCCACTGCCGGTCGAACTCGGCGTCGGCATCAAGCGCTGCGGCAGCATCCGCCGCATAACGGCTTTCAGCGAAAGCAGTATCGAAGGGCACGGGAGCCTGGCCGCCGCCACGCCGCTGCGTGGTCGCGCGACGCCATTCGTTTCGCATGAAATTCTTGAGTGCCACAATCAGGAAGGTTCGCAGCCGCCCTTTGTTGCGGTCAGCCGAATCGAGCCAGCGTTTCTCCAGGAGACGGTGGAAGAACTCCTGCGTCAGATCCTGCGCATCATGTGAAGACTGGCCGCTTCGCCGGACGTAGGTGTAGAGCGGATACCAGTAAGCGCGGCAAATCGCGTCAAGCGCGGCGGCGGATTCGTCTGACGGCGCGCGTCTGGCCGCCAGCACCACCGACCATCGCGTGCGCGGAAATGTTTTTGGCAGCGCTGCGTTTGTGCTCGATGGGTTCATGCGCAAAAACTGTCCTCGCGCTAGTTTACCCAAAACCCGCGCATTGTTACAGCCGATGATTGAACTCTCCCCTGGCCGCCGACGTGTGGAGGCGGTATCACCGCAGAGGCGCGGAGAATGCAGAGAGGACACAAACGAAACAGAAACCGCTGGAGGCGGGATCGGGAGTCATCACGGATCGCGTTTGGCGACCGAATCGAAAGAAATGTCAACAATTCCGAAACAAACGGGCAGCAGGAAACTCGCCAATGGGTTATACCAACCGTGACACACCATTCAGACGATGAGGCATCCAACAGGAAATACGAAATGAACCAGCTCAAAAACGTCATGACGGTCATCGCGTGCGCAATCCCCTTCCCCGGCTGTTCGCAACGATGGATGCTTTTGTTCGTGTTTCTGGCTGCACAGGCCGTTCAGGCCGCCGCCCCGGCGCAGACCTCCCGCCTGAATGCCTGCTGGCCCGCTTTCGATTACGACGGGAAGCCGTCGCAGACGGACGGCTCTTATTCAAAAACGACGGTGGCAGGCTCGCAGACCGGGACGGCGCGCCTTACGGCCGAGTCGAGGACAATGACCGCCGCGGATGGAAAACTGCAAATCCGGCTGGACTGCAAAACCTACAGGAATTTCCCCGCGGAGGAGTATGCGGTCCTGTTGACGAACCTGTCCCGGACGGAGCCGACGGGCATCGCGGACAATTTCCGGTCGCTGAAGCTCTCCATCGCCATGCCGGAATCCATCAAGGCCGCCGTGATCAATGTCCTGCGCGGTTCGACCTGCAAGGCGACGGACTTCGTTCCGGAATCGTTCACGATCGAGGCCGGCAAAGAGCAGGTCCTGACGACGGCCTGCGGGCGGTCGTCGAACGATTATGTCCCGTTCCTCGAGCTGAATCTCGACGACAAGAACGGCTATCTGTTCGCGGTCGGCTGGACGGGATCGTGGAAGGCGCGGTTCGCGAATACCGGCAGCGCGGTGGACGTCGAGATCGGCATGGAGCGGACCCACTTCCGGCTCCTGCCGGGGGAAACGATCCGCCAGCCGGGCATCACGGTTTTCGTCCGCAAGAACCAGACGCGGCGGGAATTCAAGACGCTGCTCCATCGGTTCATGATCGAGAACAAGGTCCCGCGCGATACCAACGGGCAGGTGATCCCGCCGCTGCTGGCGGTGGCATCGGGCGGCGGGAACAAGACGCCGCAGATGATGGCCGATGTCCTGCAATACTGCGTCGCCAACAAACTGCCGTTCGATACGTATTGGATCGATGCCGGCTGGTATGGCGCGCCGCACGCGGACGAGTTGTTCTCCAACTGCGGGCCGAACTGGGCGAAATACGTCGGCGATTGGCGCGTCAATACGACCACGCATCCGACCGGCGACCTGCTGCCGATTGCCGACGCGGTCCACAAAGCGGGTTTGAAATTCCTGCTTTGGTTTGAGCCGGAGCGCATGACGGATTCCGCGCCCATTTTGAAGACGCATCCGGAATACCGGCACGGGCATCTCGTTGATTTCGGCAATCCCGAGGCGCTCAAGTGGATTCAGGACACGATCTACGGGATGATCGAGAAACATAAAATCGATGTGTACCGCGAAGATTTCAACATGCAGCCCGGCCCCGTCTGGCGCAAGATGGATGCGGCGGACCGCGTCGGGATCGCCGAGGCGAAGCATATCGCCGGGTTATACAAATTCCTCGATGACATGCGGGCGCGGTTCCCGGGCATCTTGCAGGAGAACTGCGCGTCCGGCGGGCGGCGCATTGACATGGAGATGAACTCGCGGGCGCACGTTTACTGCCGCAGCGATTATTATATCGGGCGCAAAACGAACGACACCGCGTTCATCCTCGGGCAAAACGCGACGCTCAACCTCATGCCCTATCTGCCGTTCCAGGGCTGCGAGTTCAACTGCGTGCCGGTCGGCGACGATTACGGGGCGTTCAGCATCATTGCTTCAGGCACCGTCATTACGCCGTCGGATTTCGACGGCGGCATCCTGCGGCGCAAGATCACCGACAGCGAAACGGCCTGGTTCAAAAAGGTCTTCGATGTCGCGGTCCGGATGCGGCCGTTCTACATGGGCGAGTTCCATCCCCTGACGGACGAGACAGGCGCCGGCAACGACGTCTGGTGCGCGTGGCAATGCAACCGGCCGGATTTGAAGGCGGGATTCGCGATCATCTTCCGGCGGGGCGCGGCGGCGGGGGAATCGCGGACGTTCCAGCTTGGCGGAATCGAGCCTGGCGCGGCGTATCAGGTGGAGTGTTACGACGGCTCGACGAAGACCGTGGCAGGTTCCGAACTGAAACATTGGGC
>JBAZIR010000445.1:0-4848 GCA_041651735.1 Verrucomicrobiia bacterium | reverse complement strand
CCCGAGGATGGAGAACTTCTCCAGAAACCAGCTGACCCATCCGATGGGGCATACGAGATAACAATAGGGACGGTAGTAGAAAAGCGACGCCAACCCGATCAATCCAAGGCCAAGAACAACCTCAGTGTAGCTCAGCCGCCAGTGCAATAACTCGAACGCATTGATGGGGCCGTACAAGTAGCTGCCGTAAAACACCAGTCCCGCAATGTATATGGCGAACAGATATGTCCGAATCCAGTTCGTGAATGCGAACGACAGGTTTGGCGATTTCTTGAAACCGGGGATGCCATGGAGAAACTCCTGCAACGCGCCCAACGGACAGGCCCATCCGCAGAACAATTTTTTCCCCAAAACACTCAACGCAAGAATCACCGCCAGCGAGATCACCATCACCTGCGGATACACACCATGCAGGATGCCTGCCTCCAAAAGCCGCGTGAGCGAACACATGGGGCTTGGATGCATTCCCAAGCCCTGTCCCAACTGCGGGATCCAAACGACGATCACTCCACCCAGGAGAAAGAAAGCGAGCAGCAGGATGGCATTTCGATTCCAGCGACGGATTCTCCGGCTGAATAACAGTCCCATTCCTACGGCGACAAGAACGTAATAAACCAGATACTTCAGCGCGAACGGATGCATGAGTCTGCCCGTCTGATAGTTGCTGTCGTCCGCCGAGTCAAGCAGGGCATTCGGCGTCCGTGGCAGTTGCACTCTATCGCGCGTGTGCTAGTCTGCGCCATGACAATGATCGAGAAAGGAACCAGATTCCCCATGAAGAAGCTCATCGTTTTGGTTGTTGCGACACTTGTCCTGACCGGCCTCAGCGCCAGCTATGCGCAATGCGGCGGCAGTTGTCCGTTGGCAGGGGCTGCCAAGGCTTGCCCATCGGCGTGCAACGCGTGCACGGCTGCCATGGAGAAGTTGGACCTGACTGCCGAGCAAAAAGCCAGGGTGACCGCGCTGAAGGGAGAATGTTCGAAGATCGGCTGCCCTCTGACCAGCAGGGCGAAGTTCTGCGCTGGCTTGAAGGAAATACTCACGCCCCAGCAACTGGCGCAGGTGACGGCTGCGTGCAAGCAGGCCGGCGTCAAGAACTGCCCGCTGACATCGTCGGTTGGCAATTGTAGCGGGCAGTAGTTACTTCTCCATTGATATTTCAGGCCGCCCCACATGGGGGCTTGATTTATCACGTGCGCCGTAAACGGCGTGCCTGCGAAGAGCGATCCATTGCCCGAAAGATCGGGATTTTGCCCTCAATGATTTTGCCTTCATTCCACTGTTCCTGATACAGTGGGGCCCACGCAGCACACACTGGGCTGTCGTTGAAGCAGCAGAAAGGAGCAAGGCAAATGACTTCTCGCAAGACTCACTGGTTGTCGAAATTCACTGCGATCCTTTTTCTCCTGACGGGCAGCTCTTTGGGGATTGCGGCAAGCGCAGATCTTCCTCTCGACATCGGCTCGCGGCGCGAGTTGTTCGTGGATGATTTTCTCATCGCAAGCATGACGGGTGCGGAACTGAAGCTGCACAAGCCGGCGCCGCGCGAGGTCGTCCTCGTCTGTGACTCGCCGTGGGAGGGCAACACGTCCGCCTACTACACGCTTTTTCGCGACAACGACCGCTTCCGCGCCTATTACCGCGGCTGGCACTTCGACGAAAAGACCAAGAAACGGGCGCATCCGGAGTTCACCTGCTACGCCGAGAGCCGGGACGGTATCAAATGGAAGAAACCTGAGCTGGGCCTGTTCGAGTTCAAAGGCTCCAAGAGCAACAACATCATCTGGGTCGGCGAGGGCACGCACAACTTTACGCCGTTCAAGGACGGCAACGCCGTCTGCGCTCCCGACGCCCGCTACAAGGCGCTGGCCGGCGGCATGACGCTGGTCAACGGCAAGAAGAAGAGCTGCCTGAACGCGCTCAAGTCGCCGGACGGGATTCACTGGACATTGATGGCGGGCGGCGTCATCACGGCGGGCGCGTTCGATTCGCAGAACCTCGCCTTCTGGGACGCCGCGCGCGGCGAGTATCGGGCCTATTGGCGCATCTTCACCGCCGGCTACACCGATGAACGCGGCTGGAAGCCGGAAGGCGTGCGCGCCATCCGGACGGCGACGTCGAAAGACTTCATCCACTGGGAGAACCAGGCCGACCTCAAATATGTGGACTCGCCGGCCGAGCATCTTTACACAAACGCCGTGTTGCCCTACGGCCGCGCACCGCACCTGTTCGTCGGCTTCCCGACGCGCTTCCAGCCGAAGACCCAGCAAGTGGAGCCGGTCTTCATGAGCAGCCGCGACGGCGTGCTGTTCCGCCGGTGGCGCGAGGAACTCATCCCGATCACCGCGCCGAAAGACCGCGATGGCAACCGCAGTAATTATATGACGTGGGGCCTGCTTCAACACCCCGGCAACAACCGCGAGTTGTCCGTCTATGCGACTGAAGCCTACTACACCGGCCCCGGCAGCCGCGTGCGCCGCTTTGCCTTCCGCACCGACGGCTTCGTCTCCGTGTGCGCCGGAAGCGAAGGCACACTCATCACCAAACCGCTGGTGTTTGCGGGATCGAAGCTCACGCTGAACATCGCCAGCAAAGGCAAAACGCGCGTCGAGTTGCAGGACGCCGCCGGCCAACCGTTGCCCGGCTTTGCCCTTGCCGACTGCGCTCCCATCACCGGCGATTTCATCGAGCACACTGTGAAGTGGAAGTCGCGCTCTGACGTGGGCAAACTCGCCGGCAAACCCGTGCGGCTGCGGTTCGAGTTGAAAGACGCCGACCTTTATTCGCTGCGGTTTGTGCGATGAACCAGAAAGGGCGGATCGTGATGAGAGAACGCAATCGGGTAACGCGCCGGCTGGTTTGCCTGCCGCGCCTCTGCTGCTCTCTGCTTGTCGCCGGCGCGCTCTTCGCCGACAATGCCGCCATGTCGCAGGAACCAACCGACACGCAACGCTGGCTCGAACACGCACCGCTCGCGCCGGACTTCCGCGTTGCCAGGACGCGCAAGGCTTTCGAGAAACAGCGCGCCGAGGTGCGCGCCACGCTCTGGCAACTGCTCGGCAAGCTTCCGCCGCGGCCCAGGGCGCCGAAGGTAATGACGATCTCCCGCGACGACAAGGGCGCGTATTGGATGGAACGGTTCGAGTTCGACAACGGCGCCGGCGCCACAGTGCCCGGCGTGTTGTTGCTGCCGAAAAACATCTCCGGCAAAGCGCCCGCGATCCTCTGGAATCACTGGCACGGCGGCCAATACGATCTCGGCAAAACCGCGTTGATGGAGGCCAAATACACGCCGGCTGCCTCCGGCCCGACGCTGGCCGGGCTCGGCTACGTGGTTCTCTCGATTGACTCGTATTGCTTCGGCGAGCGCAATGGCCGCGGGGCCGACGGCTTGAAAGGCGGCGCGGGCGAGATGTCGGCGTCGAAGTTCAACCTCTGGGTCGGCCGCACACTCTGGGGGATGATCGTTCGCGACGATCTCATGGCGCTCGATTATCTCTGCTCGCGGCCGGAAGTGGATGCGCGGCGCATCGGCGTCACCGGCATCAGCATGGGCGCGACGCGCACGTGGTGGCTCATGGCATTGGACGACCGTCCCAAAGCCGCCGTGGCCGTCTGCTGCCTGACGCGCTACCGCGACCTCATCGAGTCGCAGATGTTGAAGGCGCACGGCATCTATTACTTCGTGCCGGGCATGCTCAACCACTTTGACAGCGAGGCGGTCGTCGCGTGCATCGCGCCGCGCGCGTTTCTCTCGCTGGCCGGGGCCGATGACGCCGGCTCGCCGGTGTCGGGCATCCGGAAGATCGAAAGCGCCGCCGCTCCCGCGTGGCGGCTCTTCGACAAGACTGACGATTTTCGCAGCGTGATCTATCCCGGCATCGGCCATGTGTACACGCCGGAGATGTGGCAGGAAATGCTCGGCTGGTTCGACAGCCGGCTCGCGCTCGAAAAATCCACCCGAACGAAGAAATAGAAACCATCCGCACTATGAAACCCCGTCATCTCATCCCGCTCTCGTGGGCGTTCATGCTCGCGACGTTCAATGTCCAGTCCGCCGCGCCCGCCAAGCCTGCGCCGCCGCCGCCCGCGCTCGATTGGCACGACGTGACCCAATGGGGCGTCGAAGGCCGGGCGTGGCCGGAGATGGAGCGGAAGCGATGGTTCGACCGCCTGCCCGCCGTCGCCGAGGGCAAGGTGACGCCGGCAGTGTGGAACCTGAGCCGCGACAGCGCGGGGATGATGGTTCGCTTCAAGACCGACGCGACGGCGATTTGGGCGCATTATGTGTTGCGCAGCGAGCGCGTCGCGATGACGCATATGCCGGCGACCGGCGTCAGCGGCGTGGACCTCTACGCCCGCGACGAGCGCGGCAAGTGGCGCTGGGTGAACGTAACGAAGCCGGACAAGAAGGAAGTCAGGCAGGCCATCCAGGCCGATCTCAAGCCCGGCCTGCGCGAATACGCCGCGTATCTGCCGCTCTATAACGGCGTCGAGTCGCTGGAAATCGGCGTGACCAAGGGCGCGAAGTTCGAGGGCCTGCCGCCGCGCAACGCGAAACCCATCGTTTTCTACGGCACCTCCATCACCCACGGCGCGTGCGCGTCCCGGCCCGGCATGGTCCACACCGCCATTCTCGGCCGGCGCTTCGACCAGCCGGTGGTGAACATCGGCTTCTCAGGCAACGGCCGGATGGACGCGGCAGTGGGCGAGTTGCTCTGCAAGATAGACGCGGCGGCGTATGTCATTGATTGCTCGCCCAACATGGGTCCCGCCGACGTGCGGAAGAAGTGTCCCCCGCTGGTGAAGATGCTGCGGGCCGCGCGTCCGCAGACGCCGATTGTGCTC
>JBAZIR010000444.1:0-4900 GCA_041651735.1 Verrucomicrobiia bacterium | reverse complement strand
TTTGATCGCATCGAGGAACAACTGGCCCGGCCGGTGGAGTTGCTCCGGAAGCATCTCGGCGTTCACTGCCGCGGCATCACAGCGCCCTACTCCTACTACCGCGGTCTGGGCGACCGGCCCGACATTCTCCAACTCGTGGCGCGCCACGGCATGTCCTACGTCCGCTCCTACGGGCGCAACAGCCACGACTACTTCCCGCTCGGCTGGGAAGTGCAGCCGTTCCGATATGCGCGGCAGGGTTTCCCCGATCTTCTCGAAATCCCGATGCAGGGATGGATCGATGCCCAGTGGCGCCGCGCGCACGGCTGGCAGAACTGGTCGGTCTATCACAAGTATTTGAAGACACAGGTGGACCGCGTCGCTGTCGGCGGGTGGTGTTGGTCGCATTGCCAGCACGATTGGACAAGCGTCTTCTACGACGAACAGCTTGCCTGGACGCAGAAGCTCCTGGAATACGCCGCCAAACGGCTGACACTGTTGACTCACTACGGTTATTATCAGCAAAGCGCGAAGGAAGAGAAGTAGACTCCAGCGATCATTCATCGGCGGAATCCGAAAATTTGTTCTTGTGGATTTCGTGAAAACGCGGCTCTATGAGCCGGCGAAGGTACAACGAGAGAACAGCGTGTGCCGCATTCTCGACCAGCCGCTTCTTCCGGACTATCCGCTGGTAGTCACGCCAAGAGACGTTCAGAGAACGAATTGACTTTGCCTCTTCAGAGCGTTGAACATGAGATAATCATCACAGAAAGAACCTCGATGAACCCTCTCCCTAAAAACATTTCCACTTCACGCCGCGATTTCCTCAAGACATCTGCCACCGCGCTTGCGGGTTTGGGCATGATCGCCGCTTCGAACGCCGGCGGAGCGGACCCCGTTGCGAAAAGCGGCGGCGCTCAAGCCAAAAGTCCCTTCACGCTGGCGACCATGCCGCGGATTGATGTGCACACGCACATCGGCAACGCGTGGAAAACCCTGGACGAAGTGATGGAGTTGCGCAAAGCGGTCCAGGAACAACTCCACGCGGACCTCGCCTTGTTCATCGGTCTCGGCCGTGCCGAGCCGCCGGACTTGGACGAAATGCGCAAGCGTTACGAGGGCCGCATCCAATTCTGCATCAGCGATTTCACTATCAAGGACGGCCTGCGGTTCTCGCCGCAGGAACTCGTGGAATGGCAGAAGCGCGGCGTGATGGGCTTCAAGTTCTACCCCGGCTGGCAGCGCGGCGTTCAGATTGACCAGCCGGCCAACGATCCGACCTTCTACGCGATGGAGCAAATCGGCATGGTGGCGACCTCGCCCCATGTATCCAACCCCTGCGGCACTTTCGGCAAACGCACGGAATGGTTTGCCGAGCCGGTGGAGTTCTGGCGGCAGCAGCACGCGTGGGAGAACGTGCTGAAGAAGCACCCGCAACTGGTCATCGTCAACGCCCACATGCTCTGGCTCTGTCTCTCAGACGAGCAACTGGACTATCTGCGGTACATGCTCACAACGTATCCAAACCTGAACGTGGACCTTGCCACCGTGCCGAACTTCCTGCACGACGTGGGACGCGACAATTTGCGTGAGTTCATGATCGAATACGCCGACCGCATCCTGTTCGGGACCGACATGGCCAGCCAGTGGTTCGTCCCGACGCTGGACAAAAAGCTGCCGAACATCCGGGACAAGGTTCCGCAGTATCAGCGGTATTTCGAGTTTCTGGAGACCGACAAGGAACTGCCCAGCGGTATCAAGGACGAGTTCAAGATGCGCGGGCTGTCGTTGCCGCTCGACGTGCTGGAGAAAATTTATTTCCGCAACGCAATGCGCATCTATCCGCACATCGCCGACACGCTGAAGAAACTCGGCTATTTCGGCAAGGAGCAACCGGCGAAGAAGACCGCCGGTCATTGAACGTCTTTCACCCCCACCCCGTTGGCATCAGGAAACACTTTCATGATTAATCATGTTCGGCGTACTGGCAAGATAGACGCCCTTCTCTATAACGTAGTCCTGGGAATCAGTCTGGCAACACTCGCCGTGCCGGCGCTGGCTGCGCCGGTGGACGCAGACCTGTTGCTTCTTGGCGGCACGATTCACGACGGTTCCGGCGCGAAGCCGGTGGTCGGCGACGTGGCGGTTCGCGACGGACGCATCGTCGCCGTTGGCAAGATCACGCCGGGCAAGATCGGCCGCACCATCCACTGCAAGGGCTTGGTCATCGCCCCCGGACTGATTGATGTCCACACGCACACGGATTCAACGCTCAACCAGCCCGGCGTTCGTCCCTGTCTGAACTATCTCATCCAAGGCTGCACCACGATGGTCACGGGCAACTGCGGTGGTGGTCCAGTGGACGCGGCTAAATTCCTCACCGGCGTTGAGACCAACAGGGCCGGCGTGAACATCTTGCTCCTGGCTCCCCAAGGCTCGATCCGCGGCAAGGTCATGGGCAGCCAGCGCCGCCCGCCGACGGCCGAGGAGTTGGAGCGCATGAAAGCCCTGGTTGATCAAGCCATGCGTGACGGCGCGTGGGGCATGTCCACCGGGCTTATCTACCCGCCCAGCTCTTACGCCGAGACCGACGAACTCATCGCCCTCGCCCGGGTAGTGGCGTCTCACGGCGGCCTCTATGTCAGCCACATGCGCGACGAAGGAGACCATCTGTTGAAGGCAGTTGAGGAGGCCATCCGCATCGGGCGCGAATCAGGCGCCCCAGTCCATATTTCGCATTTCAAGTCCATGCAAATCCCCAACTGGGGCCGCATCCGCGACGCCGTGGCCATGATCGAGAAGGCTCGCGCGCAGGGGCGGAAGATCACGGCCGACCAATATCCCTATACGGCCAATTCCTTTTCGCTGATGGATGGGACGCTGCCCGAAAACCAGATTCAGTGGTGCAAGCGCCACGAGTTGGGCAAACGCATGGCAGAAAACCCCGAGTTCGCTGCGCTCGTTCGACGAGTGATCGCCGATCAGCTTGGTCGCACCGAAACAATCGTGATCGCCACCAGCAAGAAGTTCCCCGATTACGTTGGCAAGAGCCTGAAGGAAATCGCCGCCCAGGAAAAAATCGAAATGGTGGACCTCGTGCTCAAAATTGTGGCTCAGGAGAACCCGCAGATCGTCAGCCATTCAATGTCCGAAAAGGACGTGCGTTGGGCGATGGCGCTGCCTTGGGTGGCCACAGCTTCTGACGGCGCAGCGCGCTCGGTGAATCCCAACGAGCACCATCACCCGCGCAATTTCGGCACCTTCGCGCGGAAGATCGGCCGCTACGCTATCCAGGATAAGGTCATCCCGTTACCCCATGCCATCCGCAGCGCGACGGGCCTTCCCGCTGACATTTTCGGCATCCCAGAGCGCGGCTATCTTCGTCCCGGTTATCATGCCGACATCGTGGTGTTCGACCCGGCCACCTACCGTGACCAAGCCACTTTCGCAAAACCGCAAGAGTATGCCACCGGCGTGCGCTACGTCTTCCTCGCAGGGCACACGGCCGTTGATGACGGCAAGCCCAGCGCAACGTTGTTCGGCAGCGTCCTTCGTCATCGCTCCGCCAAATCAAATGGGACCGCCGAACAGAACAAAGCGCCATTCGAAGTGAAGGTCGAGGTCGATGAGGTCGCCTGCCATCCACCTCCTTATGAAGCGACCAATAACGGTTCGGGGATGTTCTGGGGTTCGGGCAGTTCGCAGATCGTGCGTTTGGGCGACAAACTCTACGTCAGTGCTTTCGAGACTGTGCCGGGCTGTGCCCCTCTCAACAATGCCCGCTGGGCTTTGTATGAGCGCGGCGCGGATGGGTGGCGATTGTGTCAGCGCGATCAGAAGGACCGCACGCGCGAGCCATGTCCGGTGGGCGTGAGTTACTCGGGCCGGCTGCTCATGTCGGTCAATCCAACGTTGGCCCCTTGGGTTCCTGCTCCTCCTGATTTTGGGAAAGCCCCATACATCAAGAAAGGCGGCGGCATTTCCTCCCCATTCAAGGGCGGGCCTGCCCGGCCGGAATTTCTGGAGTTCGACCCGACTCATCCCGGACAGGAACCGAAACATCTGGTCCCGCACTGGGACAGCAATCCCGCCTTTACCGAACACACCTACCGCGCTTTCGCGGCCGATGGAAAGAACAGCGAGTTCGTTCTGTTCAACAAAGTCGGGAACACAGATTCCATGTGGGCGTTTCTGGACAGGGACGGCAAGTGGACGACTGGACAACTGAGATGGCCCAAGGGAGAAGACCCGAAGTATGCCGTCTGGCACGGTCCCTGCACACCCGTGAACTACGCCAATGCGATCCTCGTTGATCGCCAGGCACATTACATCGGCACCTCGCCCTACAACATCTGGAACCGGATCGACCCGCTGAAGACCGAGACCTGGGGCCGGGACAAATGGGGGTGGCGCATGCGCAAGATCCACTACGCCTGGACGCCCGATATCACATCCCGTCCCTTCACGCAATGGACAGTGGTGGCTGACACCATGGACGATGGAGGCACCTTGACCTTGGGCGATAGTGTGATCATGCCGGATGGCCGGGTGCACGTCGTGTGGCAACAGAATCCCATCCATCCGAAACTGCGCGAGATTCATTTCCCCGACATCAAGCGCGATTGCCGGCTCTGGTATGGAGTTCTGAAGGAAGGGAAGGTGCTTCAGAAACGTGTACTCTTCTCCGGCGGCGAAACCACAGGCCCGGTGCAACCGACCGGCCAACCGCGGTTCCATATCACCCCGGACCATACACTCTACATTCTCTACAACATCGTGGGAACCACGCCCGCCACCAAGGCGCAAACCGGCAGTTACGCGATCCGCGTCGAGCCTGATGGTTCCATCTCGACCGCCGTCCGCATCCCATTGCAACGTCCGTTGACGGGCACGTTCTTTACCGCCTCGCCCCGTGCCGGCA